>MPMZ01000093.1 GCA_002238765.1 Nitrospira sp. bin75
GTGGTGCTGGAAGGTTCCCGGGCGGTCACCTGGGCCGACGGGCGGAGCCTGACGCCCACGCTGGAACTGGGCGTCCGGCATGACTGGGGGGACGCGGAGACCGGCTTCGGCCTGGAACTGGGTGGCCAGGTGCAGTACGCAGACCCGGCCTTGGGCTTGACCATCGAGGGCACGGTGCGGGGCCTCCTGGCGCATGAAGACGAGCACTATCAGGAATGGGGCGCGAGCGGCACCGTCCGGCTGGCCCCGGGGCCGGCGGGCCGGGGCTTGGCGCTGACCCTGGCG
Organism: Nitrospira sp. bin75; assembly: GCA_002238765.1. Taxonomy (GTDB): domain Bacteria; phylum Nitrospirota; class Nitrospiria; order Nitrospirales; family UBA8639; genus Bin75. The sequence continues at coordinate 286 of MPMZ01000093.1, forward strand.
CCCACGTGGGGCGTCACGGCGAGTGGCGTGGACGGCCTCTGGGCGCGACAGACCACGCAGGGCTTGGCCCCGCAGGGACCCCAAGCCCCCCCCGCGGGCCAACTGGCGGCGGACGTGGGGTACGGCTTTGCCGCCTTCGACACCGGCCTGCTCACCCCCTATGCGGGCACGGTGCTGGCGGCTGGCGCGGACCGGACCTATCGCCTGGGCGCGCGCTGGGCGAGCGTGACGGGCCTGGCACTGACCCTGGAAGGCCGGCGGCAGGAGCCCGCGGGGCCGCAGCCGGTGAACCAGGGCCTCCGGCTCCAGGCCACCTGGGGGTTCTGAGCGGCGTGCGTCCTGGCGCGCGCCCTTCCTCCTGGGGGAGCGCGTCAGGGGAGCACGATCATCGGTCGACATGCCGCGTCGCCCACGAACCTGGCGGCGCGGCGGCATCTCCCCGCACAGTCGCTGTCTGCCCAGCGAAGACCAGCCGCGGTGTCCAGCGTTGTTTCCACATCATCAGACCACCCTCCCCACGCTTCCCCAGCCCGCCGCGCCCTGCGCGTGTTAGCTCGTGTCTTCAGATCGACCTTCTCTTCCGCTGGCTCGGCGTCGAATTCTGCGGGATGAAGGAACTCGGCCACGTGCAGGATCCGGTCGCATCTTGATCGCCAACCATCGTGTGTCAGTTTGAAATCCATTCCCCCTCAGCTTGTTGGCTCATTCCCGTCCTCAGTATGGTAGGATTCTCGCTTGTTGCGAGCATTGGCAAACCTGGATGGAGAGGCCCATCTCGCTTTTTTCGCAGGCGAGCCCACCTTTCAATCCCCGTGCGGCAACGCCCAGGGATTTTTGGAATTTATGTATAGTGATACGAAAATTGACAGCAACAGCCTATGATTACCATTAAAACTGCCATCACAAATCTGATTCAATGGGTCAAGACGAACCCTTTGACCATTCTGTGCAGCCTTCTTGGCGTGATGTTTGTGGCTTTCATAGCCGTCATGTTCTCCGACACAGTTAGAGAGTGTGTCGGCCAACTTTTGGGCTTATCGGAACAAACCGAGAAAAACAAAATCCTGACCTTTATCGGAATCGCCATGGGCGGCATCGTGCTTGTTCTACAAGCCGTCATAGCCAATAGGCGGGCTCAGGCCATGGAAAGTGCGGCGAACTCGCAGGCCAAGGCCACGGAAGAACAGGCAAAGGCCAACCAGAACACCGAGCGGGGACAGCGGCAGGAACGTCTCAAAAATGCCATCGAACACATGGGGCACGCTTTGGACTTGGTCCGCCTGGGCGGAGCCTACGAACTTTTCCATCTCGCGCAGGACACTGAAGATTTGTGCCAGACTGTGCTCGACATTCTCTGCGCCCATATCCGCCGAACGACGGGCGAAAGCGAATACAGAGAAGCGTATAAGTCGAAACCCTCGGAAGAAATTCAAAGCCTGTTGACCCTGCTGTTTGTGCAAAGGCACGAGGTCTTTAAGGACTGTCACATCAATTTACAGGGAAGCTGGCTAAATGGGGGCAATCTAACACGAGCGCGCCTGCAAGCAGCTAATCTTGTGGAAGCCAACATGCACAATGCTGAGCTACGAGAGGCGTATCTGCAAGGAACTCGGCTTGAGAGAACACATCTACAAGGTGCTGACCTTCGGGAAGCACACATGCAAAGTGCTGACCTTCGGGAAGCGAAACTCCAAGGGGCTAATCTTATGCAGGTACATCTACAGGCAGCTAATCTTTTCGGAGCGAAGCTAATGAAAGCTGATCTCAGCAGGGCAAACCTACAAGGAGCTTATGTTGTGCACGGCCAGTTGCAGCAAGCACGGCTTGACGAAGCGTGCCTGCAAGCAACTGATCTTCGTCTAGCGAGACTACAAGGGGCTGACCTGACCAACGCGCGTCTACAAGCAGCAGACTTTTACCATACAGGATTGCAAGAAGCTACGCTTGAGGGAACACATCTGCAAGGAGTGAAACACAGACGTGGAGATGATTGGACGTTAGCCCCTTTTGCAGAGAGTATTCGAGAAGCGATTGGTAAAAAGAGCGATCTGTTTGGAGCGATTTTCGCAGGAAATCTGGACGAGAGGCGATTGAAGGTCATTGTCAAAGACTTGCCCGACCCACAAGCAAAAGAGTTGAGAGTGAAACTGGAACCTCACATCGGCATGCCGGAAAACAATGAACTGCCGGAAGACAGCGGTGCCCTCACCGGAGCCTACACGGAAAAAGAAGCCGAACAATGGATTGCCGAATACGAAGAAGCCATGTCGGAGGTTCCGAAACCCGATCAGGAACTCTAACCCATGCCGACCCTGCACTGGCTGACACGGGACGACGGCGATGACCTTCGCGCCGCCGCGCACGTGCTGTATGAACTGTTGAGGGAAACGTTCGCCCAGTTGGTGGCTGAGGCTGATGCGGCTAATATGTTGGTACAGGTTGAGAATAGCGATCGCGAAGTTATCCTCACCGAATATTGATGAAGAGCAAGGAATGCTATAATGGCTTCACAAGAAATCCTTGAACGCGTACGAAGCGCCGCTGTCCAGCGCGTGCTTTTTCTTCCCCATGCAGTTCGCCAAATGGCGCGGCCGGACAGGATGATTTCACCAGACGAGATACGAACTGTGATTATGCAAGGCGAGCTAATCGAGGACTATCCCGATGACACACGCGGCCACAGTTGTCTATTGCATGGCCAAGGGGTTGACCATCGAGATATTCACGTGGTCTGTGCGCCTAAAGAGGATTTCCTCGCAGTCATCACCGCATACATTCCCACAGAGGACGAATGGGAGCAAGACTTGCGGACAAGGAGACCAAAATGAACTGTATCTACTGTCATGGGCAGATGAAGCGCTCAAAGGCACCCTTCCACGTCGACCGCAACGGCTATCACTTGGTACTCGACACAGTCCCGGCCTGGGTCTGTCACCAGTGTGGGGAGGCATACTTCGAGGAGCGCGAAGTCGACGCCATTCAGAGCGTCATTAAGGGACTCGACCAACAGGCTCGACAGCTTGTGACTGATCCGTGAGACGAATTGACCGGGAGTGCGGCCAATGGCTGCTCTCCCTCCGCTGAACCATCTGTCGACAAACGCTACAACGACAATGGACCTGCCCCCGAAGTTGATCCAGCTTCTATGCGATTTTTCTGGCCTCGTGAGCTTGGCGCGCAAAGGCTCTCGGCGTCAAATTGCCGAGCGCCGAGTGCGGCCGAGCGGTATTATAGTCGTGCCTCCAACTTTCGATTCGATCTCTGGCGTCGTGCAGCGATAAGAACCAGGAGGCATTCAAGCACTCGGCCCGCAGCCGTGCATTGAACGCCTCGATATACGCATTATCTGTGGGTTTACCGGGTCGCGAGAAGTCGAACTCGACATCGTGCCAGTACGCCCATTGATCCAAGACCCGCCCGGCAAACTCCGGGCCATTGTCACATCGGATGACATGGGGCTTGCCCCGGGCCTGGATGAGCCCATTCAAAATCTCCACCCCCTGCTGCGCCCGGAAACTCGGGCGCGGGACCGTAGCGAGGCTCTCACGACGATGACAATCCACTATCGTCAGGATCCGAAATGCGCGCCCGTCGGCCAGACTGTCCGCCATAAAGTCCATGGCCCAGCAGTCATTCGGACGCTCGATCGCAGAACGACCAGCACGGTAACGGGTCGAACGCCGCCGGCGCGGTGTCTTGGGGCGGATGCTCAACCCTTCCTCTTTGTACAGACGATAGACCCGCTTGGCATTGATCGGCCAGCCCTCCCGCCGAAGCAGCACATGCAGGCGACGATACCCGTACCGGACTCGGGCCGCCGCCAACTCCTTGAGCCGCAGCCGCAACTCGTCCTGCGGATCGGCCATGGACCGGTAGCGGTGCGAGGACCGGGCAAAGCCGGTCGCCCCGCACACCCGGCGTTCGCTCACCTGATAGGCCCTCCGTAGCCAGGCCACGAGGCTCCGGCGTCGGGAGGGCCTCACCACTTTCGGCGCACGACCTCCTGCAACATCGTTTTGTCCAGGGTCAAATCGGCCACCAGCGTCTTCAGCCGCCGGTTCTCTTCTTCCAACTGCTTCAGGCGCCGAATCTCGGCTACGCCCATCCCGGCAAACTGCTTTTTCCAACGATAGAACGTCTGCTCCGAAATCCCCGTCTTGCGGCAGACCTCGCCGATTGGGGTCCCCGCCTCGGCTTGGCGCAAGACAAACCCGATCTGTTCCTCCGTGTACTGCTTCCTTTTCATGGCAAAATCCTCCTGCTCCTTTCAGGCCAATTTTGCCAGAAAAATCACCTCCATGTCGGATCAATTTGCGGGTTGCAGACCAATCACGGCGGCACTTGGGGTACCTGTGACGCAGTCGGCCCACTGTTGCATCACCGAGCGCCGCCGCTCGAACAGATCCGAACGTTGAGAGGCCGCCTCCACGCCTTTGACGACATGGGCCAAACAGGCTTCGGCCACTTCGCGGGAAATGTTGGAATC
>MPMZ01000012.1 GCA_002238765.1 Nitrospira sp. bin75
ATGATCTGATGCAGGCAGGCATCATCGTTCGGAAAGCGTTTTTGGAATTGATAGAAAGTCATCGTTCTCTCCTTTTTCAGAGAACCTACCAGATTCCAGTAAGTATGTCAAGGGGATAATGGCGAAAATCTATAATGCTATTCTCACACATTCGATCAATTGTCTGGACCGCTCTTAGCGCCTATGTTAAGTAATGTCGTTAAGAATCGTTAAGGAGAGGTCCATTTATCAACAAAACCGAATCGCAAAGGAGTAAAAAAGATGGCTATTGATGACCAAGAAAAATTGAGGTCGGTAAAAAGCGCAGTTGATTTAGCGATCGTGGGGGATAACATAAGCGATATTGCGGCGTTCACGATTGAGAAATATGAATTCAAGAATGACGCGACTCTCTCTTCCGAGGTACGTGAGGAAGGGGATGCCAAAATCAAGGACGTCTTGTGGAAGCGGGTTGAGGAATTGAAAAAGCGGCGCATGCAGATTTTGGCGGAAATGTTCATGTTGGCGGAATCGACGCTTGAAGAGGTGATCAGTAAAGGGAAGTAACACCTGTTCCGTCTCCGAATAGACGACCAGACTGGCTAGGTCACCGAAGGAACGGCCTTAGTTGGGAAAGGTCTGCCTGGAGTTAACTGACCACCATCATATTCGTTATTTGCGTGGGTAGACTTGTTCCGCACGCTGAAGAAGACTCGAGACGGGCTGGGACCGAAGAAGCGTTCATGCACTTGATCGTGCCGACGCACCTCTCGGTTGGTGGTTTCACCTGCATGCATAGCTTTTCGCACCAGCAAGAGAGACGATAAATCACACAACTGTCGTGAGCCTTTAGCCGCTACGCTAGCCCAAGCTACGCTTCTTCGCATTGCCCTGAATGAGTTGTTTTTCTGCCATGTCCATAATATTATAGGATGCACTATTTCATTTTCTGGATAAACCAGGACCAGTAAGCTGCGCATTGCAGGTTTAGGGTCGCCGAATCTCTTGGAGAGAGAAATGAAGAAGTCGGAAAACCCTGTTGCCATCGTCGGATACAGTTACCGCATGCCGGGCGGCATTCTCACCGACGATGACTTTTGGTGTCTGCTCAGCGAACGCGAGATCCTCCAGGAGCCGGTTACCGACCGCTACGGCCGAGGCTACCGGCCGATCGGCGGTTTCTCGGGTCCGGGTCGCTTCGCCAGTCCCTACGAGGGACTGATCCGAGAGGATGGAGAAAAGTTCTTCGATCGTAGTCTCTTCGGTCTGTCTCACAAGGAAATGACGTTGGCAGACCCGCAGGTCCGGATGTTGTTGACCTGCTCCTGGGAAACCTTTGAGCGGGTCGGCTGGGATTTGCAGACATTGCGCAACAGTCCGACGGGTGTCTTCATCGGTGCGCAGGTGCCGGCAGTGGCCAGTTGGCGGCCGATGCATGGCGCCTCCGAGTTTGACGTGACCAGCATCAGTCTGGCCATGCTGTCCAACCGGATCTCCTACCACTTCAATCTGATGGGACCGTCAACGACCTATTGCACCGCGTGTTCCGCCGGGCTGACCGCGCTGCACTGGGCGATGACCGCACTCCGGTGCGGCGATTGTGAACAAGCTCTCGTCGGGTCCGTTAATTACCTGGGCACCGCCAAACTGAGTGCGTCCTTCAATGCGCTGGGTGTCATCAGTCCGGACGGCCGGTGCCATTCATTCGACGCGGAAGCCAACGGATATATGCGCGCGGAAGGAGCGTTCGTCTTTGCGATCAAGTCCCTGGCGGCGGCCGAACGAGACGGGGATCCCATCTATGCTGTGATAGAAGCCACCGCTGTCAATGCAGCCGGCGCAGCCGACGGGACCGAGGGTTTGGCTCAGGGGCGTTACATCACCGCGCCCACCCGCCATTCACAGGTTGAGTTGATGCGCATAGCCTGTGCCCGTGCGGGCTGTGCGCCACAGGATTTCGACTATATCGAAGCCCATGCGACCGGTACCGTGGTGGGTGATCGCATCGAGGGGAACGCCATCACGGAGGCGTTCGGCGGTGTCGACCGCCAGGTACCGCTACGGGTTTCCAGCGTCAAGAGCAACGTGGGGCATATGGAAGCCGCCGCGTTCCATTGCGCCCTCCTCAAGGTCATCCTGATGATGCAGCGCCGCACGTTCGCGCCGATCTCAAAGAATTTCCTGGTACCGAATCCTGAGATCGACTTCGACGGGTGCCCCATGCAAGTGCAGACGGCCTGCGAACCCTTTCCGGAACGTCCGGTCCTGGTCGGCATCAATTCGTTCGGCTTTGGCGGGGCCAACGGGCACTGCGTGGTGCGGGAGTACCGCCCAGCGCAGCCGCGGATCTGGTCGGTGGCGCTGGCTCCGGAGGCAGGCTTCATGATCCCCCTGTCGGCGCGGACGTCCGGGACGTTGGTGCAGAGCGCACGGCAGTTGCGTGAGGCACTCGACAAACAACCGATGGATCTCTATACGCTGGCCGGAAATCTCAGCCGCCGCCGTACCCATTTCACCACGAGGACGGCCTTTGCGGTGCGCAACCAAAAAGAACTGATCGAAGCACTGGACGCCTTTGAGAAAGATCCCGCGCCGGTCGCTACAATAGGCGAAGGGAAGCCACGGCTTGTGATGGTGTTCTCCGGACAGGGCACGCAGTGGGCCGGTTGCGGTCGCGGCCTCTACGATGCCGACCCCGTGTTCCGCCGCGTGATCGATGCCATCGAGGAGCACTGGCGGGAGCACTCGGAAGTCTCGTTGCGCGAGGCCTGTTTCTCGGCCACGCAGGAGGAACTCAACGAGTGCGAGTTGGCCCAGCCTGTCACGTTCATGCTCCAGTGCGCCCTGGTGGAACTGTTCAAAACGTGGGGAGTCTATCCTGACTGCGTGGTCGGCCACAGTTCCGGCGAAGCCGCCGCGGCTTTCGCCTGCGGGGCGCTGTCGCTGGCGGAGGCCACGCGCCTGATCTTCCATCGCGCCACGTTGCAACAGCGCGTGGCCGGTTCCGGTCGCATGCTGGCGATCGGTCTTGATCGTCCGGGCGTGGAGCAATTGTTCGAGACGCTGGGAATACCCTTTCGAGCCGGCGAAGACCGGCCAGCCCAAGTTGAGATTGCCTGCGAGAACGCCCCGGCCAGCACCGTCATCTGCGGGAAAGAGGCTGCCTTGCGGCCCGTCATGGAGGAATTGGATCGGCGGAACCTACAGAACCGGCTGCTGCAGGGTAACATCGCCTTTCACTCCAGCGCCATGGACCCGCTCAAGGATGACGCACATGCGGACCTGTCCTTCCTGAACGCTTGCGCCTTCGACGCCGAAGTGCCGTTGGTGTCTTCGGTGACGGGACAGCAGATGCAGCGACTGGACAGCGCCTACTGGTGGGCGAATATCCGCCAGACCGTTCTGTTCGCCGCGGCGGTGGAAACCGTCAAGCGGGATTACCGGCCCGACGTCTTCCTGGAACTCGCGCCGCACAGCGCCCTGCAATCCACCCTCGCGCAGTGCTTGGAAGACAGCGTTCCGGCGCCAGCCTGCATCCCGACGCTGATAAAAGACACTGATGTCTGTCTCAGTTTCAAGCGGGCCTTGGGTGCCTTGTTCAGGGCCGGCGTGAATCTGGATTTTGCCGCGCAGTATCCGCGGCCGGAGCCCATTGCCCATTTGTTGCCCGGTCATCCGAAAGAAGAGCAGGTCACGCTGGATATCCTGTGCGACAACGAGATGTTCGTCAGGCAAGGCGAGTATTCGCACGGTCCGCTGGTCGGGCATAAGGTGCCGAGTGATCACCTGCTTTTCGAGGCCCGGCTTTCCGAGAAGGACTTTCCCTGGTTGGCGGACCACCGGGTGCATCACGCGCCGATCATGCCCGGGGCCGGATACATCGAACTGATCCTGGAGGCCCTTGGAGGCGTTCCCGTTCATTTTGACGTGCTGGAGTTTCTCCAGCCTTGTCCCATTCCCAAGACGCCGGTCCGCTTGCAGACGGCCTTGCACCCGGTGGCGAATGCACCGGACGAATTCACCTTCACTATTTCTTCCCGGTCGTACGATGTCGAGGCGCAGAGCGAGTTGCATGGCCGCGGCAAGGTGCGGCGGCTGAGCGGCGACGAGCCGGTGGATGTGCCGGCCCGGCTGAGCGACATAGACACCGGCGGTTTCGGACGCTCGTTTCTGGCTGACGACAAGGATTTTTACGAACGCCTTGAAGCCATCCTGAGCGAGACCTTCCAGTACGGTCCCTTCTTCAGAACCATCAGGCGCGTCCGCCTGGATTCCGAACGGGCCTTCTTGGTGGACGTCGAAATGGATGAGGGGTTGTGGGCGACGGGGCAAGAGGAAGGCTATGTCTCCTGTCCCCCCTGTTCGACGGAGGCTTGCAGGTCTTTCTGTATCATCTGCTGACCGCTGCCGATCTCTTCGCGATCCCGCAGCGGGCCGAAGGCATCACGTTCGTTCGCCCGCCGACCGGCCCGAGGATCACGTGTCACGTGACCAAACCCCGTGAAGATTGGATGAATGCCAACGAAAGGGGGCAGTTCTCCGTTCGTCGCGGCGAGAGATCAGGCGGGAGCATCAGTTTCTACGACAGCGCCACCGGTGAACTTATCGCCCACATTCGAGAATATACGTATTTCACGTCCAATCCGAAATGGAACGACTTGCTGAACAGCAAGCACAGGGTGTCCTGGCAACCGAAATTCATCCCCACCGGCCAATCGCTTGTTGACAGATTGCCCGATGGGGAGATCGACCCCGTCGCGTTGGTTGCCGCCCTTGAGCAGCCGCAAGAGGGTGAACGCTATGCCTGCCACGTCATCGAGTTCGCGGGTAGTCGCGAGCCCGACCGGACCGTCCTCAAACAGTGCATCGACTATCTCTCGAATGGTGACGCACAGACCGAGTTCTGGCTCGTCAGCGACAATGAAGAGAGCAGCCGGGCCCACTACGACGCCTTCCATCAACGCGAAGCCGCGTTGCGTTTCGAAAGCCTCGATCCGTCCGTTCAGCCTGAACTGGACGCGGGCCTGCTGCGTCCGGGGGCTGTGGAGATCATCGTTCTGCATGGGGATGACGAGGCACTTGGCGCGGAGAAATGGGCATTGATCCGTCGTTTGGCAGTCGCAGGCGGCCTGGCGTTAGTCTCTCACGAGGAGGGTGCCGTCATAGACCCCGGCGCCGGCTGGACCACGGTACGCGCCGGCAGATGCACGACCCTGCTGCAGGCTCCGCAGTCCTACGGCGATGTACCTGACATGAAAGAACTTCCTGGCCCCCGATGGGTGCTGGGCGAGGCGGGCAGTTGGGCTGAGGACTGGGTGCCCCTGCTGAATGCACCCGATGTGCATCCGATTTCTGCTAAAATCCTTGCCGCCGAGTTTCTCTCGCTCGAAACGTGGCCGCAGGCGGCCGACGTGCAGGCAATTGATTTTTTCTGCGGCACCGATCCCGAGGATTCGACGGGCGAGAAAGTGGCGTCGCGTTGTATCGCCTTTGTCCAGTCTCTGGTTTCCTACAGGATCGAGCATGCGAGTTCTCCCTGCCGTTTGACCGTGGTGACGCGCGGAGCCGCCTTCGAGGTGGACGACCCGCGCGGGAGTGCACTGTGGGGAGCGGTTCGAAGTATGGCCATGGAAATCGGTGAACAAGCCAGGATCGATTTCCGCTTGGTGGATTTGGGTGATGCTGACGATCTGGAGACCTTGGCTTGGCTTACCCTGTGCGACTTGCGCGAACGCGAATTGGCGGTGCGACGGAACCGCTTATGGGTCCCGAGGATGGTCAGCATCCGTGAGCGATATTCGCGGGTGTCCCCCGGTGAGGCGGCCGAGTACCGGCTCTGCCTGGACAATCCGGGACAAATTAACGGTCTCGAGATGAAAGCGCACGAGCCTCCTGCGTTGAGGCCAAGCGACGTGGAGATCGAGGTGGCCGCGGCGGCGCTCAACTTCCGTGACGTCATGGTCACTCTGGGGTTGTTGCCGGCGTTGGCTTACGAACGCTCGGCGCTCGGCCGTGAAGTCGGCATGGAGGGCAGCGGGATCGTCCGTCGCGTCGGATCAGACGTGAAGCATTGCCGCGTCGGCGATGAGGTGGCCTTCATCAAGGGCGGGTGCATCGCGAATCGCGTCGTGGTCAACCAATACTTTGTTTTTGCCAAACCCGGCGGCCTGAGCATGGAGGAGGCCGCGTCGTCCTTGTCGGTCTACGTCACCGCGTACTATGCCCTGATTCATCTGGCCCGCCTCCGGAAAGGCCAGCGCGTGCTCATCCACTCTGGCATGGGCGGTGTCGGGCAGGCGGCCATTGCCCTGGCCAAACACGCGGAGGCGGAGATCTACGCGACGGCGGGCAGCGAGAGCAAGCACGACCAATTGCGGACGTTGGGCGCCCGGGCGGCTTTTGATTCGCACAGTTTCGACTGGTACGACGAATTGATGGCGGCGACCGGTGGTGAGGGGGTCGACGTCGTGTTGAATTCCCTGGCCGGCCGCCACGTCGAATTGTGTCTGCAGGCCTTGCGTCCGGCCGGCTGGCACTGTGAGATCGGCAAGGTGGATATCTATGCGGACAACGAACTCAACCTGCGTGTTTTCCGGAAGAACCTGCGCTTCGCGGCCATCGACGTGGACCGCCTGATGATCGACGACCCCTTTCTTTCACGTGAACTCTCTCAGGCCTGTCTGGACCTGCTCGACCAGGGCGCCTTGACGCCGTTGCCGGTCACCGTCTTTCCATACGGGGATTACGCCAAGGCCCTGCGCTTGATGACGACCGGCCAGCATCAGGGGAAACTGGTCCTGAAAGCACCGCCGTCTTCCGTTGATCCCGAATTCCCGATTGTCGACGTGCGGCCCCTGTTCGATCCCGATGCCACCTATCTCGTGACCGGTGGCCTGGGCGGATTCGGCCTTCGATTGTTGCCGTATCTGGTGGCCTCGGGCGTGCGCCATCTGACCTTGATGGACCGTGATCCTCAACGCCGCCGGGACGCCGAGTGGATCCGCCAGTCCAGCGCCCTTGTCTACATGGACGAAAACGTCGAATTCGACATCGTATCGGGCGACGTGGCAATGGAAGAGGACGTCCGGCGCTGTATCGCCCAATTGCAGAGACCGCTCAAGGGGGTGTTCCACCTTGCCGGCACGCTCGACGATCGTCTGCTGGCCGACATCTCAAACGAATCTCTGGCCAAGGTTTTCGCACCCAAGGCTTCCGGCGCCCTCCATCTGCACCGGGCCACCGCCGGCTGCGCCCTCGATCATTTCGTGTTGTTTTCCTCGACGGCCTCGATGTTAGGCAATCCCGGGCAGATCAACTACAGTGCGGCGAATGCTTTCCTGGACGGCCTGGTGAACAGTCGCCGCCGGCAGGGCCTGCCGGGTTTGTCTTACAATATGACCGCCGTGGCCGACGCCGGCATGGCAGCGCGCAGTCTCCCGGTATTGCGCATGATGAGGGCCGCAGGCCTGCCGCCGGTCAGCAGCGATTTCGCCATTGCCAACCTTGATTACGCCATGCGCTCGATGTCCGAGCGGGATCACCTGATCACCGTCCTGTTCGAACGCCCAACGTGGACGGTTGACTTCCCGGATTACATGCGCATCGGACGTGTGATGCACAATCAGGATGCTTTCAATGTCGGTGCGGCGGGCGAACTGACGCTCGACAGCGTGGTGGCGCAGATTGCCGCCAAGGTCGCCGAACTGTGCGGTCATGATGAGGGCGGCGTGGAGGAACCATTGTCCAGTTTCGGGTTCACGTCGATCTCGGTCGCCGAGTTGGGGACGTTCGTCCAGACGCAGTTCAACTACCGCGTGAGCGCGCTCGAACTGATGACCACGGCCTCCGCCCTGTCGTTGGCGCAAGGGATTATTCATGGAAAGAAGGATGTTGAAGAGGAGCAGGCTGAGACGGATACGGCTGGTCCCGAAGACGCGCTCCTTGAGGAGCAGCGGCACGTCCGCCGCACGCTTTCGGCTTTTGCCAGCCCGCTGGAAGATCACTTTCCCCAAGGGAACGGCGTTCAACCAAGCCCCGTGGAGGAACGCGCTATCCGCTGACTCAGCGGGCCGGAGGAGGCCGTTGCCATGCCGCATGCGCTTCTGGTTTATCCCGAACATCCCCCTACATACTGGGGAGCGAATTTTGCTCTGAAGCTGCTTGGCATCAAGGCGGCCTTTCCGCCTCTGGGGTTGCTCACCATTGCCGCGATGTTTCCGTCGGGATACGACCTCCGCGTCGTGGATATGAACGTGACTCCCCTGGAGGACGCGGACTTGGAGTGGGCCGATCTGGTGTGTACCTCCACCATGATCGTTCAGCGACATTCCCTGCAAACCGTGATCGAACGCTGCAACCGGGCCGGCGTGCCCGTGGTGGCCGGAGGGCCCCATCCCACCACGTTTCATGCAGAAATTGCGGGTGTGGCCCATTTCGTATTGGATGAGGCCGAGGAAATCTTTCCAGAATTTCTGCGCGACCTGGAGAACGGCGCGGCCAAAGTCATCTACCGGGAACCACGCAAACCGGACGTGCTCCATACGCCGGTCCCCCGTTTCGACCTCATCGATCTGAAAGCTTACCACTCGATGTGCGTGCAATTCTCCCGGGGCTGCCCGTTCGATTGTGAATTCTGCGACATCATCAAGCTCTATGGACGGATCCCCCGGACCAAGTCGCCGGAGCAGATGGTGCAGGAGTTCGACGCCCTGTATCGACTGGGGTGGCGCGGCCCGCTGTTTCTGGTGGACGACAACTTCATCAGCAACAAGAGAGACGCCTTGAAGCTACTGCCCGCGCTCGCGGAATGGCAGAAGGCTCGCGGCTATCCGTTCACGCTGTTCACCGAAGCGACGGTGAATCTGGCCCGCATGGACACCTTGATGGATGCCATGATCGAGGCCGGGTTCAATTCGGTGTTTTTGGGCATTGAAACGCCCAATCCCGAGGCCCTGATCAAGATGAAGAAACCCCAGAATGTCAGGAAGCAGGAAGACGACTATCTCTTGCATTCGGTTCGCACCATCCAACAGAAGGGGATGCGAGTCGATGGGGGCTTCATCCTGGGTGTGGATGGGGATGACGAGAGCGCGTTTGATGCCCAGATCGACTTTATCCAGGAGGCGGCTATTCCCATAGCTCCGGTCTATCTGTTGGCTGCCATAAAGGGCACGGATCTGTATGAACGCCTGAAAAGGGAAAACCGGCTGTTGGACGCATCCGGGGAAACGAACGAAGTGAGCGCTACAGCCCTTAACTTCAAACCGGAAATGGATCCCGAGACATTGATAGACGGCTATCTACGAGTCAGCGCCACCGTCTACGACCCGACGCTGGAGAATTACTTCAATCGCTGTCTGACGTTGTTTGAGCATCTCAAGCCCGTCGCGCACCTGTTAAAACCGAGAAGCCAAAACGCACTGTATCTGGACCTGATGGGCGTGCACCGGCAACTGTCCTCGATACAACGTCCTGTCTATGGGAAGTTCATCGCCAAAGTCTCCAAGGACCACCCCCGCATGCTCCCCGAGGCGATCCGCTTGGCCGGTCTGGGCTACCACTTTGAAAAGATCACCCGCCAGCAGATCGCGATCCACGCCTTCCGGGAATTTTTGGCAGCCGAGTTGAAGAGGTTCAAAGAAGCGGTGGCGCATCCCGGCCGGGACGCGGAAGCCATCAGGGATCAGCGGCAAGAGGTGTTCACGCGCGTCGAAGCTCGCTATAAGTCGATCCCCGAGGACTTTCGTTACCATGGCGACGGCATCGAGCCTGCGTTGGAACGTTTCCAATTCGCCGTGAATGATCAGGTCGAGCAACTCACACACGCGGTGAGGTAAAGAATAACCCTGAATCTGCACTGGTAAAGGAAAGAAAGCATGACTCAAAGCTCCTCCGGCGACACAACGGTGGCTCCGCTCGCTGGTTCCCTGCCACCGCATTGCCAGCGGGACGTCGAGACCCTGCGTCGATTTATCCATGAGACGGTCAGCCGGGAGTCGCCGGCCGATCCTGTGTCTCCGGCTGATTTCCGGGAGGTTCTGCTGACCGGGGCGACCGGTTTCATCGGTCGTTTCTTTTTATGCGATCTCTTACGGCAGCACGCCGATCTGGTGGTGCACTGCCTTGTCCGGGCCGATAGCGCCGAGCATGGGCACACGCGCATCCGCGCCGCCTTGGAACATGCTGAAATCTGGGACGAATCCTTCGCGTCGCGTATACAGGTAGTGATCGGTGATATCGGCCAGACTCGCTTTGGTCTCTCGGCAGGACCATTCGGCTCTCTGTGTGAGCGGATCGATGCCGTCTATCATCTGGCTGCCGACATTGATCTCGCCTCGTCGTATCTCGACATACGCAAGATCAATACGTTCAGCCTTCGCAACGTGCTCGAATTGTGTTTGCGCACACGCTTCAAGCATCTGTTCTATGCCTCAACCATGGGTGTGTTTCCTCAGTATTTTTTCACCTTCGCACATGAATTCAAGCACAGCCGCATCGACCACCAGATGCAACCGGACCTCGCAAGCATGAAGAGAACGTTCCCGATCGGATTGCTCGGCTATCCCTGGAGCAAACTGACTTCCGAACAGATCCTGCTGTTTGCCCAACAGGCCGGTATGCCGTTGGCGATTTTTCGGCTGCCCCAAACCAGCCTGTCCAGTACAGGGTATACTCCGGCGCACGATCCTACTGTGCGGACGTTTGCTGCGGTGCTTGACAGCGAAACGATACCTGAAGAATTCTCGTTTCGAGCCAGCAACGAAGCGGTCGATACGCTGAGTGAAGCCTGTACGGCCATTTCCTTGAATCCCAAACGACGTTTCACGATCTACCATTGCTGCAACCCGCAGTTGGATCATTACGATCTCGAACCCGCTGATTTCGGGTTCTATTTGCCCGAGGTTCCCTACGAGTCGTTCAAGCGCGCGTGCCAGGAACGCGGCGAAAACTCTCCGCTCCATGGATACTGGGCCGTGTTTGATCATTTCGGGAAGTACTGGTTCAGTAACAATAAGCCGAAAGACAGGTTGCCCATTTGTGACCGTGCCCTCCGCGAGGATTGTCCGCTCCCGATTAAGTGGCCGGGCACGTGGGCCAAGCTTAAACGCTCCAAAGAGTGGATTATGGCTCATCGGGAGGAATGGCCCTATCCCATTGCGCAGAGCCGCCTGGACTTCGAACACCTGCTCCTGCGGGCCGAGCGCTACGCCGAGGACAAGGGTGTCCCCTTCGACTCGGCTTATCCTGAGTGGATGCGTCAGAGCCTGCGGCAATTGGTTCGGGCCATGAAAGCGCCTGATGCCAAACTGTTGAAGGACAGGCTTAGTGACATCGTCTTCGAATTAAACCGCTTCTTACGAAACAACGCCGAGTTGGCCAACGAACGCCGGCAGCACCCGGAGATCAAACGAGAGGAGATCACGAGGCCGGTCTTCATTGTCGGAATCAACCGGACCGGCACCACCTACCTGCACCGCCTGATGTCGCGCGACAAGCGATTTTGGGTACTGCGGCTCTACGAGCTCGCCGAGCCGGTTCTCCGGACGGGTGAATATGCCACGGTAGCGGGCACGCCCGACGACCCCCGCCGGGCGCGGATGCAGGGCATGCTCGATGCATCCGACATCCTCAAGGCAGTGGAAGGCGTGCACCACTTCGACGTCGACGAACCGGAAGAGGATTTCCCTATCTTCAGGATGGCCTTCTCGGCGTGGGTTTCTGCCGCTCGATTCCATATCCCGGAATACGGCCGGTGGCTGGCCGCAAACGGTTCCGGGGAAGCTTACGCCTTTCACCGCCGCACCATGCAGCATTTCACTTGGCAGCGCCGACAGTGTCAGCCCGAGTTTCAGGGGCAGTGGTTATTCAAGATGCCCTTTCATCTCTTGGAATTGGAGGCCCTGATCAAGACCTATCCGGATGCCGTGTTCATCCAGACCCACCGCGAGCCCTCGCAGTTCATGGGGTCCTGGAACAGCCTGGTGGAGCGGGTACGCTCCCTTTCCAGCGAACCGCGCCCACTGCACGAGTTCGGTGCTGAACAGCTGGCCTTCATGAGCGGCATGCTCGACAAGGCCGTGGAGTTCCGGCTGGCCCATCCCGAGCTGGAGCACCGCTGGATGGACGTGAACTATTTCGATCTGGTCGAGGAGCCGTATGGAGTCGTTCGCCGTATTTATCAACACTTCGGCTGGACGCTTGAGCAAGCGGCTCTCGACGCCATGGAAGAGTGGCAATCCCGGCAGGCAGAGAAACGACGAGGGGAAAAGCGGCATCGCTACGCCTTGGAGAACTACGGACTCACGCCGGAGTCGGTCAATGCCGCGTTCAAACGGTACCGGGACTTTCTCACCACACACGGCATTCGGACGTCCCGTTCGTGAATCGGATCGACCCAAGCCTTTTTAAGTCGAGTTCGGCTTTTCAACCTCCTGTTCATTCGCTCTGAAGCTGCCGGCGGAGCCTTTCGACGCGCCTGCGGTTCGCGCCAAAATCATAAACGCCGAGCCGCGACGACGAACGAACGTGGATCACGCGGCCCTTGGGGCAGAGACGGCATTCGAGGTCATCGATGAAACCGATCCGTGTCCGGCAGGCCGCGTGGAGGTAGGTTTCCGTGGCCGTGATGATGCCGGTGCGAGCCGTCGCAGCCACGAGGTCTTTCAATCGGGCGAAAGCCAGGACGGGATCACCCGACACGCTGAACGGCTCGACTCGATGAAGACACGTTGCGTCGTCCCGACTGCAGACGCAATTCAACAGAAGGCGAGGACAAGGCGAGAGTTGTTCTGACACGAATCATCCTCCCTGAAAGGCACTTTCGAATGTGTCGTACGGTGTCGAGGGTGTGACATTCTACGCTATGTGGAAATTCAAGGTCGAGTCACGAGCCCCACGTCACTCTCCTCTGGACAGGCAAAACCGGAACGTCCAAAATAGCAATCCATGGTGAATCAGAGAGGCCTCAGCCGTCCAGACGCGCTTGAAGCGGAGTCGAGCAATGCCCCGGAGAACGGCCTCCGCGTCATCACCTGCGGTGGCGCGGACGACGGCAAGTCCACGCTGATCGGCCGCCTGCTCTCCGGATCCCGACCCGGCAAACGCTCGTTCATCGTCGCCGACACCCCTGGTGACGAGCAATACACCCGCGACATGGCGACGGGCGCATCGGCCGCCAGTCTCGCGATCGTCCTTATCGACGCCAGCAAGGGCGTGATGCCCCAGACCCGCCGCCATACCACAATCCTTTCCCTCCTCGGCATCCGTCACGTGATCCTGGCAATCAACAAGATGGACCTTGTGTCGTGGTCCCGAACCGTCTATGACGGGACCGCGGGAATCTATTCTGCCTTTGCGAAACAACTTGACGTCACGAACGTCACGTGCATTCCGGTCTCGGCAGTGACCGGCGACAACGTGACCGAGCCGTCCACCGCGATGGCTTGGTATCAGGGGCCGACGCTTCTCCAAGCCCTCGATTCGACCGACGTGGCAACCGGCCGCGAGAGCATGCCCTTTCGCATGCCCGTGCAGCGGGTCAAGAGCCCCGATGCCGGCCCCCGCGGGTGCACGGGCATGATCGGGTCGGGTCTCGTGCGTCCCGGCGATCCCGTCCTGGTCTGTCCAACGGGTAAGCCCTCAACCGTGAGTCGAATCGTGACCGCGGATCGCGATCTCACGTGCGCCGGACCCGGCCCGGCCGTCACGCTCACGCTGGCCGACGACATCGACGTCAGTCCTGGTGACGTCATCGCGTCGACCACCCATCCACCGGGCCGTAGCGACCAGTTTGCCTGTCACCTGATCTGGATGCACGAGAAGGCGCTGTTGCCCAAGCGCTCCTATCTGTTGAAGATCGGTACAGACGCGGTGGGGGCCCAAATCACGGCCCTGAAATACAAGCTCAACGTCGAGAGTCTGGAGCGCATGGCCGCCAAGACGCTTGAGTCCAACGACATCGCCTACTGCAACATCAGTCTCGACCGGCAGATCGCCTTCGACCCTTACCGGGAAATCAGGGCGACGGGCGGCTTCATGCTGATCGATCGCTACACGCATGCGACGGTGGGCGTCGGCATGATCGATTTCGCCTTGCGGCGCGCGTCCAACCTGACCCGTCACCAGTTGACGGTCGACAAACCGGCACGCTCGGCGCAGAAGAACCAGGAGGCCTGCGTCCTGTGGCTCACCGGGTTGTCGGGAGCGGGCAAATCGACGACGGCCAATGCCGTGGAGCAGCGCCTGCACGCCTTGGGGCGGCACAGCTACGTCCTGGACGGAGACAACCTGCGCCACGGGCTGACCAGGGATCTCGGCTTCATTCCTGCCGACCGCGTCGAGAACGTGCGGCGTATCGCCGAGGTCGCCAAGCTGTTCGTCGACGCAGGCTTGATCGTGCTCGTCTCGGTGATTTCCCCTTTTCGGGATGAACGTGAGATGGCCCGACGAATGATGGAAGAAGGCGAGTTCATCGAGGTCTTCGTCGATGCTCCCCTGGAGGTCTGCGAGCGACGTGATCCCAAGGGGCTCTACCGGAAGGCCCGCGCCGGCGAGATCAAGAACTTCACCGGCATTGACAGCCCCTATGAACCGCCTGAGCGTCCCGACATCGTGCTGAAGACCGGTGAGCGAAGCGTGGACGAACTCGCTGATCAGGTCATCGCCTACCTGCGATCAAGGGTCGATTCCCCGGAGCCATAGGCGCGACGGCTCCCTCACGCGATCCTTCCCTATCATGGCCTCGAGTCTCGAAGGCAAAAGCTTCATTCGTAGTCTTGCGCCATAAAACCGGGTATGGCACTATGGCGACCTTGGCCTGTCATGAGCACACTTCCTGAATTCGTCGGTACGATTCACATTTTTTTCGGGCCCTATCGGGGCAACCCCATTGGGTTGTATCTTCGACAAGAGGGCGACTCCTGCTCCATCGCTCCGACCATTTACCCGTGGAACCGGGTGGTGGGCGTGGGCGAAACCGCGAACAAGGCGGCTGCGGATTTCGATGCCAAATGGAAAGAAGGTGAGTTAGCCGCGGAAATGTACTCCGGGCCGCATTGGGAAGGCGGGATCAAACCGGAAAAACCCAAACCTCCTCCAAAACCGGCTGCTCCCAAGCCGGAAGCAGCAAAAGCTTCTGAAGCCGCGGCTGCTCCGAAGCCCGATGCCGCGACAACGCCGGCATCCCCAACGACGGCCGGCGATTCGGCCTCTCCAAGTACAGCGCCAAACCCCAATACAACGCCTCCTCAGGCTACTTCTGCCGAAACAGACCACTCAGCGTCTTAAGACGTGTCGTAGGTCAGGTTAGCGGAGCGTAACCTGACGTCCTCACTTCTGCCCGTTGGCACATGTCCTGGCAACCCGGATTAATGCGGAAAAGAGACGCCGTTGGATGGGATCCCGCTCGTAGAGGAATTCCGGGTGCCATTGAACCCCTAGGAAAAATGTGCGGTCCGGGGCTTCAATGGCTTCGATGACGCCGTCAGGGGCGATGGCGGTCTGCAAAAGATTCGAGGCCACCTTCTTGACGGATTGATGGTGGGAGCTGTTCACCTCCACGCGGGCTTTGCCGGCAATGCGTCGCAACAGGGACCCCGGCGCGATCTGCACGGCATGCGTCGTCTTTGTCGCCGAATAGGCGGGAAGATGGTCGATGGGCGTGTCGAGTTGGGCCGCAATGTCCTGATACAGCGTGCCGCCCAGGGCCACGTTGATGGATTGCATGCCGCCGCAAATGCCCAACATGGGCACGTCGGCCCGGTACGCGGCTTTGGTGATGCCCAGTTCCATGGTAGCCCGCTCGCGACTCATGCGCGTAAACTTGTGCCGTTGTCGTTCCCCGTAGAATTCGGGTGCCAGGTCGGACCCGCTTCCCGTGACCAGGAGCCCGTGCACGTGGGTGACCACCTGACGCCAGGCGGTCCTGTTGGACAACAGGGGCAACACCACGGGAATGCCGCCGGCGTCTTCGATGGCTTTCATATAGCGGGCGCGAAGGAAATAGGTCGGCTCTTTGCCGCCCATGTCCTGGCGGTCCCCGGCATTAAAATCCGGCGTGACCCCGATGATCGGTTTGTTCATGGCGCTTGCTCTTCCTCCACGGGAGGGATATCCAATTCGGCCAGCAGGTCTTCTTTGAGCGCATGACCATTCTGCCGTATGGCATCTTCCAGTTCCTGGGCAAGGACGTCGTGAGATAACAGGGTTGTTTCCTGGCGGAGATCTCCCTCGATGGCGAGTTGCAATTTTTCCTGGCACAGGTATTGGAGAAACAAATCCTGGCCTCGTTGAAAATATTCGTCGTAGTCCACTGGCGAAAGATGGCCAAGGACGTTCCGCAACCATGTCTCCAGTTCCAGGATCCGTTTGAGTTGGGAAGCATGGGGCTGGGCAATCTCCACCACAAGTTGAATGCCGCCTTTCCAACTCCGCTTCTTGACGTTGAACACGCAATAGATAATGTCGGGATTCGTTTCATGCACCTCAGGCCCGAAAAACAAGGTGATTCGAAAAGCAGGAATTCTTGGAAATGACGAAGTGGGCATCGATGAAGATTTTACCACGTGTTGCACTCAACACAAGCCTGTCCTGAGCCTGTCGAAGGGCGACGGGTCGTGAATTCCGTGCGGAGCCGGCCTGGAGATTTTCGCCGTTGGTCGAGCGGGTTGACACGTCCCACCATGGTCTTTACAGTAAATTCAAGGAGTGCTCAGGCGTATATCCTTTGGAGGAATTGCGATGTTCGGAACCCTCGGCTTCTCAGAACTGATCATTATTCTGGTCATTGTTCTGATCATTTTCGGAGCGGGGCGTCTTCCTCAAATCGGAGAGGGAGTCGGGAAAGCCCTCAAGGGGTTCAAAAAGGAAGTCAATGAGGTTCCTCCTGCTCCTGCAGAGGAGGAAAGCCCTCAGGTTGCCTTACCCGAGCCGACCCCTGATGCGGCGGTTCAACCCGTTGCTGCTCAGGGAGCGCAAGCGGCAGATGCGACGGCTCAGCCCGTACCTCAACCCGTGACCCAGCAAGCCCATCAACCCGGGCCCGAACGGACCCCGGGAACGTTGGCGTCACAGGTGTATGGCGGATTCAGTCCCGAAACGGTTCAACAGGCTCCTCAACCCGCTGCCGACACGGGACCGGCTCCTGCCTATCAGGAGCAGTTTGAACCGGTGACCATGGAACAGCGTGCCGCGAATTCAGTGCCCCGACCAATGGCGCAGTATCCGCCGGTTCCTCCTTCGGCTGCGACGACCCAAACCGGAAAACGGCCGGCGGCCATCGTGAATAAAAAGGCCGTCGAGCGTGTTCAGGCGCAACGTGCCGCAATGCAGGCCAAAGCCGCCAAGCCCCAGGCTGCTCCGGCAAGCGACGACCTTCAATCCCTGGGAGAAGGGTTGGGGAGCACCCTCCGAACTTTCCGCGAAGCCACGGCAGACGTGCGGAACGCGATTGATCCGGAGATGCGGACGATTCAGGCAGAACTGGAATCGGCGCAAAAAGAAGTTGAACAGTCCATTGAAGCGGCGAAACAACCTCCGGTCCCCAAAGATCCACCACCAACCACGTAACGGGACGTTGAACAAGCCTGTCCTGAGCCTGGTCGAAGGGCATGTCCTGAGTCGGGTCGAACGACGTATCCTGCGCACAGCTTCTGGGCCTGTCCTGCTGGTGTTCCTTCTCATCGTTGGCGCAGGTTGTCAGGCGGAAGCCCCTGTTGGGGATCCGCAAGCCGTCACCTCTCGACTCGTCACCCTTCTTCAAGATTCCTCCCCTGACGTTCGGCGAACGGCGGCGCTCTCTCTCGGAAAAATCGGGCATTCCGCTGCAACCACGGCCCTGATTGAGAGGTTATCCGACCCCGATTCCCAAGTTCGTGAATATAGCGCCTGGGCTTTGGGACAAATAGGGGAAGACGTGAACGACGAGGCAGCCGTCCGTCTCGCAGGTGCATTGGGCGATCAGCATCATGCCGTCAAACAGGCAGCCGCGCGTGCGTTGGGCCACATCGGCCCTCGTCAACCAGTTATTGCCATACTCACGCAGGCGTTGGCCGTCGGAGAGAGCGGCAGCCGTCGTGCCGCGGTTGAAGCGCTCGCGCAGCTTGAAGCCAGAAGCGCCTATCCGGCGTTACGGAAAGCCCTGACCGATCCGGACCCTGCCGTGCGACAGGGCGCCCTGGCTGCGTTGGGTGAGTTGGGTGATCGTGGAGTTCTCCCTGATTTTCGGGAACGGCTCCTGTTCGATGCCGACCCGGGTGTGCGGACCGAGGCTGCCTACCGATTGGGAAAATTGGGAGATCCGGGGGATCACGGGGAGTTGCAAACCCTGGATGAAGCCGCTCGTCACGATGCCTCCCCCGGTGTTCGTGTGTGGGCCGATCGGGCAAGGGCTTACATTGGTCCCGCGATGGCGGGTGAGGAAAACTAGACACCTGGATTTTGGATTGCGGATTGCGGATTGATGCGAAAAGAGTCGGCGTAGAAATCCACAATCCCAAATGTTATTCGACCTTCGTATCCACGAGGAATCCGATGGCACGACGAATAGAATCACTGGCACCCATCAGTACCACGATGTCCCCGGCTTCGAGCACGGTTTTGTCTGAAGGGTTGGATTCCGTGACCCCGTCGCGCATGAAGGCGATGACCGAGGCGCCGGTTCGTGGCCGAATGGCCAACTCATGCAGTGATTGCTCCAGCGCGGGTGAATCGTCATCGATGCGGCAGGTTTCCACTTCCACGTCCTCGAGCGTACCGGACTGAAGATGGTGGACCAGTTCGGGCAGTTCTCCCCGGCGGAGCAACGCATAGCCTTCCTGCCGGATTTGTTCCGCTTTCCCAAGGATGACATTGTTGGGAATTTGAAACGATTGGAGAACCAGGGTGGAGATTTCAATCGACGTTTCAAATTCTTCGGGAATGATTTCACTGGCTCCAAGTTTGTGCAATTCTTCGAGTTCCTTGAGATATCTGGTCCGGACAATGACGTGAATCGACGGGTTCAAACTCTTGGCAAGTTGAACGATACGCCGTGCCCCAAAGGGGTCGGAAATCGCGACTACGAGGACTTTGGCATTTTCAATTTGAACTTGGTGCAGGACCGTTGGATTGGTGGCGTCGCCATATTGAATGGGCACACCCGTCCCGATTTCCAACTGCACCACTTCCCCTCGAATATCCAGGACGACGTAGGGAATCTCGAATTCTCGCAGGACCCGTGAAAGATTGCGGCCGTTCAAGCCGTAGCCCACGATGATGACGTGATCCCTGAGTTTGAATTGGGCCGTTTCCGCGCGTAGCGAGACACGCCCGGGCAACCATTGATGCAGCCGTTGCACGGCTTCCGTCCGGCGCGCGATTTTGGGGGACCATTGAATCAAAAACGGGGTGATGATCATGGTCAGAACCGAGACGGCGAGAAACATGTTATAGGTTTCGTGGGACAGAATCCCTTCCGTGAGGCCTTCCTGGGCCAGGATAAAAGCAAATTCGCCGACTTGCGCCAGGGCTACCCCGGCCAGGATCGCCGAACGAAGCGGGGCGCCGACTGCTAACACCGCCGCGGCGCCCGTCACGAATTTGCCGATCACGACGGCCCCGACCATGGTCATGATGAGAAGAGGGTATTCCAGGATCACGCGCGTATCCAAGAGCATGCCGATCGAGACAAAAAACAGGCTGTTGAAGCTGTCCCGAAACGGGAGTACCTCGGCAAGCGCCTGGTGACTGTATTCCGATTCGGAGATGATGAGTCCGGCTATAAAGGCGCCGAGGGCGATGGATAACCCGAACAGTGAGGTCAACCACGCCGTCCCCATGCAAAGGACCACGATGGTCAAGAGAAAGAGCTCTCGACTTTTGGTGCGAACGATGTGCTCAAGGAGTTTGGGAACGAAGACTCTGGCGGCCAGCACGATCAGGAACACCAGCGCGAGCGATTGGCCGAGGGCGAACAGAATGCGGCCCATGTCTTCCGATCCCTGGTTCCCCAAAAAGGGAGTCATGAGCATCATGGGCACGATGGCCAAGTCCTGAAAAATCAGGATGCCGATCGTGGATCGTCCGTGGAGGCTGTCGCTTTCTCCACGCTCAGCGAGTGCTTTCAGGACGATGGCGGTGCTGCTCAGGGTCACCAGGAATCCCCAGAAGATGGCGGAGTTCATGTCGATGTCCATGAGGAACCCGCCGATAACGAAAAAGAGCAGGACACCCAAAATCTGGGCCGGACCTCCCACGAAAAACAGGGTCTTCGAGGACTTCAGTTTCGCCAAAGAAAATTCCAAGCCGATCGTGAACAGCAGCAGCATCACCCCGATCTCGGCCAGCACGTGCACGTGTTCCCGGTCAGAAATGAGGTTGAGCCCATAGGGCCCCACAAGCGTCCCCACGACCAGGAACCCCGCAATCGAGGGGAGATGGAGTTTTTGAAACAGGAAAACCACCGCGATGGACACGGAGAAAATAATGATGACGTCCCTGAGTGCGGTGAATTCATCCATCGTGCTGTCTCCGGAAAACGGAAGAATGGAACGAAATGGCAGTCCTTTCGCTCACGTGACCCAAGTCAGGGAGGGCGTCTCTCGTGGCCGTTCGGGACATGCCCCACACGGGCCGGGGAAACGCTTTGTCGCACGCGCCGGTGACGTCCCGGAACAGCGGGCTTACGAGCACAAGTCTTGAAAGAGCCAGGGAGCGTCCCGTGTTCTTCGTGCTTCGTAGTCCGCAATAGCCTGTTCGCGTTGGAGGGTCAAGCCGATCGCGTCCAACCCTTGCAGAAGGCACTGTTTTCGAAACGGATCAATGGAAAATCGAAATGTGGAGTTCTGCGGCGTGGTGATCGTTTGCGCAGCCAAGTCGATCGTCAGTTCAAAACGGTCATCCGCGCACACGTGGTCAAAGAGCCGTTGAATGTCCCGGGCTTCAAGCACAATTGGCAGGATGCTGTTTTGAAAGCAGTTGTTATAAAAAATCTCGGCAAAGCTCGGAGCCAGGATGGCGCGAATTCCATAATCCAACAGGGCCCAGGGCGCATGTTCTCTGGAAGAGCCGCATCCGAAATTGTCACGGGTGAGCAGAATGGTGGCATCGGCGTACTGCGGGTGATTCATGAAAAAATTCGGGTCCGGGGAACCATCGGGGAGATGGCGCCAATCGGCAAAGAGCCCCTCTTTCAATCCCGTTCGATGAATCGTTTTTAAATATTGCTTGGGAATGATCTGATCGGTATCGACGTCGACGCGATCCAGCGGAGCGACTCGTCCGGTATGGGTGGTAAAGGATTCCATGGCAACGCTCCCGGGTCAGGCCCAGTGACGAATATCGACGAAGTGGCCGGTGACGGCTGCGGCCGCGGCCATGGCCGGAGAGACCAAGTGGGTGCGCCCGCCCTTGCCTTGACGGCCCTCGAAGTTCCGGTTGCTGGTTGACGCGCACCGCTCACCGGGTTCGAGCACGTCGGCATTCATGGCCAAGCACATGCTGCAGCCGGACTCCCGCCATTCGGCGCCGGCCGCTCGAAAGACGGCATCCAATCCTTCGTCTTCCGCTTGTTTTTTGACCAGGCCGGAACCCGGCACGACCATCGCCTGCACGCCGGGCGCCACCCTTTTCCCTTGAAAGTAGGAGGCGGCCAGACGTAAATCTTCAATCCGCGAATTCGTGCACGACCCGATGAACACCCGGTCGATGGGGATGTCCACGATAGCGGTTCCGGGTGTGAGGGCCATGTAGTCGAGTGCGCGTGCCGTGGCATCCCGCGTCTCCGCGTCGGAAAAGGACCGGGGGTCCGGGACCACGCCGTCCACCCCGGCGACCATGCCGGGATTCGTGCCCCACGTGACTTGCGGGGCAATGTCCTCGCCCTGAAGCGTGACGACTCGATCATAGGCGGCTCCGGGATCCGTGCGCAGCTCTTCCCACTGATGGACGGCCTGGGTCCAGAGGTGGGCCGGGGGAGCCATGGGACGGTCCTTGATATAGGAGAACGTGGTCTCGTCGGGGGCAATCATCCCGGCGCGGGCTCCGCCTTCAATCGACATGTTGCAGAGGGTCATGCGGCCTTCCATCGATAAGGACCGAATTGCCTCGCCCGTGTATTCCACGACGTACCCGGTTCCCCCGGCGGTACCGATGGTCCCGATGATGGCCAGGATCATGTCTTTTGCCGAACAGTGGGGAGAGACGTGGCCGTCGACTCGGATTTCCATGGTTCGCGGTCGCTTTTGGATCAAACACTGGGTGGCCAGCACGTGTTCGACTTCACTGGTCCCGATGCCGAACGCCAACGCCCCGAAGGCGCCATGGGTCGAGGTATGGGAATCGCCGCAGACAATCGTCATCCCGGGCAAGGTGAGCCCCTGCTCCGGGCCGATGACGTGAACGATCCCCTGGCGCACGTCATGCATGGAGAACATCGTAATGCCGAAGTCGGCGCAATGTTGTTCGAGCGTTTGGATTTGAATGCGACTCAGGGGATCCGCAATACCCAAGCTCCGGTCGGTGGTCGGCACGTTATGGTCCGGTACCGCGAGCGTCGCCCCTGGCCGGCGAGGTCGACGCCCGGCAAGCTTGAGCCCTTCAAAGGCTTGCGGAGAGGTGACTTCATGGATCAGGTGGCGGTCGATATACAACAGGGTCGTGCCGTCCGACCCCTCATGCACGACGTGGGGAGCCCATATTTTGTCGAAAAGCGTTTGTATTGCCATCACGCGAACCTCTATTCGTGAGCAGCCAATATGGCGCATTGAAGACATGGCGTGCAACCCTCCGGCATCTTCCTGTGTCTCCATAGACTTGGTCGGCCATCTCGGCTACAATTATCGCTCCAACACCAACTCAAGTGCCAAACATAGTTGATTCATGCAACGCGGCCAGGATGCGCAATCCTGACGGATTGACGTCTCAAACGACACTTCCACCGGCGAGATCCATCAAGCATGCTTGAAGAAGCCTTACTGTCCATCGGTCTGGTTATTGTCGTGGCCAAACTGGTCGAGGGTCTTCTGCGGCACTTCCGGCTGAACGCCATTGTGGCGTACACGGCCACGGGAGTCCTGCTGGGACCGATTGCCGGAATCGTCGAGCCCACCGGCGAAATGCAGATCCTGCTGGGCATCGGCATCTTCCTCTTCTTCTTCCTCATCGGCTTGGACGAACTCGATATTTCCGGCTTCATCGCCGCCATCCGCGGCCGGTTCTTCGCCACCGCGATCATCTCGGTCTTCCTCTCCCTGCTCGCCGCGCTGACCGTGACGTCCGATTGGCTCTATGACTTCGGCCTGGGCCTCACGTTCGCCGGGTCGCTGGCCCTTGCCGGGATTCTGTCCTTGACCAGTCTGGGCGTGGTGGCCAAGGTCCTGGTCGATGAAGGTCGCCTGAAGGAACCCATCGGCATCCAAATATTCACCACCGCGCTCATTGCCGAGTTGCTGACCCTGTTGCTGGTGGGATTCACCATCGGCGAGCACGTTCACCACTTGAGTTGGGGAAGCGTGCTCTTACTGCTGGGCAAGATTGCCGGCTTTACCGTGGTGACCTGGGTGTTGGCCAGCCGGGTGCTGCCGCCCCTGATCGTTTTGCTGAAGCGCTTCCTGCACGTGCCGCAACTCTCCTTCGGATTGATTTTAGGCGGGCTGTTCCTGACCGTCGTCGGCGCCGAACATATGGGGCTCCACGGCTCCCTGGGTGCGCTGCTGTTCGGGGCCGCCCTGTCGAAACTCCCGTATCACGTGCGGCGGGACGTCGTACCCGGCATGAGAAGCACCGCCGAGGGGTTGTTCGTGCCCCTCTTTTTCGCCTCGGCCGGGTTACACCTGAGCTTGGCCTTCACCGAGTTACCGCTGTGGACCATTGCGGCGTTGGTCTTCATTCCCCTGGTCGGGAAATTCGTCGCCGCTTACATCGGTGCCCTCGCGGCCCGCCTGAACAGGCCGTCTGCGCTGGCCACGGGGCTGATGGCCAAAGGCGTTGCCGAAATGGCCCTCCTGCTGGTGCTGCTCGAGATCGACATGATCGGGCACGCCGTCTTCTCATTGCTCGTGCTCATCATGCTCGCCTACATCCTGCTCACGCCGCTGGCCATCCGCGCCGTTGTCAACCGGGTGAAGTTGTCGGATGCAGTCAGGCTGCCGGAATCGCTCCCGCCGTCTCTGGCCCGCTTTGCACTGGACGACATCACCGTTGGCGACATCCTCGACCGGACACGCCCCTACCCCGACCCGGCGATGTCGGTGCGGGCCTTTGCCGACCAATGGATCGTCCCCCACCAGCAAGACTATGCCGTCGTGGATCAAGGCGAGCTGACCGGGATTGTGTCGTTGAGCATGCTGCGATACCTGCCCAAGGATTCCTGGTCCCACACGCCGTTACGCAAACTTGCGCGCCCCAGGAAACTGTACGCCTGGCCCGATGAGCCGGTGGAAGACGCGCTTCAGCAAATGACGGAGAACTCGCTGACGGTGATACCCGTGAGGGACCGGGAGTCCCGGGAATTTCTGGGCGTGATCAATATCCGGCAAATCCTGGAACTCATCACGCGCGAAGCCACCGGCGAATATTAAATGGGAAAAGAGTGCTGTCGCATTTCTGGTGCAATGGGCCGGTACCGGGGATGATACCTCGATTTGTCAAAAGACAGTTGACAATTCCGTGGCGATCAGAAACAATGCAATTTATAGAACTAAATACAGACAGGAAAGGCTTTCTACAGACAGGAAAGGCTTTCAACTCCTTTCGGATCATAGGGTGAGCTATGGGTGAAAAAACAAATAAAGAGGTAGATGCCGAGAAGGCGGAGGCCGAGCCTAAGCTCCTGGATGACGACAAGTTGGAACAGATCGCCGCTGGCACTGTGCCCTACAGTTACGCGCCCGATGGCAGGATTTTGCCGCGCAGCTAGCGGAAACGGCGCCCCCGCCCATCATTGATCCGCCGATTCCTCCAGGAGGACCGGGAGGAACCTGAACAGGCCCCTACATCCAGAGTGACGCCCTCTGCTTCTCAGTTCCAGCCGTCCGGTGTAAGTTTGGTATTTGGGCCAACGGCGAACGTCCGGCAGTAATCCCCGACCCATCTTCACGTCGGATTCACCATGCAGGTGTGACGCTCGCCGATCTGCACCCGTGACGTGAAGTCCTTGATTGACTTCAAGCATATACCCTGGCTTCCTGCTGCCCCATCATTGCCTGAAAGGGTCATTTCCAGTATATTCCCATCCGAAACCAGTGCAAGCGCCTCTCCTCGACGCTTCCTGAGCCCGATCCCCGGTCGAGTCCAGGACAGGACCCATCGAGAATCTATTAGTGTGAGGCACCCTGTTTCTCTTCCGGAGCAAACAGCGCATGCAACGATGGTTCAAGCAAGGCGGCGTCCGATCAGAAAATTTTTCTCAACTTTTCCAAATCTCGGTGTATGACGAGGGGGGCTTGAGTGACAAGATGTCCGACCACGTCCACGCTTCAAAATCGAGTTTCTGGTATGCGATGTTCGTGATCACACGAAAGCTCGGGCAGGGTGCGTTCGCTTTCGCTCCCGGCTGCCGATGGTCACGGCGATGACTCATTTGGACCGCTACATCGCCGCGATTCTGCGACGCCGGTGGCCGGTCGTCGTACTCGCGACGTTGGCTATGCTGGTCTTGACGGCGGGGGCCCGCTTCATCGGCGTCACGAACGACTACCGTAGCCTGTTCAGCGAAGACGATCCGCAACTCGCCGCGTTGGAGGCTTTGGAGGATACTTATTCCGTATCCCATACCGCACTGATCGCCGTCGCGCCTCGCGAGGGCCTGGTGTTCACCCGGGAGACCCTCGGCGCCGTGGAGGAACTGACCGAAGCCGCGTGGCGCACACCGTATTCCAACCGGGTCGATTCCCTTACCAATTATTCCCATAGCGAGGCGTTCGGCGACGAACTGGTTGTCGCCCCGCTCGTAGATGACGCCCAATCGAAGAGCGACGAAGAACTGGCGCGAATCGAGGAGGTCGCGTTGAGCGCGCCCCAGATAGCCGGACGGCTGGTCGCACATGATGGGCGAGTGGCCGGGATGGCGATCAATTTCGTCCTGCCGGAAAATCCGGACCCCGCGGTGGTCGAACTGACCGATTATCTCAATGCCCTCCTGGACCAGGCACGCGCAAGCCATCCGGATATCGAGTATTACCTGACCGGCGACGTGGTTACCAACCGCGCCTTTGCCGACGCGACGAAGGACGACATGGAGAACCTCTCGCCGGTCGTGTTCCTGCTCATCGTGGTCATGACCACGGTTCTTTTGCGCTCCGGATTCGCCACCCTGGCCGTCGTGGTCACGCTCATGTTCACGATCAACACCACCATGGGGTTCGCCGGCTGGATCGGCACGGTGTTCAGTCCCGTCAATGCCGGCGTCCCGATTATCGTCATGACAATTGCCGTCGCGGATTCCATCCATATCGTCACGGCCGCCCTGGCGGGCATGAGACGTGGTCTGGGCAGGAATGAGGCGGTTACGGAATCGTTGCGCAGCAATACCTGGCCGGTTTTCCTCACCTCGGTCACGACCGCGATCGCGTTCCTCAGCTTGAACGCCTCGGATTCGCCGCCGTTTCACGTCCTGGGCAATCTTGTGGCGTTCGGGGTGATATGCGCCTTGATCTACTCGATGACGCTCCTCCCGGCGCTGTTGTCGATCCTGCCGTTGCGGGCGCCCCGCGCTCGTGCCGACGGGCCGGGCTTCTTCGATCGATTCGCCGCCTTCGTCATTGCGCGGCGCACGTTCCTGCTTTGGTTCGTCTCCCTGTCGACCGTTGTTCTGGTCATGGGAATTTTCCGCATTGAGTTGACCGATAACTGGACGGAGTATTTCGACGACCGTTATGCGTTCAGGCGTGATACGGACTTCGTGATCGAAAACCTGACCGGTATGGAATCATTGGAGTACTCGCTGAACGCGGGGCGCGAAGGCGGCATCACCGACCCCGACTATCTGCGTAAGGTCGATGCCTTTGCCGAATGGTTCCGGGGGCAGCCCGAAGTGACCCACGTCCAGGCCTTCCCGGACATCATGAAACGTCTCAACAAAAACATGCACGGCGATGATCCGGCCTTCTATCGCTTGCCTGAAGAACAGGAACTGGCTGCGCAATACCTGTTGCTGTACGAGTTTTCGCTGCCGTTCGGCAGGGACCTCAACGATCGTATCGACATCGCCAAATCCGCCACGCGGATGACCGTCGTGATGCGCAGCTTGTCGGCTCAGCAACAGCGCGACCTCGATGCGAGCGGTCTGGCCTGGCTCCAAGCCAATGCGCCCGGCCTCGCGACCCCGGCCACGGGCGTCAGTATCGTCTTTTCTCACCTGTCCCAACGAAACATCCATAGCATGCTGCGCTCCACAATCATCGCCATGGGCCTCATTTCGATCATTCTGATCTGGTTTCTGAAGAGCCTGCGACTCGGTCTGATCAGTCTCGTGCCCAATTTTATTCCCGCGGCCATGAGTTTCGGGCTGTGGGGCTATCTGGTCGGCCAGGTCGGTCTTGCCGGGTCCGTGATGACGGCGATCGCCTTCGGCCTCATCGTGGACGATACCACGCATTTTCTGAGCAAATACCAGAAAGCCCGCCGTGAGGGGCTCCTGGCGCCCGAGGCGGTTCGGTCCACCTTTCGCACGGTGGGTCAAGCGTTATGGACCACGACCGTGGTCTTGGCGGCAGGCTTCTTGGTATACTCCGCATCGGGATTCGAGGTCAGTTGGGCGCTCGGCCTTATGGTCACGATCACGATTGTTTTCGCGATCGCCGCTGATTTTCTGCTGCTTCCCCCTTTGCTGATGGCTATCGATAGGAGGAAATCATGAGAATGAAGCAAGCTTATCCATCGGCGTTTGGGCTGCTCGCCCCGTGCTTGGTCTTGTTGTCTTGGTTAGGGACGTCGCTCCTCGTGCACTCGGCGACTCCCGAGGAAATCGGGCTCAAGATTGCCACTGACGCCAGCGACAAGGATGAAGGGTTCGGCAACTTCACGGCCACTCAAGCCATGGTGCTGCGCAACAAGCAGGGGCAGGAGAGCCGGCGACAGCTCCGCGTCAAGGTGCTGGAGGTCAACGGCGACGGCGACAAGAGCCTGATGGTGTTCGACGAGCCGCGCGACGTCAAGGGAACCGCGCTGCTCACTCACGGCCACAAGCAGAAGGCGGACGACCAATGGCTCTATCTCCCGGCGCTGAAACGGGTCAAGCGGATCAGTTCGTCGAACCGGTCCGGCTCCTTCATGGGCAGCGAATTCTCCTATGAGGATCTGAGTACTCCGGAGGTGGAAAAATACACCTATCGGTACCTGCGGGACGAGCCGTGCGGGGACTTGACGTGCACGGTGACCGAACGCTTCCCGGTGGACAAGAAAGCCTCAGGCTACAGCCGCCAAGTGGTCTGGCGCGACAAGGGCGAACTGCGCACCTGGAAGGTAGAGTACTACGACCGCAAGGACGCGCACCTGAAGACGCTCACCATCGGGAAGTACCAGCAATACCTGGACAAGTACTGGCGCGCTGAAGAGATGACCATGGTCAATCATCTGACGGGCAAGAGTACCGTGTTGACCTGGGCGGATTATCAGTTCCGCACCAAGCTCAAAAAGCGTGACTTCAGCAAAACCGGATTGAAACGGGCGCGGTGATGCGAGGCTGTGCCGCTCGCTACCCCTTGGCCCTCACAGCGATCTGGCTGGCGGCATCGGTTCTTGCCGTCGAAGCCCAGGCGGAAATCGAATTCGCGGCCTGGGAGTTGTCCGGGCGCGTGAGCCTCGAAAGCCGTTACTTTCCGAGGACCGGCATTGACCCCAGCCATCAGAGTTCGAATACGAACGGCTTTGTAGTGGAGCCCAAACTCTACGTTGAAGAGGCCGAGGGGAGCAGTTTCACCCTAGTGCCGTTCTTTCGCTACGACAGCGCGGACTCGGTCCGGACCCACTGGGATCTGCGGGAAGCGTATGTGCTGCTGTTCGGCGAGCTCGGCGAGGGCGAATGGGAAGTCCGGGTGGGCGCGGACCGGGTGTTCTGGGGCGTCGCCGAATCGCAACACCTGGTCGATATCGTCAACCAGATCGACTTTCTCGAACATCCCAACGGCGAGGTGACGTTGGGGCAACCCATGATGCACGTGACGTGGACCGCCGATTGGGGCACCTTTGAATTCTTCGGGCTGCCGTATCACCGCCCGCGCATCTACCCGGGCCAAGGCGGCCGCCTGCGCTTCGCCGGCCTCTTGGACGACGATCGAGTGGAGTATGAGAGCGGGGCCGAGGAGTGGCATCCGGATTTCGCGGCCCGCTACAGTCACAGCTTCGGACCCCTGGATATCGGCCTGAGCATGTTCAATGGCACCAGCCGGGAAGCGAGCCTGATTTGCATGCCGCCTGCTTGTCAGCCGACCGGTGTCAGTGATCCCTCCAATGTGTGGATTCCGTACTACGCGCAGATCCGCCAGTTCGGGCTGGACGCGCAACTGACACTCGACGCCTGGCTGTTCAAGTTTGAGGCGATGCATCGCTCGGGCGATCGCAACGCGTTCGGTCGGGAGCAGGAGTACGGAAAGGCGTATCAGGCTGCCGCGGTGGGGGCAGGCGGGTTCGACGATCTGGTCGGCACCCTTCGGGAAGAGGAATACGTGGCCGCCGTGGTGGGGGGCGAATACACGTTCTATTCGGTCTTTGGTTCGACGGCCGATCTCGGCCTGCTGGCCGAATGGAATTATGACGAGCGGGGCCGGAAAGCGCTTCCCAGGCGCCAGCCCATGACGCTCGACAACGATTTTTTCGTCGGCGCGCATCTGGCGTTCAACGACGTCGAGAGCACCGAGATCACGGCCGCGTTTTTTACGGACGCGAGCCGTGCGACCCGCACCGTGGGCGTCGAATTCGACCGGCGGCTCTCCGACCAATGGTCCCTGCACGCGGAGTCGAGCTTGATTCTCAGCATGGACCCGGACGACATTCAATGGGTGGGACGACGCGACAGCTTCTTCGAGTTCCACCTGGAGTACAATTTCTAGCTCTCATTCCGTTTCGTTTTCCGTACTGGTACGGGCTTCCGCAGGCGGCTCGAGCGGTAACGATATACGCATCTCGGTGTAGTGCCCGATCTCCGTGCCGACGTGGATGGAACCGCCGTGACGAAGCAGGATGTCGGTGGTGAGGGAGAGTCCCAGGCCGGTCCCCTTCCCCGGTTCCTTGGTGGTCACGAAAGGCTCAAAAATCTTGTCAAGTACTTCATCCGCAATGCCTGGCCCATTGTCCCGGATGCAGAACTCCACGTGATCCTCCAACTGCCGGCTGGAGATGGACAGCACCGGTGCGTAGTCTCCCTCCACCTTTTTCTGCTTTTCGTTCATCGCCTGAAAGGCGTTGTTGACGAGATTGAGGAACACGCGACAGATATCCTGGGGGACGACGACGATTTCTTTCATGTTCGGGTCCAGGTCCTCCTTCATCTCCGCGTTGAATGAGTTGTCTTCGGCGCGCAATGCGTGGAAGGACAGGTCCACGTACTGCTTCAAGAGGGCGTTCAGATTCGTCTTCCGCCACTCCCCTTCTTTACTGCGGGAATGTTCCAGCATGCTGCGGACGATGTTGTCGGCGCGTTTCCCGTGCTCTTTGATTTTCCCGAGGCTCGTCCGCATCTCCTCCAGAATCGACTTGATCTCCTCCAGGTCGAGGTTTTCCTCCTGTTTCATCAGGTCCTCGATCTCATCCGCGAGTTCGATCGAGACGTTGGCGAAGTTACTGACGAAGTTGAGCGGGTTCTTGATTTCGTGTGCCACCCCGGCGGCGAGTTGACCCAAAGACGAGAGTTTCTGCTCGGCTATGACCTGCTCCTGGGCGGCCTTCAGATTCCCCAGTGCATGCTCCAGGTTTTCATTCTTAGCATCCAGTTCTTGCGCCAATTTTTCCACAAGATTGAGACGCTGGATCTCATAGGCGTAACGCCGGAACACTTCCAACGCCCTGGCCATGTCCGTGACTTCATCATTCCATGTGAGATACCGTATGTTCCGCGTCAAGTAATTGGCAGATCCTTTCTCCGGCTTGACGATATCAGTCCCCTCGACTTGTACCGGGACCTCCAGGTCGCCACTGGCCATCTCGCGCATCGCGCTGGACAGTCCCACCAGACGGCGCACCAGATAGCGCCTGACAAACAGCGAGCCTAACGCAAAAGCGCCTACGGTCCCGAACACGTTGAGGAGAATCAGCAAAAAGATCCCCGTCTGCGCGGCGGTGCGGGCCGCCGCGCTGGAATGAATGGCCTCCTCGTTGATCTGCGCAACCAGATTGTTGACTTCCGATACCAGCGACTCCGAGGTGGTACGCGCCCTTGCCAAGGTGTCCTGCTCCTGTTCCAGCCTGAGCAGCGCTTCCTTCTGTAGCACGATGACACCTTCCGAGCCTTTTCCGATTTCATCCAGGCGGGTCAGGTTTTCTTCAAGGAGGTCGTGCTGCATGGAATCCGGCAGAGTCGCGTAGGCGTGCATGAAATTCCTGACGGCACTGTCGAATCGTTCCTCCAGAGGAGTCAAAAATTGGCGGTCTGCCAGGACCAGGACTTCGTCCAGCAACAGCACCGCCAGATTGGCGGATTGGTTCACGGTGATCAGGTTGCGGTAGGCGGTCAATTCGTCTTCCGAAGCCCGTTTACGGATAGAGTCGACCTTGTCATCCAACCGCCGTAATCCCGATACCAGGTAAAAGGCTTGATCATCAATGGCCTGGACCAATAACCGCTCCACGCGCCTGGTGGTTTCGCCCAGCTCGTCAATGAAGATGGTGAGTGCCTGGGCAATGTCCAGACGCCGGGCTGAGGATTGCTTGACTGCGTCCAGATGCTTGCCGAGTTCCTCCAGGTGTGACCTGATCAACCGGGTTTGTTCGCCAAAGGCGGAGCGGGCTTCCAGTTCGAGGATGGTGTTTTCGAGGGAGGCTATTTCCCGGGCCGTGTCGATCACCACGGCCGCATGTTCTTCCTTCGTGGACGCCGACACCAGACGAAAGGCGCCGTTGACCACGATGGCGCTTTTTCGGGCCACGTCCACCGAGTTGATCAGGTTGGGCATGCTGTATTCTGACAGCCGGATTTCGTGCCTCAGCGTTTCGTTGAAGGTAAAATAGGCCAGCACCGTAGCACCCCCCATGAGGACGATGGCGCCGAAGAGCACGAAATACAGCCTTGCGCCGACTCCGACCCGGAACGTTCGTTCGGTCCCCGGCTTTTCAATGACAAGCGGTGTCACCTGCCTTGGGGGTGCGCCGGATTCGGTCGGGTCTTGAGGTTCGGTGGGCGGGGGTTCGTTCATGGTGCCGACATCTTGTCTACCGACTGGAAGCGCCCTCTGTTGTCGATACGGGTCAGGTACACACGATCCGAACCCTGATTGTCATCGACGCCGTAGCGTAGATGAAACCCGCCCAGATCAATGTCTCCCGCCTGTGTCAACGCCTGCAGAAAGCTCTCTCTGGTCGCAGCCGGTCCCGCCAGCCGCAGACCTTCTATGGCGAGGCGGCCCGCGAGGTAGCCTTCCAGCGAGACGAAGCTCGGTCTGCTGTGGGCGTCGATTGCTTTCAGCGCCTCCTGGTATTGCGCGATGATCGGCAGGGTGGTATCCCGCGGAAACGGCACAACCTGGGTCACGTACACCCCGGTCCCGTTGGGGCCCAACGCTTTGGCCAGGGCCTCGCTGCCGATGAAGGAAATGTTGATGAAGTACGGATTGAAGTTGAGTCGTCTCGCCCACCGGATCATGGTCGCGGCCGGCTTATAGGCGCCCACGATGACGACGGCCTGGGCATCGGCGCGGCGCAAGTCCAGCAGGGCGATTTTAACGGCCTCGGTGTTGCGGGTATAGTACACCTCTTCAATCAGGTTCAGGCCATGGCGATTGACCGCGCGGCGCAGCCCGTTCAGCCCGGCCTGCCCGAAGGAGTCGTTCTGGTAGAAGATGCTGATCCGGTCTATGCCCAGATCGTCGTGAAGCCGGACCACCATTTCCTCGGTTTCCTGGTAGTAGGAGGCCCGCACGTTCACCACGGTGGGACGCTTCTTCGCGTCACGCAGAAATTCGGCTCCCGTGAAGGGAGCGATATACGGAACGCCCGCCTCCGTGGCGACGGGTTCAGCCGATTTCGACGTGGGAGTCCCAACGGCGCCGATCAGGGCAAAAACCTTGTGCTTTTCAATCAGGGCGCGGGTATTGGCAATGGCGGCTTCCGGTTCGTATCGGTCGTCCAGCGATTCGAGGCGCAGCCGGTAGTCATGGACGCCTCCTTCACGATTGACCTCGGAAAATGCCGCGAGGAGTCCAAGGCGCATGCCGATACCCAGTTCGCGGGCCGGGCCGGTGAGGGCCGCGGACTGGCCGAACACAATCGTTTGTTGATCGGATTCCGCCCGAGCCGGTCCCCACGGCATGACCATAACCACCACCAGGAGCAGGATCATCCGCATCATCATGGGAATAGCAGGGTTGTGTCGTATTATGAGGAAACCGTAAGGGGTGCCAGAAAACGTGCCGCCATGCAGGTGATGTCGTCCGATTGCGGGGCATCGCCGACAAATTCCTGTACCGCGTCCACAATCTCCGTGGCGACCCGTTCCGAACTCGTATTGGCAAGGCCGGCCAGCTTTTCGTCGAGTCGCGACTCGGTGAACTCTTCACTCTTGCTGTCTTCCGCTTCCGTGATCCCGTCCGTGTACAGGAACAGAGTGTCACCCGGCATCAACTGAACCTGCTTATTGTGATACGCGTGACCGGGTTGGATCCCCAGCACCAGATTGTTGGTCTTCGGCACCACCTCAACCTTGGAATCCGTTGTCAGGACTCTGGGGGGATTGTGCCCGGCGTTGGAATAGCTCAACTCGCCGGTCCGCAGGTCAAGCACTCCGAAAAACAGCGTGATGAAGATGCAGGACGTGTTGCTCTCGCAGAGCAGGTTATTGACCAACATCAGGCAATCGCTTGGTGTAGAGTAGTCCCTTGAAACGGCCGCTCGCAGGAGCGCCCGGGTCACGGTGGTGAACAACGCCGCAGGCACTCCTTTGCCGGACACGTCCGCAATCACCAATCCGAGGCGTGATTCGTCAATGAAAAAGAAATCGTACAGGTCCCCGCCGACTTCCTTGGCCGAGATGATGGCCGCCTTCACGTCGTAGTTGTCGTTGGCCGGCAACTCCTTCGGCTGAAGGGACATCTGGACTTCCCGGGCCATCTCGAGTTCCTGCTTGACGGCGACCAGCCGGTCACGGGTGTCCAGGGCAATTTGCAGGGCTTGTACGTGTTTGATGCCCTTTTCGATGGTCACTTCGAGATCGTTAAAATCGATCGGTTTGGTCAGAAAGTCAAACGCCCCGCGGTTCATGGCCGTGCGAATGTTTTTCATATCGCCGTAGGCGGAGACGATCACCGCCTGCACGTCCTGTTCGGAATCGGCAAGTTGACCCAGCATGGTCAGACCATCCATTACCGGCATGTTGATGTCGGAGAGGACCAGGTACACCTCAGGGTTTTCATCCAGCACCTCCAGCGCCTCTTTGCCATTGTGGGCGAACAGGAACTTGAGGTCGCCCTCGCGGATCCGGCGGCGGAATTTCTGACGTACCAGCAATTCAAGATCTTCTTCATCGTCGACGACAAGCACGTGAGTTGGTGATTTACCCATGTCTTGGATTCCCGGTCAGTGCTCCTGAGGCGTATTCAGTCATCGACTATTCCGGCACGAGTCTTCGCTCACAGTGCTCCAAAGGCGTCGGCTCTCGTGGAGCGAATGTCCAGAATCTCGTTGAACCCGCTGATCTCGAAGATTTCAGCGATGTGTTCGGCAAGGGCGCAGAACAGGGCCTTGCCGCCTTCTTTCTGTGTCAGACGAGCCGCGATGAGTAGCGCACGCAAGCCGGCACTGCTGATATAACTCAGATCCTTAAAATCGAAGATCAGGGTTTTATGTCCGGCATTGATCTGTTCCTGTACGGCACTCTCCAGAATTCCCACACTGGAACCGTCCACTCGCCCGATCACGACAAGGATCGTGGCTTTGTCGCTCTGCTCGGCTTCCACGGACAGCTTAGCTCTTTCCTCCATAACCTTTCCTCCAATCCGGCATCACTTGAAAGTCATTAAAGTACATTGGGGTCTCTTTATGAAGCAACCCTTTAGCCGCAGCTCATGCGCCATCTTCCATGAATCGTTTTCGGTAATCCAAGCAAGAATATCATTCATTCCATCTTGCTTCAATAGCCGTCTCCGCATCTGCGCCAGATGAGTGTTTCTACATAATCTTCAGGCGATAGTGATGCTGATAGTACTCTATTGGAGTCGGTATGCCAAGACCATTCTGGAGGCTATGGCAGGGGTGCGGTCGGGTTTGGCTGGTATATTTTGGGATTGGCATGCTGGTTCAGCGTCACCCGAATACCATGCCCAGGCTATACTAACACGGACGATAGGTGTATGATATGGTTCCATTATGACTGAAGTGAAACAGATTCCCCTGACGCCCGACTTGTCCTCGATTTCGGAACTGGAGCAGTCTCTTGAAGAGTTTGCCGGCGCACATGAGTTGGATATGGGATTGCAGAACCGCCTGAATCTGATGCTCGAAGAACTGATCACCAATAGTGTGAACTATTCCCTGCAAACGGTGTCTGGACCGGAACTCGAGTTGTGTCTGTCACTGGAGGATACGTTTGTCGTGGCTCGGCTTGAAGATAACGGACCTGCGTTCGACCCGTTCAGCGACGCACCCGAGGCGGATACCACCTCATCCCTCGCGGACCGGCCCATTGGAGGGCTGGGCATTTTTCTGACGAAAAAGTTTGCGACTGAATACGCGTACGAGCGGGTTGGCGATCGAAACCGCGTGACCTTGCGGTGCCAAATCGGGAAAACCCCCTAAGACGTCCGGCCGCTGCGAACCGGCCCTGAGGCCTCCACGCGGACGGTCACGATGTCCGTCCCATGGTATTGCTGGTGACGAACCGAGGACGCAAGGTGCCGCAGCAACCGCAGTGACACTTCCTGTTCGACAAGGGCTTCGTCGATTCGTGCGCCAAGCAGCGCGATTCGATCCTGAAGGTTTGCGTCGCCGGTCGAGGCAATGAACTCGAGGACCGCCCCGTTCTCTTCCTTGTAGGCAACCAGGAGCAAGCGTCGGGTGCGTCCCTCTGCGGCCTCGTCCCGTTGAATGAGCGTCAGCAGCGTCTCTTCACTGGCGGCGTCCAGCCGGTTTGCCGTGTCCGCATCCCAACCGCTTCGGGACGCGAATCCAAAGAGAAACTCCCTGATTCTCGGCAGGGCCGAGACCTTGAACTCCACTTCCAGCCGGCGGCGGGGTTTTGTCAGATCCGAGAACAGGGTCATGAGGATGGCCACGAATCCGCCGGCCGTCATCCCGTTCTGAAGAAGACCCCCGGCGAACGCCGAAACGGACTCGGGGAAGATCACGCCGTTTTGGAAGCCGACTCCCACCCAGAACGCGACGCCACAGACAAGGCCCTTGCGATAGTCAATTCCGTCCTGGACGACCAGATTCATGCCGATGACGAACAGCATCGCCAGAAAGACGGCAAGGTAGGCGGCGACGACCGGGCCCGGTATCGCCAGGACCACGGCGAGCGCCTTGGGAAGGAATGCCAGCACGATGAGCACGGCCCCGAGGGCGATACCGACGCGACGGGCGCCGACGCCGGTGAGTTCGGTCACCGAGACGGTCGTGGAGTAGGTGGTATTCGGCACCGTTCCCGAGAGGCCGGCCAGCAGCTTGGCGATACCGGCGGCGGCCACGGCGCCCTGCACCGCCCGGAAATCCACCGCGCGAGACTGGCGCCAGGACACGTGCTGAATGGCGATCGACGCGCTGATCGTTTGCATGGTGTCGATCAGGGCCACGAGCACGAATGCCGGAAGCAACGTCCAGAAAACCGGCGTGAAGTCGAGATCGATGCCCGGCCATACGCCATCCGGAAGACCGATCCACGAAGCCTCGGCGACTCGCCCCACGTCGTAGAGACCGAACACCCCGGCGACCACCGAACCGGCCACGACACCGGTCACCGGTGCCCAGAGGCGCCATGTCCCCGATCCCTTCAGGACGCCGCCGGCGATGACGAGTATGGTCGCAAGCGCGCTCAGTGGAGCCGCCACCGCTGACACGCCATCCGGCACGTCCTTCAGCATAGCGAAGACGTGCGACATCACCGTAACGGGTATGAGCATGATCACCGTTCCCGTGACGGTCGGCGTCAGGATTCGCCGGAGTAACCAGAGCCGTGTGGAAAGCGCGAGCGGAACGAGCGAGGAGACGACAACCAGGGAGGCCAGCATCGCCGGCCCCCCTTTGGCCAGAGCGGTGATACTGATCGCAATGGACGCTCCGGAGATGCTCATCAAGAGCACGTAGCCCGAGCCGATCTGGCCGAACCGAACCGCCTGCAGGACCGTGGTTGCCCCGCAGACCGCGACCGCGGCGAACACGGCCCATGACAGGTAGGATTCAGGCCCTCCGGCGGCCCGGATGATGATAGCAGGCACCAAGACCGTCGCGGCGACACTGAGAATGGCGAGTTGCAGCCCCAGCCCGAAGGCGAGTGCCATCGGCGGTTTTTCGTCGGGCTGGTAGCGGACGCGTGTGCGACGGTCGGAATCGTTGGACTTCATGCCGTAACCTGGATGTTCCAGAGAGAATGACCGGATCAGGACAAGGAGGCATCGGTGGACATGTCGCGGGGGGCACGACAAATCATTGTTACCTCTCTGCCCAAGCGTGTCAATGACGAAGTCGTCCCTGCCTTCACTCCTCAACGAATGGATGGCCCTGCCACGTGTCCACCGTGCCTGGTTGCGATCCTCCTATGGCAGGACAAAGTTTTGAGGTTAAGCGGAAGGTCTGCTATACTAGCCAACTTATAATGCAGGCGAGCCCGTCCAGGGGCGGATCGGAGAGCGAACAAGTCCTGTTCGCCCTTCTCTTCGAACGTCCGTCTCTCCGAAAAGTCGTATTCCTTGTGTCGCCGGATGTGCGTTGTCGTCTTTCATGAGCTTAGACCTGAAGTTTCACCTCCGCCAGTGAAAACATTATGGGATTGTTCAGTCGATTTTTGAGTCTGTTCTCGAGCGATATGGCGATTGACCTGGGGACCGCCCATACCTTGGTCTATGTCCAGGGGAAAGGCATTGTGTTGAATGAGCCGTCCGTCGTGGCGATTGAACAGCAATCGAGTAGAATTTTAGCCGTGGGGAGCGAAGCCAAACGAATGGTCGGGCGGACACCCGGAAACATTTCCGCCATTCGTCCGATGAAAGAAGGGGTCATCGCGGACTTTGAAATGGCCGAGCGTATGCTTCGCTATTTTATCACCAAGGTTCACAATCGTACGGCGTTTGTCCGGCCTCGGATCATCATTGGCGTTCCTTCGCGAATCACGCAAGTGGAGCAGCGAGCCGTGAAGGAGTCCGCGGAGTTAGCCGGTGCGCGTGAAGTCTATTTGATCGAAGAACCCGTCGCGGCGGCCATTGGAGCGGGGCTGCCCATCACCGAGCCGTCGGGGAATATGGTGGTCGACGTGGGAGGGGGCACGACCGATATTGCCGTCATTTCGTTGGGCGGCATTGTCTACAGTGAATCCGTGAAAGTAGCTGGTGACCAAATCGATTCGGCTATTATTAATCACGTGAAGCGGGAACATAATTTATTGATCGGCGAACATATGGCTGAGCGCGTGAAGTTGGGCGTTGGCTCCGCCTATCCATTGGAAGAAAAAGCCCAAATGATGGTCAAAGGGCGTGATCTGGTTTCCGGGATTCCCCGGACCATTGCGCTGGAAGACGGTGAAGTCCGGGAAGCCCTGCAAGAATGCATTACGGCCATTGTGTCGGCAATCAAGGTGGCTTTGGAACATACCCCTCCTGAATTGGCGGGAGATATCGTTGATCGAGGAATTGTGTTGACGGGAGGCGGAGCGCTGTTACGCGGGTTTGATGCCCGGTTGCGTGAGGAAACCGGCCTTCCGATTGTCACCGTCGATGATCCACTCACGTCTGTGGTCTTAGGAGTCGGGAAAACGCTCGAAGAGCTCACCCTCCTGCGGAGTGTCTCCTCTATGTCGACGGTCAGTTCGTAAAGGAACGACTTCTTATGAGTGGCCGGTTTCGGCCTGGGGTGTTTTGGGGTTCCGGCGTGAAGCGGGTCAGCGTGGCCCTCTTGGCTGTCGCCTTTGTCGTGTTCGCCCTCCTGCCTCGGCAATCTCAATTGCTCCTCCACACGATAGGCCAACCCCTTGCCGACCTCGTCGCCATCCCTCTTGAGGGCATGGCCACGCTTGATCGAGACATGCGGGAATGGTGGATGCAGTATATTGCCCTCCAGAGCCTTTCCGAACAGAACCGCGAGCTTCGGGAAAAAGTCCGGCAACTCACGGGCGAAGTGAATCGATTGCGAGCACAGGCGTTGACTGCGGAACGGTTGGCCGCGTTGTTGAAATTTCAGAAGGACGAGTCGGTCCGGACGGTGGCCGCAAAGGTCATTGGCCGAAATCTGTCGAACTGGTATCAAGGCGTGATTCTGAACAAAGGCGAGGAGGATGGCATTCGGGAGCAAATGGGCGTCATCACGCCGGCTGGGGTCGTGGGGCGAATCGTCAGAACCTCAGGGGCCACGAGCATAGCCTTGTTGACGATCGATCCGAACGTGGCCGTCGCGGGTATGGTTCAACGAACGCGAGAGGAAGGGATGGTTCAGGGAACGTCGCAAGGGCTTGTGCGCATGAAATATCTCCCCCCGCTTTCCTCGGTCAAAAAAGGTGACGCCGTGGTGACCTCAGGGTTGACGGGCGGATTTCCGCGAGGGGTGCTGATCGGGGACGTCTCCCGCGTTGAAGAAAGTGAAGACAATTTGTTCCAGACCGCCGAAATTGTGCCGGCGGTGCAGTTTCGATACTTGGACGAAGTGCTCATCGTTGTGTCTCCTCGGTCGCCGGACGCCATGATTCCCCTTGATCAAGCGTTGGTTTCCCCAGGGCTCCAGAATCCTGCTCCATGAAGATCAGTGTGTATGCGATT
This sequence comes from Nitrospira sp. bin75, assembly GCA_002238765.1. GTDB lineage: Bacteria > Nitrospirota > Nitrospiria > Nitrospirales > UBA8639 > Bin75. Next base: position 40,053 of record MPMZ01000012.1, read on the forward strand.
TTCATTCTGTTCCTTATTTCCTTTCAGGCTACCCTGTTGCATTCGCTGAATCCTTTTGGGATCCAGCCGGATCTGTGTCTCGTCATCGCCTGTTTGGTCGGGTTTCGGACGGGACACATACCGGGAGCGATCGTGGGTTTCGGCCTGGGTTTTATCCAGGATGTGTTTTCTGCCGGTTTGTTTGGGCTGAATATGTTCACGAAAGCCGGCGTGGGATTCCTGGCCGGCGTCTTCGCCAGGAATTTGGCCAACAGGGCACCTCATGCAGCTTTTGTGCCGATTGTGGCGTGTTCCGTTCTTTCGTCAACCGTGTTCTTACTGTCGTCTCGGATGGGAATGGGTCTGGGAGAGATGCTCCACGCGTTTTCCTTTATCTTGCTTCCTCAGGCGATTCTGGATGGACTCGCGGCCATCGTGGCGAATTGGGTCATTGTCCAGTGGCTGGTCGAAGCGCCAAGTTCGTGAGGGTTGTCATGAGAGGCATCCAGGTGAGGTGTGTCGGTGAAGCAGGCAATGACTGATCCCGGTCTCCAATCAACCGGATTGGCGGATATCCAGGGACGGTTACTTCTCATCAAGATCGTCGTATTGATCATTGTGGGGCTGTTGGTCGTGCGGTTATGGCAGCTTCAAGTTCGCGATGGGACATACTATCGAAATCTTGCTCATGATAATCGGACCCGATCGATTCTCTTGCATCCCGTTCGCGGACTTATTTACGACCGCAACGGGATGTTGCTGGCGAAGAACGTCCCGAGTTTCAACTTGTACGTCCAACTCAGCGACGTGCCTGACCGTGAAGCCCTGATGGGAAAACTCGTCGAGTTGTTGTCACTGGACAAGAGTGAGTTGAACAAGAAGATTCAGACCCCGGAAATGGAAACGCCGATACGCCTGAAGAAAGGCGTCAGTCTCAAAGAAGCGGCCATTGTCGAATCACATCGGTTGGATCTGCCAGGCGTGGTGATTCGTCCGGAATTTCAGCGGAACAATCCTCAAGGTGTCTATGCCGCACACGTGCTCGGGTACGTGGGGGCCGCTTCAGAGGAACAACTGGCACGAGAAGAGTTTCAAGGGCTTCCCCCGGGCAGCGTCATCGGCCAATATGGCGTCGAACGGATCTATGAAAGGACATTGCGAGGACGGGCGGGGCGAAAACTCATCGAGGTCGATGCCTTGGGTCATGAGAAGCATCTGATCTCCGTAGACAAGCCGCAAGTGGGACATGACGTGCATCTGACGCTTGATTTTCGTTTACAGAAATTGGCGGAAGATTTGTTGGGAGAAGAAGCCGGCGCGATTGTTGTCTTGGACCCGCAAACGGGGGAACTGCTGGCCTTGGCGAGTCGGCCGAGTTTCGACCCCAATGCCTTATCCCGTGGGTTACGTGCCGATGAATGGAACACCATTCTTCAGGACACGCGCCATCCTCTGACGAATCGAGCGATTCAAGGGCAGTATCCTCCAGGTTCCACGTTTAAAATCATTATGGCGACGGCTGCTCTTGAGACTCAGGCAATCGGCCTCACCGAGACGGTTCGTTGCGGGGGAAAGTTTCGATTCGGCAACCGAACCTTTCGGGATTGGAAGAAGTATGGTCATGGTGCGGTCGATTTACATAAAGCGATCACCGACTCGTGTGACGTGTATTTTTATCGATTAGGCGATCGCATGGGTGTGGAGACCATTGCGGCCTATGCGAAACAATTCGGGTTGGGGGCCAGAACGGGTATTGAGCTGCCTGCCGAAGCTACGGGACTCGTCCCGACCCCGGAATGGAAACGACAGACACAGGGGGAACCATGGTACCCGGGTGAAACCATTTCCGTGGCGATCGGACAAGGTGCTGTCACGGTTACACCGCTTCAAATGGCGAAAGTGATCGCCATGATCGGGAATAATGGAAGATCGGTTCACCCGCATGTCGTTCGTGGAATAAGGGAACGGGATGGCGAATGGATTCAGAAGTGGGCTCCGACACCGGAGTCTGCTCTTGCGTTACGACCGCCTCAACTGGAAGCGATTCAGAAGGCTCTTGCAGCGGTGGTCACCGAAGGAACGGCACCACGGGCCAGATCGTCGATCGTCACGATTGCAGGAAAAACCGGGACGGCGCAGGTGGTCTCGTTACGCCACAAATCTGAAGAAGACACTCCCAAGCGATTTCGAGACCATGCCTGGTTTGTCGCCTATGCGCCGTTCGAACATCCCCGCATTGCCGTGGCGGTGTTGCTTGAGCACATGGGGCACGGCGGATCCGCTGCGGCACCTTTGGCCAAGCAACTGATTGAGGCCTATGTCTCATATGGGGTCGATGAGAAAGACGGAACACAGGCTTCTCGTACGTTTCCTTCCCACAAACCGATGAAACAGGGGACGCGGGTTCATGGGTGAACAGTGGAGTCGCGGGCGGGGATTCGACCGGTTTGATTGGTGCTTTTGCGGTATCATCCTGGCGTTGTCATCCATTGGGGTCCTGACCATTTACAGCGTGACGGTCGAAGGGCCCGGCAGTCAGTTTCCTCTGTATGTGAAACAGGCGATCTGGATCGGTGTCGGAACACTGGCCTTTCTGGTGGTGTCGCGGATCGATTACCATGCACTCGCGCGATGGTCGTATCTGCTGTACGGATTCGCGGTGCTTCTCCTCCTCTTCGTTCTCTTCAGCGGGAAAAGCAGTCGCGGTGCCCAACGATGGATTGCCTTGGGACCCCTGGCGTTTCAACCTTCAGAATTCGTGAAGATTCCGATGCTCTTGGTCTTGGCCGTCTATTATGCCAGCCAACCCCGGCGAGGCTGGTGGTATCGGGTCATCGTGCCGGCGTTGATCGCGTTGCCGGGATTTATCTTGATTCTGAAACAGCCCGATTTGGGGAGCAGTCTCAGCTTTCTGTCGATATACGTCACCCTGCTTCTGGCTGTCGGCATCAAGTCCAAAACGTTGGGGGCGGTGCTTTTGTCGGCGCTGATGCTGTTCCCCTTTGCCTGGAGTGAATTATGGGGTTCCCTGCATGACTATCAAAAGGAACGGATTTTGAGTTTTGTGGATCCCGACTATGATCCCGCAGGAAGAGGGTACCAAGGGTTGCAATCCCGCATTGCCGTGGGCTCAGGGCAGTTGATTGGAAAAGGGTTCCACGGCGGGACGCAGACGCAATTCAAATTTCTTCCGGAAGGCCACACCGATTTCATCTTCGCGGTCCTGGCCGAGGAATGGGGGTTTTTGGGCGGGGTCCTGTGCCTCAGCCTCTATCTCGCGCTGTTGTTGTTGGGATTGGAGATTGCGGCGAAGGCCAAAGATACGTTGGGCGCCCTGTTGGCCATTGGGCTCGTGGGCATGCTGACGTTCAACATGGCAGTCAACGTAGGGATGACCATCGGTCTGGCACCTATCGTCGGCATTCCTTTGCCGTTACTCAGTTATGGGGGGAGCGCGACGATTATGACCATGGCGGCGTTGGGCCTGCTGTTCAGGGTCAAGAGGGAAAGACTATTGCTATCGGCGTGAGCCGTTCACACAGGCCTTCCTTGTCGCGTGTCGGGATCGACCATTTGACGAAACGTAGAATCCATGTCACGCTTTTGGGGGAGACGTCGACCACGACGGGTTTGACCGGGGTTCTCTCACTGAGTCGCAAGCGCGTCAAGGAATAAAGGAGTCGAGGTATGGGTGTTGAGATTGCCATCAATATGACGCCGCAGGAAACGCGTGTCGCGGTGTTGGAGAATAAGGTGGTCATGGAATTATACGTGGACCGGGCCAAGAAAAAGGATTTTGTGGGCAACGTCTATAAAGGCAAAGTCGTGAAAGTCCTGCCCGGTATGCAGGCCGCGTTTGTGGACATTGGCCTGGAACGCGCCGCGTTTATGCACGTGTCTGATCTGTCGGTGGGCACTGAACCCGGCGATATCCTGGTGGAAAGCGACGAAGATGAGAAAGGGCCGGAATTCCCACGTCCGCGACGGCAAACGGTGCTACCCATTCAAGAGTTGCTGGAAGAAAACCAAGAACTCGTCGTCCAGATTTCCAAGGGTCCGATCGGCACCAAAGGCCCCAGGGTGACGTCCTATTGTTCCTTGCCGGGGCGTTTCCTGGTACTCATGCCGAACGTCGATCATGTCGGGATTTCGCGACGCATTGCCGAGGAAGATGAGCGTGGTCGTCTCAAAGACATCATGAAACGTATCCGTGAACCGGGCTATGGATACATTGTCCGGACGGTGAGCGAGGGGGTCAGCGAAGAGGATCTCAAATCTGACGTCGGGTTTCTCACCGCGATGTGGCAGGATATTGTCAAGAAGCAGGATATCTATCCCGCTCCTGCCGCGCTGCATACGGATTTGGATCTGACGCTGCGGGTGGTGCGGGATTTATTTACCAAAAACGTCAAGAGGCTGCTGATCGATTCGAAAGAGGAATGTGCAGCGGTCAAAGAGTTTGTCCGCCGGTATCTGCCTGACCAAACGTCTCGAATTGTTCACTATGACAAGGATGAGAGTTTGTTCGATCACTTGGGGATCGAGATGGAAATCTCTCGCGCCTTGAGCCGAAAAGTCTGGCTCAAGTCCGGCGGCCATATTGTGATTGATCATACGGAAGCCATGACGGTCGTCGACGTGAACACGGGGCGTTACGTGGGCAAGCGCGATCAGGAAGAAACGATTTTGAGAAACAATTTGGAAGCGGCTCGTGAGATCGCCTACCAGATTAAACTTCGCGGAATAGGGGGGATCATCATTATCGATTTTATCGATATGGAACGAGGACGGAATCGTGACAAAGTCTATCAAGCCCTCGTGGACGCGATGGGTAATGACAAAGCGCGCACGCGTATTTCTCGTATCAGCGATCTGGGGTTGATCGAGATTTCCCGGGAACGCGTGCGGGAAGACTTGCTCAGGACGCTCTCAGACGTCTGCTCCGACTGTGATGGGCGCGGCTACACACGATCCGCACTCACGGTGGTGTATGATATGTTGCGCGATATCCGCCGAATCGGACGAGCGGCCGGGCAGCAAACCGTGGTGGTCGGGGCCCATCCTCATATCGTGGAGATGCTGCAAGAAACCGAGCCCGAAGCGCTTGAGCAACTCCAGCGAGAGTTTCATTATCAGATTATCGTGAATGCCGATCCCCTGCTTCCGCTTGAGCAGTATGACCTTGTGGTGTTAGGCGACGGTGCGGGCTAGCCGACTGATGCCCATCACCCCCACGTCTCGTGTGCGGTTCTTTTGAACCATGGAAGTGCTGGAAGCGTGGCTGTCCTTGCGGTCGGTGAAAGGATTAAGTGACGGGACCATCTGTACACTCGTCCGGCATTTCGGCGGGCCGAAGGAGGTGCTGTCTGCGTCTTCGTCCGAGTTGCGGCACGTGGCCGGACTGCGTGCGTCCGTCATGACCTCCCTACGAAACGCCCCCGATCCAAGCGTGGTTGCCCACGTTCGCAAAGAAATGCGGCTGATCGAAAAAGGAGCGAGTTCGATCGTCACGATTTTGGATGCCGCCTATCCTCGCCGGCTGGCCATGATCCCTGATCCACCGCCCGTGTTGTACGTTCGGGGCACCCTGCCCCCGGCTGACGACCATGCCGTGGCGATTGTGGGATCAAGAAAAGCGACGCCGGCCGGGGCGCTCATGACGCAAGAGTTCAGTCAAAGTTTGGCCGCCATGGGGTTTACGATCGTGAGTGGATTGGCGAGGGGAGTTGACGCGGCGGCTCATCGAGGCGCGCTGACGGCCAAGGCCAGGACGATTGCCGTTGTCGGGTGCGGCGTGGATCGAACGTATCCCCCGGAACATCGACAATTGCGAAAGGACATCGAAGTCAACGGCGCCGTGGTGTCGGAATTGCCGCTCGGATCCCCACCGCTGCCGTATCATTTTCCTCGTCGCAATCGGATCATCAGCGGGTTGTCGTTAGGCGTCATCGTCTCGGAAGCCAATCAGAAAAGCGGCGCGTTGATCACGGCGCGCTATGCGCTCGAGCAGAACCGTGAGGTCTTTGCCATCCCGGGTGCCGTCAAAAACGGCAAGCACCAGGGGGCGCACAGCCTCATCAAACAGGGGGCAAAACTCGTGGAAGAGGCGGGAGACGTCGTTGAGGAATTGCTTCTTCAGCTTGACGGACCTTTTCGCGATCGAGTAAAGAATGCCGGTTTTCAGGAAACGGCGGTTCCGGTCTTCACCGCCAAAGAACAGCGAGTGCTGGCTCTGGTTCATGATGAGCCCGTCTCGATTGACGAGGTGTTGACGCAAGCGCCGTTTGATCGTGCCGAAGTGATGAGTCTCCTGCTCAGCCTGGAATTGCGAGGCTGTATTCAACAGGTTCCCGGGTCCTGTTACATCAGGAGTTCGGGCCAGGGATAGACGGACTCGTCGTCGAGCGGCGGCCCGCCAAGCATCCCGGAAATGGTTTGATCATGCCTTCCCGTACGTCCACTGCACCCAGAAAGAAGAAGGCGTCCCCCCGCCCTGCCGAAGGAATGGGCAAGACCCTGGTCATTACCGAGAAACCCTCAGTGGCCCGCGACATCACCAGGGCGCTTGGTGGGTTTCAGAACGAGAAAAACTTCTTCGAAGGGCCGGAGCACGTCGTGACGTCGGCGGTCGGTCATATGCTCGAACTGGTTGCTCCCGACGGGGTCGAAGTCCAGCGCGGGAAGTGGGCGCTCGTCAACCTCCCGGTGATTCCCGATCACTTTGATCTGAAACCGATCCAGCAGAATGAATCGCAACTCAAACTGATCAAGAAACTCTACGCGCGTAAGGATATCGACAGCGTCATCAACGCCTGCGACGCCGGACGCGAAGGCGAGTTGATCTTTCATTACCTGATCCGCCACTTCAAGGGTTCAAAGCCGGTGCGGCGCCTCTGGTTGCAATCCATGACCCCGCAGGCGATTCGCGACGGCTTTGAACGTCTTCGTGACGGCGAGACATTGTTGCCACTTCAGCGTGCCGCCGTGTGTCGCTCGGAGTCCGACTGGCTCATCGGGATCAATGCGACCCGGGCGATGACTGCGCTGAATTCGAGCGGCGGCGGGTTTTCACTGACCACGGTGGGGCGGGTGCAAACGCCGACGCTGGCGCTCCTTGTCGACCGCGAGAAAGAGATCCAGCACTTCGAGCCTCGCGAGTATTGGGAAGTCAAGGCCATCTTCGCGATTGCCTCCGGCCGGTACGAAGGGTACTGGGTTGATCCGCAATTGCAACCCCGGTCGAAGCAAGGCGTCACACCAGGTGCGGCCAAGGATCAGCATGGCACCGCGAAGCCGGAGCGCATCTGGGACAAGACCCGGGCCGAGGCGATCGTGGCGCAATGTGCGAATCGGGAAGGCCGTGTGTCCGAAACCACGAAACCGTCGAGCCAGCAGCCACCGATGCTGTTCGACCTGACCTCGCTGCAGCGTGAAGCGAACCGGCGGTTCGGGTTTTCGGCAAAGACCACGCTCGGCATCGCGCAGGCCTTGTACGAACGCCACAAGGTCCTGACCTACCCGCGCACCGATTCGCGGACGTTACCCGAAGATTACCCGAAGACGGTCGGAACCATCATGCAGTCGCTGGTTTCGTCTGCCGCCGGCCCGGGTGCCGCGTCATCGGACGCCGAAGGCGACCGACCGATCAGCCACTGGGCCGAACGGGTCCTCCAAGAACACTACATCAACGGCAAGAACAGGCGAATCTTCAACAACGCCCAGGTGTCCGATCACTTTGCCATCATTCCAACCGGGGAGGCGCCGGGCAAACTGAAGGAACAGGAACGTCGCATCTATGAACTGGTCACCCGCTGTTTCATCGCGGCATTCTATCCTCCGGCTCGCTTCGAAAACACGGTGCGCCGGACGGTCGTGGAACACCAGACCTTTGAGACCCGCGGGCGGGTGCTGATCGAGAGCGGCTGGTTGCAGGTGATGGGGCGTAAGGAAAGCAACGAGACGTTGCCTCCGCTCGCGAGCACCGCCCAGGACGACTCTGAACGGGCCGAGACGGTCGAAATCGATCTGGAGGGCAAGCAAACCAAGGCGCCCCCGCGCTACAACGAGGCGACCCTGTTGTCCGCGATGGAGGGTGCGGGTAAATTGATGGAGGACGATGAGTTGCGGGAAGCCCTGCAGGGTCGTGGACTCGGCACCCCCGCGACGCGCGCCGCGATCATCGAGGAGTTGATCCGCAACCGTTACATCCTGCGCGACGCCCGTGAATTGATTCCGACGGCCAAGGCCACGACGCTGCTCAGGTTGTTGCGCGCCCTCAAGATTGACGAATTGACCACGGCTGAATTGACCGGCGAATGGGAAAAGAAACTGAAGCAGATCGAAAGCGACCAGTTCTCCTCCGAGGAGTTCATGAGGCACATTCGCAGGATGACCGCGGATATTGTCGAGGCAGCCCGGCAGTGTGACGTTGACCAAATTGACGACGAATACGCCGTACTCGCCGTTCCCTGTCCCAAGTGCGGTCAAGGTAGAGTGCGAGAGAACTATCGCAAATTTGTGTGCGAATCCTGCGATTTCTCGATTTGGAAATCCATCGCCGGGAGAGAGTTGTCACCCAACGAGGTGTCAAGCCTGTTACGTGACCGGCGTCTCGGCCCGCTGAATGGTTTCCGTAGCCGTCTCGGCCGCGAATTTGCCGCCGAGTTGATGATCAAGGATGACTTTACCGCGGCCTTTGATTTTGGTGAGAGCACCAAGGGGGACGACGTTGATCCGCAAACTTGCGACCAAGTCGGTCCGTGTCCCAAGTGTGGTGCGCCGGTGCTCGATGCGCCGAGACGATACGTCTGTCGCAACGGGCTGGGTGACGAACCGGCCTGTGATTTCAAAATTAGCCGGCAGATCCTGAATCGCCTTCTTGATGCCGGTGAGGTGCGGCAATTGTTGGACAAGGGGAAGACCGATCTCCTGCAGGGCTTCGTGTCGAAGAAGAATAGACGCAAGTTTGCAGCCCATCTCACGATCGACCTTGGATCGGGTAAATTGGGCTTCGAGTTCGCGCCGCGCAAGAACAACGTGAATGGCGGCGGAAAAAAAAACGGTTTGCAACAAAGAAAGCCGCTCGAAGCGTCGGCGGCTGAAGATTGACGGGGGCGTCCGGGGATGCGGTGCCGGTGGGGAGCGTCGTGACCGGGTGCGTCAACCCTCCCGGCGACCGGGATGGCGACAGTCCTCGCGTTACGAGCCGACCGCCGGTTTCATGCTTGATGACGGTTCCAAAAAAGTGAACGGTTCGCCCTTCTTCAGAATCACGTCTTCGGTAATCACCACTTCCTTGATTTCGGTTTGAGAGGGAACCTCGTACATAATATCGAGCATGACCTCTTCCATGATCGCGCGAAGACCCCGTGCTCCGGTTTTCTGCGCATGGGCTTTGCTGGCGATCGCATGGAGGGCCCCATCCGTAAATTTCAGTTTCACTTTGTCGAAGGACAACAGCTTTTGATATTGCTTGGTCAAAGCATTTTTGGGTTCGATCAAAATCCGCGTCAACGCTCGTTCATCCAATTCTTCAAGCGTGGTCACCACGGGCAAGCGCCCGATGAATTCGGGAATCAACCCATAGTGGAGCAAGTCTTCCGGTTGGATTTGGGCCAACAGGGAAGAGGGGCGTTCCTGCGCTGAGACGGACTTGTCCGATTTAAAGCCCATGCGGTTTTGATTCAGGCGTCGCTCGATAATGGGTTCAAGCCCCACAAACGCCCCACCACAGATGACCAGGATGTTCTTGGTATCGACCTGGATGAATTCCTGGTGCGGATGTTTTCGACCGCCTTGCGGCGGGACGTTGGCCACGGTGCCTTCGATCAATTTGAGCAGGGCTTGTTGCACGCCTTCCCCCGACACGTCACGGGTAATGGAAGGCCCGTCCGCCTTCCGAGTGATTTTGTCGATTTCATCGATATAAATGATGCCGCGTTCCGCGCGCTCCACTTCATAGTCCGCGGCTTGCAGGAGTTTCAAAATAATGTTCTCGACGTCTTCCCCGACGTACCCCGCCTCGGTCAAGGTGGTGGCATCGGCCAAGGTAAACGGCACGTCGAGATAATCGGCGAGGGTTTGGGCCAATAAGGTTTTCCCTGTCCCCGTCGGCCCGATCATCAGAATGTTGCCTTTTTGCAATTCGACGTCTCCGGTTTCACTGGCGGCGATGCGTTTATAGTGATTGTGAACGGCAACCGAGAGAATTTTTTTGGCGCGGGTCTGATCGATGATGTATTGATCCAGGTGGCGGTTGATCTCGGCGGGTTTTCGAAGTTTTGAGGAGATTTCGTCTTTGGTCTCTTGCCATTCCTCGGCCATGATTTCATTGCACAGGCCCACGCATTCGTCACAAATGTACACGGTGGGCCCCGCGATCAGTTTGCGCACTTGATCGCGGCTTTTCCCGCAGAACGAACACCGAAGATTTTCGTCTGATTTGAGTTGTTTGGCCATGAGGGTCGTGAGGACGGTCAGGGGTTAGGCGCCATTCGCGGCGGCAGGTACCTTTTCCGACGCTCTGACAATGACTTCATCAATGAGGCCGTAGTCTTTGGCTTCCGTGCCCGACATGAAATAATCCCGCTCGGTATCCTGGCTGATTTTCTCCAACGCCTGACCCGTGTGTTCCGAAAGGATCTGGTTGAGTCGCTCGCGAATTTTCAGAATTTCACGCGCGTGAATATCGATCTCCGTCGCCTGTCCCTGAAATCCTCCCATGGGCTGATGAATCATCACCCGGGCGTTGGGAAGGGCATGGCGCTTGCCCTGGGTGCCGGCGGCGAGGAGCAGGGCGCCCATGCTGGCGGCTTGCCCCAGACAAATCGTCGTAATCGGGGGTTTCACGTATTGCATGGTGTCGTAAATGCCCATGCCCGCGGTGACGCTCCCGCCCGGCGAATTGATATAGAGATTGATGTCTTTCTCCGGATCTTCAGCCTCCAGAAACAGCAATTGCGCAATGATGAGGTTGGAGAAGATGTCGTCGATGGGCGCGCCGAGAAAGATAATGCGATCTTTTAACAGGCGGGAGTAAATATCATACGCGCGTTCACCCCGGTTCGTACTTTCAATCACCATTGGAATTAACATACGGTTGTACCCTTTCCGTGCAAAACTGGTTTCGGAGCGCCTTACCCTTGAATCACCGCAAATTGGTAGACCAATTGAAGCGCTTTGTCGGCCCGGATGCGATCCTCGAACTCCTGCCGTGAATTTTGCCCTCCCGATTCCACCATCTTTTGAATGTCCTCCAGCGGGACTTGAAGTCCTTTGGCAAGTTTGCTGAACTCATCCTGAATTTCCTGTTCACTCACGAAAACCCCTTCCTTGTCCGCAATGGCTTCCAACACCAGGCCGAGCTTGACTCGCTTCTGCGCCCCCGGAGCGACTTCGTTTTGGATGCGTTTCGCCTCCTCCTCCATGTGGATTTGATCATCCATTGAGAACTGGCCGCCCTTTTTTCGCTGCTCTTCCATGAGTCGTTGTCGCACCAGCGTGCGAACTTCCCGTTCGACCAGGGCTTCAGGGAGATCAAAATGATGCAGGGCCAACAGGCGTTCGAGAATTTGGTCCTTATAGCCTTCTTCGATGTCCCGTTTGAGGACCGATTCCAACTCGGATCGAATCTTGTCTTTGAGTGCGTCGAGGGTGTCAAAGGCTCCGCAATCTTTGGCAAATTCATCATCCAGCACCGGGAGCGTTTTTTGCTTCACCCCGAGGATTGAAACCCGAAACGTGACGATTTTCCCGGCCAGACGGGCATCCGGATGCGTGGCGGGATATTCCTGGGGTATCTCGGCCTGGTCCCCTTCCTGTTTTCCCACCAGCACCTCGTCGATGGTCAGACCCAGCATGGGTTCCTGAGACCCCACTTTGTGGAGATGCCCTTCCTTCTTCGACCCGTCCACCGGCGCGCCATCCAAAAACCCTTCAATCGTCACGACCGCATACAGGCCTTCCTCCAGGCGGGTGCCCGCGGCGGCGGCATCAAGCCGGGACTGTTGTTCGCGAAACCGGTCCAGAGCTTTATCCACATCCTGGTCGGTAATGGTCCGGGAATCGGGCTTCAAGGAAATAGGATTGGGTGGACGATAATCGCGTAATTCGATAGACGGCTTGATTTCAACGGTGGCCGTGAAGGTGAGCGACGCGTTCCGGTTGGCTTTCATTCGCTCCAAAGGAGGAATTTCAACGAGAACGGGAGCCACCCCGGATTCTTGAATGGCCTTTTGGTAGTAAGTCGGGACCAAGCGCTGAATGACGTCCTGTTCGGCGGCTTTGGCGTAGCGTTTTTCCAACATGGCGACCGGCGCCTTTCCGGGGCGGAAGCCTGGAACGCGCACCTGACGCTTCAGATCGGTATACACCCGGTCGAATTCCTGGTTGACGACGTCTTCCGGCACTTCGATTTTGAGCGCACGCTTAACCGGCCCTAATTCCGTGACTTCCAATTTCATAGTGAGTCCGATCGTCGATGAAAGACAGCAGGTCAGTGGTGCGAGAGGGGGGATTTGAACCCCCACGGTCTCCCACGAGATCCTAAGTCTCGCGCGTCTGCCAGTTCCGCCACTCTCGCTTCAATGAATCGCTTCCATTTCTCGGGAGCATTCGAAACGGTGCGGCTGGAGCCCCAAAGGCAACAGGCTTAGCCATTTTTACTATTTACCCATATAGGCGCGAAGGGTGTCAACGCTTGCCCCGCTTTCCGATCGACGGGTTCTTGCCAGAATCCGGTGCGGTAAGCTATGGTGTTCGCTATGGACCTCAAGAAACTGTATCTGAATATTTACGAGCAATTCATTCACGCGCGCGATACGCACAAAGGGTTTGATTTTCAAGAAGAGCCGCTCAAAAGCGTGGCGCCCAAAGCGGTTTCGTTTAAGGACCGCGTGAAGTGGTGGACCCTTGACCGCCCCAGCCGGTTAAAGAAGATCGAACAGGAACGGGACCGGCAACAACAGGACATTCTCGCCCTCAAGCAGAAATCGTCAGGCTAATCGTCTTCCACTTCGCCACGACGACGCATGTCGGAGTTCGTCCCAGCGACTTTTCATCTCTATCGTCAAGCGTTACTCGCGACCTGGCGGTCGTTGACCAGAAACTGGTTGCTCGTACCGGCGGTTGTGATCCTGGCCGTGCTCATGTACGTCGTCACCGGGGTGGCCATGGCCTTCGGCATGCTCGGCGGGTTGTTACTCGGCGTAGCCAATGCCTTCGTGGTGGGGGCGTTTCTGGGGTTGCTCGAACAAGCTGTGATGGGCGCCCGGCCGATGGTCTGGCGCGATCTGTGGGAGGTGGCGGGCAGCTATTTCTGGGACGTGATCACCATCGGCTTCATCGTGTGGGTGCCCTTGCAAGTTCTCGAACTCGGCATGCAAGCCAATCCCTATGGGCCGGCGATCGTCTCGGCCGTCTTTCTGCTGTTGTTCATTTTGCTCAACCCCGTCCCGGAACTGATTTACCAGGGGCGTTCGGGCGCTCCACTGGAGATCCTCAAGGACAGTTACGAATTCGTCCTGGAAAATTGGATTGAATGGTTTTTGCCGCTTGCCGCGGTCTTCGCCCCGTTCGGGTTGTCCTTTTTCCTTGCGCTGTCGAGCCGAAGCGGCAGGCTGATCGGGTTGGACTTTTTACAATTGTTGGGACTGCCCTTTGCCGTGTTGAGCCAGTGGTTCCAATATCTCGGGCTCTCCTCCTCGACGGCCGTGACCCTGGTTCTTTGTCTCACGCCAGTCGGCGCGGTCCTGATGATGCTGTTTCGCGGCCATCTCTATAAAGCGCTGACGGGGTCGTCTCGGTGACAACGACTCTTTCAACGACGCCAGTCAGGGGCTTAAGCCTCCGACGAAGTGGATTTACGCATCTAACTTCAATAGGCAAGAGCGTTTACTTTTTGAAACATTTTAAAACGCTACAGGAAGATATATTACGTTTTTTACACATTATTAATAACGTAATTCACCATTAATCAACAGGTTATCCATAATGTTATTATGGAATAAAAATTGCCTGATTTAAGGCAAGAGATTGATTAATTTCCTACCTTTTGCTCTTGGCTTCATAAGCAAGTAATTGGCGTTTTTCAAGAATAAACATCTAAAATTTAAAAAGGAAAGGGACACGATCATGGCTAGTGTTCTTGATGTTGCAGCTTATATTTTGGAGCAAAAAGGGGCCATGACAACCTGGAAGCTTCAAAAGCTTGTCTACTATTGTCAAGCTTGGTCCCTTGTGTGGGATGAAGATATTCTTTTTCCTGAGGCAATTGAAGCCTGGGCGAATGGGCCGGTTGTTCGAGAATTATACAACAAGCATCGCGGGCAATTTCATATTGGAAGGGTAAAAAGAGGAAATCCAGAATCACTGCTTGAATACCAACGCGACACCATTGATGGGGTTTTGAATTTTTATGGCGATAAGTCGCCACAATGGTTAAGCGATTTAACGCATATGGAAGATCCGTGGAAATTAGCTCGCAAAGGGATTCCTGATGGAGATCGCGGTGAGGCTATCATTTCGAAAAAAAGTTTAAAAAAATACTATGCTAGCTTGTAATTGTTGTGACTAAGAAACATAAGCGGCCCAAGGTATGTGAGAGTCCACCTGCCAAGAAAGAACCAAAAGCTAAAAGTGCAGATCTTGATCGACAAGAAATTGAAAAAATTGCATGGCGATTCAGTATCGTAGATCTTTACGGGCCTTGGGGTTGGAAATCAAAAGCCGGCAAAGATTGGTGGTCAAAGATATTTCCTAAACTTAAGGACTTAGAATCTATGACCTGGGCTGCAATTATGGATGCATCCGGCGGAAAATCTCGTGGTCATGGAAACAATAGTCATTTTGTGCCTGTTTCTAAGCTCGCCAAACAAGCCAAGGAACGGCTAAAGGAAATTGGCCAAGAAGATCTTTCTGATTTATTTTCTTTGCGTTTAGATGGAAAAACCAGAATCTATGGCATTCGGGATGGACGTGCATTAAAACTTCTTTGGTATGACCCAAGTCATACAGTGTGTCAAGTGACCAACAAGTAATATCAGGCAACCAACTCCCGGTACAACAGCCATTACCCTGGCATCGCCCGGAAGAGCATCATCATCCGGTCTTCCGCATCCACCTGACAATTTTCTTCGTTCAACCGGAACGAAAATTCGTTCACGTAGCTATTCAGGTGCTTCGTGTTGACTTGAGGAAACGCACCTTCGCTTGTTGCTCCGAAGAGCCCATGCTAGAATTACTATCCTTTGTCATAATCCCTGCAATGCGGAGAGGTGCGAGAGTGGCCGAATCGGCGTGCCTGGAGAGCACGTGTGCTGGCAACGGCACCGTGGGTTCGAATCCCACCCTCTCCGCCATTTACA
>MPMZ01000094.1 GCA_002238765.1 Nitrospira sp. bin75
ACGCGAAAGACAGGGTGGGAGATTCGAACTCAAACGTCAACATTCCAAACTCCTTTATTCATAGGCATTTTGGGACGCTATTGGAATATCTTGGACTGTGGGAAAAGAGAGATTGGAGCGGGTGCGGGGGGCGGCCGGTACCTAACGAACGATCAAGACCGGGCACGGCGCTCGGTGGACAAGAGTGTGCGAGACGCTTCCCATCAGGAACCGGCTCACGCCGCTTCTTCCGTGTGACCCCGCTATCAGCAGATCGGGTTGCAAGGCCTTGGCTTGTTCAAGAATGGCAAAGGCCGGCTCTCCCATGCCAACCACGGCACGGGCGGTAACGTTGTGTTGAGCGAGTTCCTGCACGATCCGTTCAGTGATTTCACCAGCGTGCTCCAACGCTCGTTCTTCAAGCTGCTTGGATTGCCCCAATGTGGCCGGGAAGGGTAATTGAGGTTGCGGCCAGACGGTCATGACGGTGATTTGCACGGACTGGTTGAATGAAAGGCGATAGAGAAACCGGAGGATGTTTTCCGCATCTTCCTGGCCCTCCACGGGAATCAGAATATGGTTGAGGGCCGGCATCGGGTTTCTCACGACCAACGTGGAACAGGGTGCGTGGAGGAGGACGCGGTGCGAAACGCTACCCAAGAGCATTTCCTTGATGGGCCCGAGACCTCGAGCGCCGATGACGATCAGGTCCGCTTGCGTCGATTGTGCGGATTCCAGAATAACTCTCGACGGCTCACCGATTTCATGGATGCGATGCACCTGCCCAACCCCTTGGGGAAGGGCGGCGACGGCTTGATCGAGGAGCCGCTCGCCGTCGGCACGCAGGGTCCCCTCGATGGCCTTGCTGGCCTCTTCACGCAATTCAGGCGGTATCAGAGGATATTCCAGGTTCGGCAAGTGAAGCACATGAACGATCGACACTTCATCCAGCGGTCCTAAATGTGTCAATGGCTGAACCGTCTGGGAAACAGGGATCGATCCATCTATGGCGAGCAACATACGCATACGGGAATTCTCCTTGTGATCGGGTCACGCATCTCGGTTACGACCATTCTATACCTATAGACCGGGTGAGAAAAGGCTTGCCGGCCCCAGACAGCCTGAGCCGACCAGCCGCTTTGTCAGGCTGAAGAATGGGTCACCCACCCCGGCGACCTTCTTGATCATCGTTTCGGAGGCCGACCGGGGTCGCACTGGAGAGAAGTTTTTTATAGAATACCCGGGAGAGGGCTCTGGAATCATTTTGGCAGTCACGGGGAGGCTGGCATGGTCAACGTCCGCTGGTTATGGATTCCCCTGGTCGGGGCGAGCGTATTTCTGGCCTTGCCCGGCAACGAGACCATCGGCGGGGTGCTGGGCGACGTGGTGGGGCACTTTTTCTCGTCAGCCATGGTGGCCGTCGTGCCGGTTGTCGGATATCGCCTGATGTACAAAGAGATCGGGGAAAAGGAAATCACCTACATTTTTGCGGCGGCCTGGGCCTATCTCGTGATCTCGCAGCTCTTGAAATTATAGAGACCCCCTCCTTCTCCTTGTCACGCCCCCACACATTCTCGCAAAAATCCATTTTTTTACATGTTCATTAAACGACGTTAACGGAACCGACATCCGTAGCCTGTACCTTTCCTCTCCATGCATGTGAACCCCGGCCGTCATGAGACGACGAAACCATGGTAGTATTGAATATGAGCAGAAACCGCCCATGTTCCAAATGCCAGGGCTGGATGGTCCTCGAAGATCAGGGCGAATTCCTCGATGCCCTTGACGTGATGAGTCTCTTCGAGTATCGGTGCCGCGCCTGCGGCCATCTTGAACGATCCGAGACGGGTTCTGTGCACAGGGAGACGAAGGATCGACTCCATGACCGGGGTACGACCCAACACCGCCGGCGGGAATCGGATCCCTGCTTTACGCGTACACCCGCCCAAAACGGTTCGAAAGAACCGCTGCAAGCGGGAACGTCTCTTGCTGAATGAACCCCTGGTAGTGAGCCGGATCGGCGAGGACCAAATCCACCACGCTGCACACGGCGGCGGCCGTGGTCACCTGAATGGCTGACCACAGGCTGCCCGCAATGGTTTGCGGATAAATCTTCTTGACGTAATTCTCTTCCATTAACGTTCCGCTTTTTCTCCCCACCACGGACACGTAAATCAGAACCACGTCCTGATCGGTTTGGGGAACGGCGTTCTCAAGCAGGTGTTTGAGCGTGTCCCGTTGCCGGTTGAGTTTCAGGTCGTTCATCAGAAAGTGAATTTTGTCGCAATGGCCGGGATACCGGAGTGTCTTGTAATTCATCGTCTGGACTTTGCCGGCATAGGTATCCGCCAGGGTCCCCAATCCCCCTGAAGTATTGAATGCCTCGTAGAGCAAGCCGTCGACTTCGATAGTCTCATACCCTTCGAGCGGTCTCAGTGCGGTCTTGACCCCGTTTTCAATGCCGTAACACACGTTGCCGTATTCGTTGATCAGCCCGTCCGTGGACCAGGTCAGGGAATATTTCAATCCGTTACTGGGGTGGACCGGCAACGCCCCGACCCGCATTTTGACGGTCTCCAACGTGTCGAAGTGTTGCATGACCTCATTGGTCACGATGCTGATAAACCCCGGGGCCAACCCGCATTGGGGCACAAAGGCCTGCCTGCTGCTGCGACTGATGCGTTCAATGCGTTCGGTTACCTCGACGTCTTCCGTCAAATCGAAATAATGGAGACCGTGCTTTCTGGCCGCCGCGGCAACCGTAGGATTGGAGAAATACGGGAGACTGGAAATGACGGCCTCGGGTTTCTGCGTGAGCACGTAGTGTTCCAGGCCGCGCACGTCGTCGGCATCCAGGACCACGGGAACGATCTCCGGCCTCTCTTGAGCCGTCGTGGCCCGCGGGTCGACGTCGGCCAGATGCACCGTATACTCGCTGGTCTCCGCCAGGAAGGTTGCAATAAGCGAACCGATTTTTCCGGCGCCTAACAGGAGAAGGGTTGGCATGGGATACCTGCTCGTTAATGGTTCACCGTGGATTGCATCAGTGCGTCGGCCTGAGGCGGGGAGAACCCCTGGTAGCCGGCGTGCCGTTCAATCAATTCCAGCACGGAAAACGGTGTTCCCCGGACCAGTTCGGGCATGCTGAAGACTTGCCGGAGAACCTCGCCTTTTTCTCCGATCACGGACCCGGCGAAGGCCACCCCTTTGCGCTGCAACCGGCCCATGGCCGCTTCAATGTCTTCCGCCAACAGGGCGATATGATGCAGGGTCCGGTCCCCGAATGCGTTCACCCAATCCGGGATGATGCTGGTCTTGCCCCGTTCATCATCGTAAGCCTGATCAACGAACAACGCCGGAAATCCGGGAAGCCGGTACACCTTGGCGTACCAGTCGCGGTACTCCAGCGTCTCGGAATAGACGTACCCGAGCCGGACGAATTCCTCGGCGCGCCGGTCGATATTGCGGGTCCGGAAGGTGATATGATCGACCAGCGGTTTGAGCCCGGTTCCGGCGGCATCCATGACGCCTTTGGCGATCAACGCCGCACGGTTTTGTGACACGTACTCACGAATGTAGGCGTGGAGCGTGCGTTCAAGTTGGGCGTTGTTCATCATGCACCTCACCCGTGGTTCACACCTTTCATCAGGTGGTGTCGATTTGGGCGCGTTGGAGCTGGCCGCTGTAATCGACGTAAATGGATTTCCATTCACTGAAGGTCTCCAGGGCCGCCTGCCCGGCCTCACGATGCCCGTTGCCCGTGGCTTTCACGCCTCCAAACGGCAAGTGGACTTCACTGCCGATGGTCCCGGCGTTGATGTACACGATCCCCGAGCGGAGTTCACGCATGGCGTATTGGGCCCGGTTGACGTCTTGCGTGTACAGTGCGCTCGAGAGCCCGTATTCCACGGAGTTGTTCAGGGAAATGGCCTCCTCGAGGTCTTGCACTTCCAGGACGGTCAGGACCGGCCCGAAGATCTCTTCATTGGCAATTCGCATGGACGGCGTGACCCCGTCGAACAGGGTGGGGGCGAAAAAATACCCGTCGGCGTAGTCGCCTTCGGTCAGCGGACGCCCGCCCGCGAGCAATCGTGCACCTTCCTGTTGACCGGCCCTGACGAGATCATGGACGCGGTCGCAGTGGCTCTGATTGATCAAGGGACCCACGTCGGTTTCGGGGTTGAGGCCGTTTCCGACTCGAAGCCTCTGCATGCGATCCAGCAACAACGTCACCAGCCGGTCCTTCACTGCCCGATGGACAATCAGCCGGCTACAGGCCGTACAGCGCTGGCCGCTGGTGCCGAAGGCGCTCCACACGATGCCTTCCACGGCCAACTCCAGGTTCGCATCCTCCATCACGAGAATGGCATTCTTCCCACCCATTTCCAGGGCGACCCTCTTGTGATGAGTCGCGGCATCCAGGGCGACTTGTGCACCCGTGGCTTTCGAGCCCGTGAAGGAGATGAGCGCGACGTCAGGATGTTTCACCAAGGCTTCCCCGACTTGCGGCGTGCTCCCGAGGACCAGGTTCACGACTCCCGGAGGAATTCCCGACTCGTCCAGTATTCTCACAAAAAGCGCCGCCGTGAATGGAGTATCGGGCGATGGCTTGAGCACCACCGTATTGCCCATGATCAGGGCCGGAAAACTCTTCCAGGCG
>MPMZ01000095.1 GCA_002238765.1 Nitrospira sp. bin75
TTCATGCCCGTTTCGACGTACGCCACCATGCGCCCCTTCATGAAATCGACGACGATCTGCCCCGTGGGCGTCGGCTTCACGTCACACACCCCCACCGGCGCCGAGGGGTTCACGATCACCACGGGCATGCCCGCGTCCGCCGCCTTCAGGACCTCCTGCTCGGCCAGATATTTGGAACGCTTGTAGTCCCCGGTCATCTGCGCCAGGGACACCGGCGTCTGTTCAGTGCCCGGTCCTCCGCCCTCGGGCAACCCGATCGCGCCGATCGTACTCGTGTACACGACGCGGTCGACGTCCGACTCGCGCACCGCGGCGAGCAGCGTCCTGGTGCCCTCGACGTTCACCCGGTAGAACACCGACGGGTCGCGCGCCCACAGGGCATAATGCGCCGCCACGTGGTACACCTGCCGGCAGCCGTGAAGCGCCGACCGAAGCGACGCCGCGTCGGTCAAATCACCGGACACGGTGTCGATCGCCAGATCGTCCAAAGCCCGCCGGTCCGCGCCGGGCCGGACCAGCCCCCGGACCTCGGTGCCGGCCCGGACCAAGGCCCGCGCCACGGCAGACCCGACAAACCCCGTGACCCCTGTGACCAAGGCTTTCATGATGCAAAAAGAAACGGGACGGATGCGAATGAAGAGGATGTAGGCGTCACGGCCTTCGAGATGAAACCATTGATATGCAAATTTGAGTCAATTTAGCGCACTTTATGCGCTACTTTGATCATATTATGATACATTTTTTCTCTATTTATACACATTTCTGCGAATATGAATCGTCAATTCTTGCGGTCCACGATATACCGGGCAATCCCGCGCAACGGGTCGGCTTTTTCGTCAAACCCGTCGAGCCGCCCGATGGCCCTGGCGGCACAATCCTGCGCGAGCTGTTGCGCGCCCTCGAGCCCGTAAATCGCCGGATACGTCTGCTTGCCGCGTTCATCATCCGTGCCGGCGTCTTTCCCCAACTCCTCCCGCGTCCCCGTCACGTTCAACACGTCATCCGCAATCTGAAACGCCAACCCGATGTCTTCGGCATACCCGGTCAAGTGCTCGAACTGCGTCATGCCGGCCCCGGCCAGGAGCGCACCGACCCGCACCGCGGCGCGAATCAGCTTGCCCGTCTTGTGCACGTGAATCTGTTGCAACTCCGCCAAGTCCACCTGCCGGTTCTCGGCCTGAATATCCAGCACCTGGCCCCCCACCATGCCGCCGTTCCCAGCCCCCAGCGCCAGCTCCGCGATAATCTGGACCTGACACACCGGGTCCAGATCCGTCACGAGATCGGCCCGGCTGCACCATTCAAACGCCATGGCGTGCAAACCGTCACCCGCCAGAATCGCCATGGCTTCACCATAGACTTTATGATTCGTGGGCCGTCCTCGGCGGAAGTCGTCGTTATCCATCGACGGCAAATCGTCGTGGATCAGCGAATACGTATGGATAAACTCGAACGCGCAGGCCACGGGCAACAGCGACGCCGGGCACGGCCCGATCGCCTCCGCCGCGGCTATCGTCAGGATGGGCCGGACCCGCTTCCCCCCCGCCCGCCGGCCATACCCGGTCGCCCCCGGCAGGAACGCCCGGACCCGCTTCCCCCCGGCCAGCAGGCTATACCGGATCGCCTCGTGCAGGACCGCCGGCGGCGTCCGCGGATCAGGAAGATGGGCTTCCAGATACCGGTCCACCACGGTCCGTTTGTCCTTGAGGTACGTCTTGATATCCAGGGACATAGTGCTTTCCGAAACTCTATTAGAAAATTCGGAACCTAACAAAGGCCCCGATGAGTGTCAAACGAAGGAGGCAAGGTGGGTGGGAGTGGTAACGTGAGCTAAAACTAATGCTTGCATCCATCCATACACCAGTCTACAGCGAGGATCGAGCGGAAGAAATAATGAATCGACACCTTAGAACGGCAGGTCAATGCCTACTTCTCTCAACAGCATGCGTCCTAGATATGAAATTTCCGTTCGAGATTTGAATCCACCTGACCGGGCGCCAAATGGAGGGTATTCGCCCTTCTTCATGTTGTCGAACTTGGGCTGAAGTAGACCTAGCCGGAGAAGGTTTTGCTCTCCGAACTCATAGAGTTTCGCGTTGTCAATGTCTTCCGTAGAAGATCCGAAGTGAGCCGACGGCGGTCGGCCAATGGCATCCCAGGCATTAGAACGGGGGGCACCATATGATTGCCCATAAGCATTGAGCAGTAATAATTCGTCGTCATCGGCAAGCTTCTCAAGGCTGATCCCACACCGGCAGTGCATCAGGCGAACAAAACGACCGAATGCGATATTGAGACCTTCCTCGTCACTCGCCACGACCGGAGCGGCTTCCTCATTGAACACCGGATCGTTCGCCAACCGACCGGCTCCGATTTCGGCATCAGCCTCAAGCTGCGCCATACGGATGCACCACTCCCTGCTGATTTCCATCTTCGTCTCTCCTTTCCCTTTCCCTTTCCTTTCCCTTTTCGACCAAGGCCCGCGTCTGTTCAGGCATCATCTCGAAGTAACGCAGGCCCTGATAGTCAGAATCGGCGCCAAGGTCCGTCATGCCACAGGTAGGCGTAGAAGTCGTGCGCCTGCGACAGCGAATGAAGGCCAATCCGTCCGCCAAACTCAGATTCCACGCTCAACTCAATAGCAGCCCTCATCAGGATGCTGCCAACTCCACGATACCGTGGAGAATCGCACAGTTCCCTCCGGTTCCAAGGCGCATTCTCGACGAACTCCACGTAAACGAGAGGCTTACCTTTTTGATTGTCAATCCGGCATCGCTTCTTTACCGTATCGACAATCATCATGCCCTGCGTCAGACCATCACAGACAATGCTAAAGCCCGGGCTGGCCAACATCCCCCGGAGCGCCTCGACCTTCTTGCGCCAATTCCAATGGCTGCTCTGCGGCCAATGCCGGCTTTCGATGCCCTCGCGTTCTAGACGCTCAATCGCCTTGAGCAACTCCGGCACCCATTCGTTTTCCCAATCGGTGAGTTGCTGTTCGGTGACTGCGTCCCAAAGCTCAGCAGGCTCCGGTTGACATCGCTCCACGTTCAACAGATGAACTTGGCGGACCCTGACCGTCATAGCATCATGACCTCGGCCTTCTCCTTGGTTTTCTCATCTTCGAAGAAGAGCTTCTCACCGTTCTCGAGACGCGCCTCGATCAGTTGATACATGCGCAACGCCTGACGGAGAAGAGCCGTCTTGCTCAAATCCTTCTTCTCACTGAGCGATCCAAGGACCTGCATCTCGGCTTCCGTGAGATTGAGTGTCATCGTCTTCCTTGTGTTCATCTCCTTTTCCTCTCCTATTCGGTTATCTATGAGTTAACCATAATATATTCCTTAAATAGCTAAAAGTCAATACAAATAAGATATACATTATATAGTGTAACTAGCTATTTAACGAACATTAAATAACAAAAGCAAGAGCCGATGTGGCTCTGGCGTGCCAGTGCCCTCCTAGAGGGCCCAGCCGAAGCAGCACCTTCCTGTAGGGCGTATTCTATCTGAACTGGTACCAGGAATCTTTGCATTAGGAGGCTTCTCCGCAGTGTGGTAGCGGCGCGATCCCATCGCGCCATGTCGAGGGCGCCTGCGGGCGCGGCGGCGCCCCGGTCCCGAATTCTGTTTGGTGGCGAGGACTGTCTGAGCGTCCTTCGACTTCGCTTCGCTACGCTCAGGATGAACGGGGGAGAAGCCGTCGGTCCTGAGCGTAGCGCGGCGGCGCGAAGGCGAAGGAACCTCGTCGTGCGGGGGCGAAACCCCACACCCCCCCGCATTTGTAATTCCCTCGATGCTCCCGCTATACTTTCTCGCCATGAGTATCAGGAACCGCGCGGGCGAATGGGAACCCTTGCTCCTGGGCATCGAGCCGGAGAACTGCGGGGTGTGCAATCAGGTCCTGTATCGCAACACCACCATGCTCAAGGGAGGCTGGGAACGCTGTTCCGTGTGCAACCGGTTCGTCCACTACGCCTGTCTCGTCAGCGGCAAGTTCGCATACCTCAAACGACGGCCCCGCGTGTGTCTCAACTGCGAGGAGAAATAACCTTCCCCCCTCACCCTGGCCCTCTCCCAATTTCCCGCTTAATGCGGGAAATTGGAGAGGGAGGCATCCATGCCGGACGCACGAGCAACAAGTTTCGGAAAGCTGCCCCTGTCCGCCCTCGTCAACCTCGCACTGGCCGTGCTCCTCTCGGCGTGGAGCGGGTTCTTCACCATGGACTTCCTGCTCAGCGGGATCTATACGTGGCCCCGGTCGAGTCGCGTCGTGACCCTCACCTGTGCGGTCCTCATCCTGGTCTACGAATTCATCTACAAAGAACATCAAGCCCGCCATGCGGCCGTCACGGGCATCGCCCCGCTGCGAATGGTCGTGTATGCATGCATGATTCCCTACATGCTGGGCACCCTGGCCCTGCTGGCTTTGCTGAATCGCGTGTAGGTCGGCTTTTCTTAATCTGTCATCCTTGTCTTCTTCTTCTGTCATCCTTGCGAAAGCAGGAATCCAGTGTCGTTCTCCTTCACGATTGACAAAGCAAAGACGCTGGATTCTCGATTAAAAATGTCGAGAATGACGGATGGGAGAAGAACGCGCGATCCCATTGCGCCATTTCGAG
>MPMZ01000013.1 GCA_002238765.1 Nitrospira sp. bin75
GCGACATAGTGGACACCTCTTTCCATGGCATGGGCGGGCTCCCTTTCGATTTGGGGGTGAACCATGCACTTTACAGGTGTTACCTATGTCTCCGAACAGGTGTTACCCATGTCCCCGGTCTATACACCCGCCAGGGGCGAGGGAGTAAAGAGCAGGTCCTCTCCCTTGATGGGAGAGGCTACAATTCCGTGACGCTGTGGTTTGGCGCCGGCCGTTTCACGTGAAGACGACCGCGCATGAACGGATGGATCTCGCAATGATAGGAATACGTGCCAGGAGACAACCCGCTCACGCTGAATTGTTCGCCGGGATGAAGGTGTTCGGAGGCAAAGGCGCATGTCTCGCCACGCCCGCACCCATCGTGCGTCACGGTATGAGGCTGCATGGACCGGTTGTACCACTGGACCGGCTGCCCCGGGGGGACCGTCATGGACGCAGGCGCATAAAACGGCGTCCGATCCAATAGGACAATTTGAGAAACCCCTGCCTGACCCAAGCCGATTGGAAGGATGACGATAAGGATGATCCAGCCGAGGCAAAAACCTTTCAGCACCATGAGTTCCCTTTCCAGAATCGACACCAAGACCGTCCTCTACTGAAGCATGACCATCTTACAAGTTGCAAAACGTTGAGTAAATGCCGACGAATACTGACATGACCGGATGGCATGACCCGGCCCCTGCCCGTCTCACGAGAATCGACGTTGCCCAAGTGACATTGCCTTGCGCAAGGAGTAAGATTTTAGCAGATAGCATGCTTTCCGACCGTCATATGAGACCGAGCCCATGATCCTCGAATTCGATCACCCGACGTTTCGTCTGGCCGTTGCTCAATTCGACCGGGTGGCGGAAGCCATGAACCTGGATACGAATTTGCGGGAACGCCTGAAGACGCCGCAGCGATCGTTGATGGTGGCGCTCCCGATCCGGATGGACGACGGCCACGTGCGCGTTTTTCAAGGATACCGGGTCCAACATGATTCCGCACGCGGACCATCTAAAGGCGGCCTCCGGTACCATCAGGACGTGAGCTTGGGAGAAGTGGCGGCATTAGCCATGTGGATGACATGGAAAACCGCCTTGGCCGGGCTGCCGTACGGAGGGGCAAAAGGCGGCATTCGCGTCAATCCGCATACGCTGTCACTCGCCGAACTGGAACGGCTCACGCGCCGGTATACGGCTGAAATCTTTCCGCTGATCGGCCCGGAGAAAGACATTCCGGCAACGGACATTGGCACCAACCAGCAAGTCATGGCTTGGTTCATGGACACCTACAGCCAGCAGGTTGGATTCTCCGTCCCCGGCGCCGTCACGGGGAAACCCCTTGCAATCGGAGGAAGTCTGGGACGGGAAGAAGCAACCGGACGAGGCGTGGTGAGCGTCACGATCGAAGCACTCCGCCATAAGAAGATCGACATAGACGAGACGAGCGTGGTGATCCAGGGATTCGGGAACGTCGGTTCACACTCCGCCAAAATCTTTCACGAAGCGGGGGCCCGGGTGATCGGTATCAGTGACGTCGCGGGAGGCGTCTTCAATCCGAAGGGCTTGCCGATCGCGGAGATTTTTGAACGGCACCGGCTCGGCGTGCCCCTTCAAGACATGAACGTAGGTGACCGCCTGACCAACGATGAGATCTTAACCTTGGATTGTACGGTCCTGATTCCCGCCGCGCTCTCGGAACAAATTCACGGCAAGAACGCCGAGCACCTCCGCTGTCGTATTCTGGCGGAAGCGGCCAATGGGCCGACAACCCTGGAGGCGGATGCGATACTGGACGATCGGGACGTCTTCATTATTCCCGATATTTTGGCCAACTCGGGCGGAGTGATCGTCTCGTATTTCGAATGGGTCCAGGACGTCCAACGCTTTTTCTGGAATGAGAGTGACATCCGGCAACGGCTTCAGGAAATCATCACCGCGGCCTTTCATCGGACACTCCACTTTGCGGAAGAGAAAAAGACCACGATGCGGATGGCCGCCCTTATGAACGGTATCGATCAGGTGGCCCAGGCGCATACCGCCCGAGGGCTCTATCCCTAGTTGGAGGTCGGATTTGCGTTCTTGTCCCTCCCCTTTGTAAGTGGGCGCATTTCCGAAGAGGGAATGCGGGTGGGGTAGATACCTCTTATCAGGTGGCTGCTAATGCCTCTACCTCCCGACTTTTCCCTCTTCGGAAAAAGTCCCTATCCTTACAAAGGAGGGGAAAGGAAAGAGGCTTACTCCTCCTCCCCTGCATAAATCTTCATGCAGGTTTCCAAAAACGCCAGGGCATCGGGCTTCGCACGCTGGAACGAATTCCGGCCGATAATCGAACCGTACCCTCCTCCCTTGCGGATCGCCCGCACCTCATCGAAAATGGTCTTGTCCGAACCCTTGGCGCCGCCGGAGAAAATGACGATACGTCTCCCGTTGAACGTACTTTGCACCACGTGACGGATTCGCTCGACCGGGGTGCTGATCGGAATGTTCTCGGTTTCATAGACCTTCTTCGCTTCCGGTTGATAAATATGATCCGTCGGCACTTTCACCTTGATGATGTGCGCTCCCAGTTGCGCTGCGATGTGAGCGGCATAGGACACCACGTCGATGGCCGTCTCTCCCGCCTTGGTCAACTTTCCGCCACGGGGATACGACCAAACCACGACGGCCAGTCCGACTGATTTGGCTTCCTCGGCAATCTCCTGCAAATTCTCATACATCTCCTGGCTGTACGACGACCCGGGATAAATGGTGTACCCGACCGCACAACACCCCAAACGCAGAGCATCCTGCACGCTACCCGTCACCGCTTGGCTGTAATCGTCGCCGCCGAAAAGAGAGTCGCTGCTGTTCAGCTTGAGGATCAAGGGAATGTGGCCGGCAAATTCCGCCGCGCCCGCCTCTAAAAATCCCAAGGGAGCCGCATAGGCATTACATCCGGCATCGATCGCCAGTTCAAAATGGTACAGGGGATCATACCCGGGAGGATTGGCTGCGAAACTTCGGGCAGGACCATGTTCAAAACCTTGATCCACCGGCAGGATCAGGAGTTTGCCGGTTCCCGCCAAACGGCCGCTCATCAATAATCTCGCCAGATGAGCCCGAATGCTCGGCGCGTCACTCTGATAATACCCGAGGATTTCCTGTACACGTTTGGTGATTCTTGGACTTTCACTCACAAGCCATTCCTCCTCTACCAGACATGCCTTCCCCTTAACTCCCTCTCTCCTGGTGGGAGAGGGCTGGGGTGAGGGGGGTTCTTTCATTCCCCTCTTTACGATCAGTCTTCCGCGTTTTCCAATTTTTTTCGCAGTGTAATGAGTTCCTGCTCCATGGCGTCAAACCGTTCGGCGATCGGGTCTGGAATGTTCGCATGGTCCATGGCTTCTTCGGGTACCCGGACCCCGATCGACTTGACGATGCGGCCCGGAATGCCGGTGACCGTGGAATTGGAGGGCACTGACCGTAAGACCACCGAATTGGCGCCGATTTTCACGGAATCCCCGATTCGAATATTGCCCAACACCTTGGCGCCCGACCCCACAACCACGTGATTCCCCAGCGTCGGGTGGCGTTTCCCTTTATCTTTCCCCGTTCCGCCCAGCGTGACCCCTTGAAACAACGTGACGTAATCGCCGATTTCCGAGGTCTCGCCAATGACCACGCCCATGCCGTGATCGATGAAAAACCCGTGTCCGATCGTGGCTCCGGGATGAATTTCGACGCCCGTGACCCACCGGGCGACCTGCGACACCAACCGGCCCAATAACCGAAGCCGCATCTTCCATAACCGGTGCGCAAACCGGTGCGCCAGCAACGCCTGAAACCCGGCATAGGTCAAGAACACTTCAAGCGTTGTCCTGGCGGCAGGGTCGCGGTCAAACACCGCCCGAAGATCTTGTTGGATCGTGCCGAACATCAGTCACATCGCTTTTTCATCAGACGGCACGTCACCAAGAAGGCAGACGGCCTGGGCGGCAATGCCTTCCTGCCGGCCGAGCGCACCAAGTTGATCGTGGCTCTTGACCTTCACGTTGACGAGCGACGGGTCGACCCGCAACACCCCGGCCAACTGTTTGCTCATCTCCACCAAATAGCTTCCCAGCCGGGGGGCCTGGGCCACGACGACCGTATCCAAGTTGACCAGACGAAGCCCCCGCTCCCCGAGTTTGGCACAAACGCCTTTCAGCATATCCAGACTGTTCATGTCCCTCCATCGCGCATCGCTGCTGGGATAATAACGGCCCAAATCCCCTTCTCCCATGGCGCCCAACAGCGCATCACACACCGCATGCGTGAGCGCATCCGCGTCAGAATGGCCATCCAGGCCATGCGAATGCGGAATCCGGACCCCACCGAGGATAAGCGGCTTGCCTTCCTTCAACTGATGAATGTCATACCCGATTCCCACCCGCATGCGCCGGTCCGTCCTTTTCCATCCGACTCTCAAACTAGTAAGGATACAGGAAAAAAGCAACCAGGGAAAAGAGAAGATTTACTCCCTCTCTCCGCTATGAGGGAGAGGGCTGGGGTAGGGGATTGGGCTTGCCCCGGATATGATCCAGGACAGAGTCTGAAGGGGGCGTGTCTCATGCTATTGTCTTTGGTCCTCTTCCAAAAACTAGGCCATGGGCTCGCATTGCTCCATATGTGATAAAAACTCAGTCTCACGATTCAACTTTTTGACGTTGAAGACGGCAAGAAGATCTGTCGATGCGGACAACATTTTCCTCGGAGCAACCAATCAAGAATTGCTTAAATAAAGAAAGGCAAGGCAAGGCATATACACATCATACCTAACCTTACATTATTGACTTTCTATGACTTACCTATTAATCTCAACCTAGATCATAATCTAGGAGGCTCAAGTCATGGAAACAATCACACTAAAGCAGTTAGCCGATGAGATTGGAGTTGATCGTTCAAACATGAGAAAGATTGTTATTCGTATGGGAATTAGTCCTAGCAAGATTAGAAGCAAAGAAAGCAGAAATCAGTCAACATTGGCCGTTTCACTCGAAGAAGCAGAGCAAATCAGGCAACACAGACTAAATGCTGGATTTTCTGTAGGTTCAAAACAAGCAAATATTGTTTCTGATGATAGTGGTGTGTTCTATTTAATATCACCAGATCCGCATGCTCGTCCTCATCGTATAAAGATGGGCTTCACATCCTCGCTCGACAATAGGTTGAAGACTTACCAAACGATTAGTCCTGATGCTGCACTTATTTCACAATATCCATGTCGAAAATCATGGGAGTCTGCTGCATTGTATGCGATTGGGTGCATGAAAGGATGCACTAACGTATCTGGCGAATTATATGACTGCAAAGATATCGATTCATTGAAAAAACGAGCTACGTCATTCTTTAAGTTTTTTCAGCAAACAAATAGATGACTTGCTCAATAGCAAAGCAGGTCGGGGTAGCGTGGCGTACCCCGCGACCGCTTCGCTCATACAACGTCTTGCACACAAAGACCTCGTCGCCTATAATCGCCTCATGAGCGAAGCGATTGCCTTTGATACTCACAGGTTTGTCAAGAACCTGACGGCCAGCGGCTTTACAGAAAAACAGGCTGAAGCCCTTGCAAATGAGCAGGTCCAACTGCTCAACAGCAACCTAGCCACAAAAGCCGACATCCTGGACATCAAGGCCGAACTCGAAGTAAAGATCGAAACCGTCAAGAGCGACTTGTTGAAATGGATGGTGATGGCCATGATTGCCCAAGGCGGGCTGATCGTTGCCTTGGTCAAGGCGCTGTAGGGGCCATCCTGCCATACCCATACTCATCGCAACTGTCGGATAACGCTCGGTTCATTCGACCTACGCGCTGGACAATACAGAGAAAACAAAACAGTCGTTGCTTTGCCATTCCGAACGAAGTGCTTGTCCTGAATGGAGTGAAGGAAGTCGCTCTTGCTCAACCACCGAGCACCTGGAAAAGCAGATCCCTCGCGGTGCTCAGGAATGGCCCCCTCACCCTGCCCTCTCCCACAGTGGGAAGAGGGTTCAGGAAATGACGAGAGGGAAACAGGAGAAAGGAAAGTCTGACGTTATGAAGAAGAACGGTTCCTGCGGGCGGCCAGAATCGCTTCTCCCATCGCCAGGTCTTCCGGGCGCGTCACCTTGATGTTGTCCGGACTGCCGCTGACGATGGAAACCCGATGCCCGATCCGCTCGACCAGAAACGCGTCATCCGTCGCCTCCACGCCGTCCTGCCGGCTGGCTTGATGCGCGTCCCGCAGCAACTCGAGACGAAAGGCCTGCGGGGTTTGGGCCGACCAAAGCCGTTGCCGGTCAAGGGTGGTTTCGATCATGCCGTCCGGAGCCGCCCGTTTCACCGTATCGTGGAGAGGAATCGCTGCGATCGCCGCGCCATGGGTCACGGCGCCGTCAACCACTTGTTCGACCATGGCACCCGTCACGAACGGCCGTACGGCATCATGGACCACGACGATCTTCGTCCGTTCATCCACGGCTTGCAACCCGTTCCACACCGAATCCTGTCGCCGTGCTCCGCCGCGGATAACCGCGCTGATTTTGGAAAGGACAAAGGGCGGAAGGAACTCTTCCTGACAAAACGGCACCGCATCCCGGGGAACGACCAGGACGATTTCGGAAATCATTCGACTCGATTCAAGCACCCGGAGGGCATGAATAAGAAGCGGAACGTCACCCAATTGAAGAAACTGCTTGGGGGTATCGTTCCCCATTCGCGTGCCGCACCCGCCGGCCGGCACCACCGCGGCAACCCACTCATGCACGTGCGAAACTCAGCAAGTCCCGGTCAGTTTCTTCCCGCAAACGGGTAAAGATCATCCGGCCCGCACTCGTTTGCAAGATACTCGTGACGACCACGTCCACGTTTTTGCCTATAAGGCGTTTGGCATTATCGACGACAACCATCGTCCCGTCATCCAGGTACGCCACGCCCTGCCCGGCTTCCTTGCCTTCCTTCAACACGAACACCCGCATCGTTTCGCCGGGAAGAACGACCGGCTTGAGCGCGTTGGTCAATTCGTTGATGTTCAGCACCTGCACGCCCTGGAGTTCGGCAACTTTGTTCAGATTCAGATCATTGGTCAGAATTTTGGCATTCAGTTTCTTGCCCAGTTCCACCAACTTCGCGTCAACTTCCTTGATATGGGGAAAATCGTCCTCGACGATCTCCACCACCACGTCGTCATTCTTTTGAATGTGATTCAGAATATCGAGCCCCCGGCGACCCCGCGCGCGTTTCAACGAATCGGCCGAATCCGAAATATGTTGCAGTTCCTGCAAGATGAATTGAGGGATGACGAACTCTCCCTCCATGAAGCCGGTTTCACACAGGTCGGCAATACGGCCATCAATAATCACACTCGTGTCCAGCAATTTGGGAGTCCGAAATCGGCCATTGGGTTTCAAGCCGACCGCGGTCGTGTCGCCCCTGTCATCTTCCTTGCCATAGCGAACGCCCAACGTGAGTCCGAGATAGGGAAACACCAGAAGCGCGGCGAATGAAACCAACCGGATGACGGCGTGCGGCGCCAGGAAGAGCGTCAAGAAAACACACATCCCCGAGAGAAGCAGTCCCAGACTGAAGCCGATACCGCCGAACACCAGCGTACGGGCCGGGAAGCGTTCCATGAAGGACATCTCCAGGAACACCAGCGTGCCGCTCAGCAAGACCGCGAATCCGGCGCCGACAACGGCATGAAGCATCTCCCCGCCTCCCGTCACGTAGCCCAACGTGAGCCCGAACAGAACGCTGATGACCAGAAAGCCGGCTCGAAGAGCCATGCGGTCTCCTTCTGAGTGGTGCATGCCTGGACATATGTGACAAATGGTACGTTTATGCCAGGCAGCTGCTGCCTACACGAACCAAGACAACCAAACCCCTGTTACTCTCGACACAAAAAATGTTCTGCGACTTCAACATCTTCGCGACTACCGATGACAAGCGGAACGCACTGGTGAGGCGTCTTGGGATGAATGCCGGCAATCCGTTCCACGCCCGTACTTCCCAATCCTCCGGCTTGCTCCACCACGAAACTCAACGGAGCGGATTCATACATTAACCGCAGTTTTCCCTCAGGTCTCTGCCCTTCACCGGGATATAGATAGAGCCCGCCCTTCAAGAGAATCCGATGGACGTCCGCCACGAGACACCCCGTGTACCTGGAGGAATACGGCCTGCCGGTCTCCTTATCTTCGGCACGAAAATAGTCAACAATATTTCTCATACTTTTTGACCACTTAGAACTATTTCCTTCATTGGCACTATAGATTTTCCCGCGAGGCGGAATCTCTACATTCGAAGCGGACAGGAAAAACTCGCCGGCCACCGGATCAAGCGTAAACTGATGGACTCCCTCTCCGCACGTGTACACCAGAATCGTACTCGCTCCATACAACAGATACCCGCCGGCGACCTGCTCACAACCCGCTTTCAGAAAATTTCCGGTGGGGTCCAACCGGTGGATGGAAAAAATCGACCCGAGGGGAGCGTTGACGTCGATATTCGATGACCCGTCCAGGGGATCGAAAAACACGGCATATTTGCCTGACTCTTCGGCAGCAGCCACGACAAACGGTTCATCCATTTCTTCGGACACCACGATTTGCACGATCCCGCTATCCTGAAAGGCCTCCACAAAAAGCTCGTTGGCGCGGGCATCCATGCGTTGTACCTGTTCGCCATGGACGTTTCTCGTATCGGTGAGGCCCAGACTGTCGGTCAGGCCTGCTTGTCGCAAATCCCGGGCAATCCGTTTCCCGCCCGAGACAATCCGGTTCATGATGGTGAAAAACTCGTCCGCACCGTCAGGCTGTAATCGCTGCCGTTCAAAAATATGGCGGGTGAGAGAAACCATAATTGGATTAAGTAGATAAAAGAATTTATTATAAGGCCTTTCGTGAAAAAGTCGAGACTCATTTCCGTGACGGAACCCATTTTTCAATCACGGCTTTGGCCGACCCGACGATCACACGGGCTTCCATCATGACGGGAACTCGGTCCGGCGTGTTGGTGAGCCAGATTCTGACGTTCCCTTCATTCAAAAAAATTCCTCGAAACGGCATGATCGCCAACAGGCGAATCGCCTCAACCTCGCCCCAGGAGCCCCTGACTGACTCGATGGCCTCGACTTTAACCTCGACCTCGTAGTTTTTCCGGTCGTGATGAATATTCATAAAGACCGAAGAGCCCGGCACGAGATCCGGCATGGTACGCAGAAAATAGAGACACGATAAAGGGCCATGCGTACCGGGAGGAATGTCATGAACTGACGGCTTGCCGTCCTTCATGACTGTGACCTGGTTGGCCACGCGATCGAACGTAACGTCAAACTGTTCATGGCGGCCACCTTCCCGGCGCTTAAAAAATACATGCCGGGGAAGCATGGTCCGGGAATCCACCAGCGAATCCACGTGGTTCTTGACCGGGAAAAAGACGGAAATAAAATCGTTCGAGCGAATCGTGGTTGTCAGGTGCCGGGCCGGCCCTCCGTCCGCGTCAACCAGCGTTTCGTTTTTCATGTACGCGTGTCCGGCTGGAACGCCCCACAGGGAAATGCCATACCGATAATCTTCCTGTTCCTGAACCGCAAAAGCGACAGGTGACAGAGCCATCCCCCACAGCAACCCCAGGAGCAGGCCGCTCATCCCAAGCACGAACGTTCTATGGCGACAGAATGAATGACGCATATTTTTGGATTGTACACCACCCAGAAGGAATGAGCACATTCTTCTTGTCATCCTCGACGTTTGTAATCGAGGATCCAGTGTCGTTATCTTTGTTTTTTGCTTTCGTTGTAGCCGCGCCATCTCATGGCATTTTTTCTCCCTCTCCCCTCTTCCCCATCAAAAAAACCACCTAAAATATCCGATTTGACCGGATCATCTATCAAGCCTATATTCACGATCTATGAGTAATCCCAAAACGTCTAAGGGGGCCATGGAAAAGCCGCACTCTGCATCGCAATCCACCGAGAAATTCCGCCGTCTGAAGGACATCCTGCGCGAGATGTTCCAGCTCGACCGGGGCGATCTGGATTTCGGTCTGTACCGGATCATGAACCTGAAGGCGAAGGAAATCGAGGAGTTTCTCGACAACGACCTGTTGCCGCAAGTACGGACCGCGTTGAAGGGGAACACCACCGACATGCTGGCCGCGCTGGAAGAAAAACTGGCCGATGCCCGGGGGCAGGCGAGTGACTTGGGCGTCGATCCGGAAACCGCGCCGAAAGTCGAAGAGTTGAAACGGCAGCTTGCCGAAGCCAAGGCTGACGTCGTAGCGGAAACAGACGTCTACAACCATCTCGCCAATTTCTTTGGCCGGTATTACGACGAGGGCGACTTCATGTCCCTGCGCCGTTATTCAGGCGGCGGCCAGCTGAGCTACCTGATCCCCTACGATGGCGAAGAAGTCAAGCTGCATTGGGCCAATGCCGACCAGTACTACATTAAAACGACCGAAAATTACTCGTCCTACGTTTTCACCGTGGGCACGGGCGCTGAAATGCGGCGAGTGCGGTTCGAAATTGCCGCCGCGGACAACGAAAAAGACAACGTCAAGGAGGCAACCGGCAAACAACGCCGGTTCCTGCTTGCCGGCGACAACGCGGAGGCCATGATCTTCAATGGTGCGGACTTGGTGGTGCGCTTCGCACACCGGCCACTGACCGACCACGAAAAGAAAGAATTTCACGGCAACGGCACGAAACAGCAGGACCGGCTCAACGAGGCCATCGCAAAACGTATTCGTCAATCGTTGCCCCCGGACTGGCAGGCTCTGCTCACCGCACCCGCTCCCACGGAAAACAACCCCGAGCGCACAGTGCTGGACAAACATCTGGCCGCCTATACTGCCAAGAACAGCTTCGACTACTTCATTCACAAAGACCTGGGCGGGTTCCTGCGCCGTGAACTGGATTTCTACTTGAAAAGCGAGGTGCTGAACCTGGACGACCTGAAGCTGGGCGACGCAGCCCGGCTGGACCGGGCGCTAGGACGGATGCGCGCCGTCCGGTACGTGGCAGACAAGATCATCGACTTCCTGGCGCAGTTGGAAAATTTTCAGAAACAACTCTGGCTGAAAAAGAAATTCATCCTGGAAACGCAGTATTGCGTGACCCTGGACCGCGTACCGGAAACCTTGTATGCGGAAATCGCAGCCAACGAAGCACAGCACGACGAATGGATAAAGCTGTTCGCCATCGATGAAATCAACTCTTTCCCTCTCCCACTGGGAGAGGGAAAGGGTGAGGGAGGCCGGGGTGAGGGTAAGCCCTATACCAACCCGTTGACCGTGGATTTCCTCAAAGCCAACCCCTATCTGGTGCTGGACACCCGACACTTCGGGGCGGATTTCACCGGACGCCTGCTGGCGGCGCTCTCCAGCACCACCTTCCTAGTCTTACGTAGTCTCAACTCGTCTCACGTCATCTCATCAAGTCATTATCAATACAGGCGTTTCATGTGTTTTTCTGTTTGACTCTGTCGCAGGACATCGCATAGAATCTCATGCCAGATGTTGGATAAACTGTTAGATATAAATAGATGGTTCCGTGTGGGACACGGAGGAAAGAGGCGGCATGGGAAAGCTGACATTCAAAAAAATTCAGGCGCTCAATGTCCCCGGATTGTATGGTGACGGGGGCACATTATTTCTCCGGGTCGCGCCTAGGGGCAGTAAGCAATGGGTGCAACGGCTCGTCATTCGGAAAAAACGACAAGACCTGGGATTAGGGGGATTTCCGTTAACGAGTCTGAATGAAGCCAGGGAGAAAGCGTTTCACAATCGGAAGAGTGCGCGAAACGGCGGAGACCCCGTCAGCGAACGGCGACAACGAGAAAATGTCCCGACGTTTGCCGAAGCCTTAGAGAAGGTGATCCAGTTGCATGAGGGCACATGGAAAGACAAAGGACGGACGAGGGAGCAATGGCATAATACGATGCGGTTATATGTGTTCCCGTCCCTAGGTCGCATGCGAGTCTCCGACATTGAAGCCCGGGATGTGTTGCAAATTGTCGGCCCCTTGTGGACGGAGAAAAACGAAACAGCCATGAAGATTAAACGGCGGGTGTCCGTAGTCATGGATTGGGCGGTCATGCACGGATACCGGACTGATAATTGTGTGACTGCTCTCAAGGGGAACTTGCCGAAAGCCGATTCCCTCAAGGGGCATTACAAGATGATTCCCCATGAAGACGTTGCGGCGGCCATTGCAAAGACGAAAGCCAGCACGGCGTACCCATCCACGATTGCCTGTTTTGAATTTTCCGTTTTGACGGCTTCCCGCAGTCAGGAATCCAGGGGAGCCAAGTGGGAAGAAATGAATTTCAGATCGGCCACCTGGGACATACCAGGAACACGGACGAAAACCGGAAAGGCGTTTCGAGTTCCGTTAAGTCGTCGGGCTGTAAAAATTCTGGAAGATCAGAAAGCCAGGACGGGGGATTCTCCGTTGGTGTTTCCGGCACCACGAGGGGGCATGTTATCCGATGCGACGGTTTCCAAGATGGTCCGGACGTGTCAGATTCAGGGTGTGCCTCATGCCATCGCCAGGGCATGTTTCCGGTCGTGGTGTGCGGACTCCAACATCTCCCGAGAAGTGGCCGAAGCCTGTTTGGCCCATACCGTCCAAGGCGTGGAGGGAGCCTATCAGCGTTCCGATCTGTTCGAGCGGCGACGCTCGGTGATGCAACAGTGGGCCGACTACGTCACCGGTGCCCCACGGGCCGACGTGATCCCGTTGCACGGCTGATGGACACGGACCGGCCCCGTGTCCTTTCGCCGTTGAGACACGCCTGGCTTCCCGCCCCTGGACCTGAGCCACACACCCATGAAACGCCTCTCTTCATGAGATTGTCTCTTCCTCCACCGTCGGGGCGTGAAATGCTGTCCGTGTTCCCTCAGGAAAATCTTTTGCCCTGTCTCTCGACATTCCGGCTCCTCTTTTCTCTTTAACGCGTGCTTTACCTTGTTTCGACCCCGGACCGTCGTACCGGGTCGATTCACCGGTGACTCTACTGGTGAATCGACCCGCTCATGCCCCCGCCCGCCGGCCTCGCCTGGCGGGGCGCAAGGACGGGGCCGGCTTACTCGCCCGACTCGCTGCCCCGTGTTGATTCGAGCCCCGTGTCCGAGGCCGGGTCTCGCCTCTTCTACCCCTGTATTTACCCCTGTATTTACCCCTGTATTTACCCCTGTATTTACCCCTGTATTTACCCCTGTATTTACCCCTGTATTTACCCCTGTATTTACCCCTGTATTTACCCCTGACGCGTGTCAAGGGTGAATTCACCGGTGAATGAGGCGGTGCATCGACCGGCTCCAGATCGTCGCCGGTCGCGTGGCCGGCCCGTGTCCGGGCCCGGCAGGGCACCGGGAGCGCCGGCACCCTGCTGAGGCTGCGCCTCTGGGCCAACTGCGCGTTTGGACAACGCTTTTTGGCCCATTCACCGTCGCGGCCTGGGAGCGCCAGGCCCCGCCCAGGGGGAACCCCTCTGGCTCCATGCCCCCCACTGGACGCGGCGGATCTGGGCCATTCACCCCGCTACGCTGTCCCGGCTGTTGCGATGGGTCGCCAGCCGTGACCAACCCCCGGAGAGACTGTGCATTCGCACACCCTCCCGCCGCTGCACGCGGCTTGCCTCCAGGGGTTGGTCACGGCTCACGCCCGTGGGCCGCGACAGCGCAGCAGCCCCACCCGTGAGGCGTCGCTGGGGCTCGGCCTCACGTCGGCTCTGTCTGGGGACAGATCCGTTGGTCTTCCGTCGCCCGGCACCTCGGCTGGGGTCGAGGGTGCCGGACTCGTTCCCGTCGCATCTGGCGATGCACGGGAACCGCACCGGCGGCCGGTTCGCTGGGGCTCACCGGGCCGCCTGCCTCGATTCTGGGGAATCGAGTCTGCGCCGGGGGACATGGCGGCGAGGACAACCTGGATCGTCGCCTCCAACAATCGGGGACCGCTCACAGAGGTCAGAACATCGCTGACCCCGTGGACCACAGATCGGAGTCCCCCCATTGCCGAGTCTGGTCTTTGGTGCCCTTCGAATCTCTACTGATTATATTGAATGACGAGCCGCGAGCACGTTTTCCGGTTCGGTGATGCGTTTCAATGTAAACGTGAACGGTTAAGTACGTTCTGGTAGTATTGGTCTTGTGTGCAGGCAAACGAGATGGGGGAAAATTCTATGACAAGTTGGCAGGACATTCAAAACTCGATTCGGAATTGCCGCATATGTCAGAATGCTGACGGTATTCTATTCGAGCCTTTCAATGGAAAATAGCCGGTGCTTCCTAAACCTCGCCGAAAGACCATCTTGTTTATTTCCGAAGCCCCTCCGCCATACCATCAAGAGCAAGATGACACAGAGTGGAGCCCAACTCCTCATTCACTGGCCGAAGAGGAGGGTGGGGTTCCAACGATTAAAGCGGTGAAAACTTAGGACACACTCGGCGTCTCCGTTGATGATTCGGCGAACGAACTATGGCTACTCATTCCGATCTGACGTTCATCACTAACGAAAATGGGCAAAATCTTCTTGAGCGGTTCAAGGTACTGATCAAGGATACCGAATGTTTTGACGTCCTTGTCGGGTACTTCTACACCAGCGGATTCCATGCACTTTACCAAGCCCTGGAAAAAACAAGAAAGATCCGAATCCTCATCGGAATCAGCACCAACAAGACAACCCTGGAACTCATAGAACAAGCACGGCAGTCAGAATTGCAATTTTCCCACGCGGAAACAAAGGAGCACTTTTCCGATTTGCTGGTCAGTGAAATGACGCAAGCCGAAGACAGCAGCCACGTTGAAGAAGGGGTGGTCAAATTCTTGGAGTGGCTGCAAAACGGAAGGCTTGAGATCAAGGTGTATCCAACCGAGAACATCCACGCCAAGCTTTACATCATGACTTTCGATGAGGAAGACAGGGACGCAGGCAGGGTCATTACCGGTTCCAGCAACTTCACGCAATCGGGGTTGGTGGATAACCTTGAATTCAACGTGGAGTTGAAAAACCGTGCCGACTACGAATTTGCCCGGACAAAATTTGAGGTGCTGTGGGAAAACGCCGTTGACGTCAAAGACAAATACATTGAGACCATCAGAGAAAAAACATGGCTCAACGACACGATCACCCCCTACGAACTCTACCTCAAATTTCTCTATGAGTATTTCAAGGACGACCTCTATCAAACCGATGAAGTCACGTCCAGATACCTCCCCGAGGAATTCAAACGCTTGGAATACCAGGAACAGGCTGTCTTGAACGCGAAGAAGATTTTGGACGAATACGGCGGGGTGTTCATTTCAGACGTGGTGGGCCTCGGGAAGACCTACGTTTCCGCCATGCTGGCGACCCGGCTCGACGGTCGCACGCTGGTCCTGGCCCCACCCGTGCTTTTGGATAAGGCGAACCCCGGCTCGTGGCCCAATGTCTTTTCAGATTTCCGGGTACCTGCTGATTTTGAGTCGATGGGCAAGCTGGATCATCTCACTCGCAAAGGCACGCAAAAATACAATAACGTTTTCATCGACGAAGCGCACCGCTACAGAACGGAATCAAACGTCACCTACGAAAAGATCGCTCAGATCTGCAGAGGCAAAAGAGTCGTGCTGGTGACGGCAACCCCGTTCAATAATTCCCCAAAGGATATCCTGAGTCAAATCAAGCTGTTTCAGAATGCAAAAAAAAGCACGATCCCGAACGTCCCCAACCTTGAAAAATTCTTCGGCACCCTGGAAAAAAAGATCAAGCAATTCGACAGGCAAAGAGACCATGAAGAATACATGCGAACCACCAGGGAAAACGCGCACCTGATTCGCACGTCCATTTTGAAGTACCTGATGGTCAGAAGAACAAGAAAAGAAATCGAAGACTACTTTGCCGACGACCTGAACAATCAAAATCTGAGCTTCCCGGCGGTGGAAGACCCTGAACCCCTGTTCTACCAGTTGAACGGGGAAGAAAATGAAATCTTCAACCGGACCGTCGAGTTTCTCACGCAAAGACTCAAATACGCGCGGTATACGCCCATGCTCTATTACACGGGGGAGGATACACCTGACCAGGCAGAGATACAGGCCCAAAGAAACATGAGCCGCTTTATGAAACTCCTGCTGGTCAAACGGCTGGATAGCAGCTTTCACGCGTTCCGAAACTCGATTGCCCGTTTCATCTCAAATCACGAACGATTTCTCAGGGAACTTGATAGGGGTAACGTGTACGTGAGCAAGAAGTACATGAATAAAATCTTCGAACTTTTTGACAACGAGGATGAAGAAGAAGCCATCCAACGACTGCTTGAAAGCGACAAAGCCAAAAAATATCCGGCTGAAGATTTTAACGACGACCTGAGGAGAGACTTGGACAACGACCTGCAAACCCTGAAGGAAATCCAGGCAATGTGGCTCAAGGTGACCCGTGATCCCAAACTCCTTGCCTTTGTCAATATCCTTTCTGCTCGGCCCGTCCTAAAAGAAAGCAAGTTGATAGTGTTCACCGAATCCGCGGAAACCGCCGGCTATCTTGCCAGAAACCTGGAAAAGCAATTCCCCAATGAGGTCCTTGCCTTCACAGGAGCATCCGGCGGGAACGTGCGAGGGACGGTGATTGAAAACTTCGACGCCCGCGTCCGTGCCCCGAAAGACGATTACAGAATTCTCATCACCACGGAGGTCTTGTCCGAAGGCGTGAACCTGCACCGCTCAAACGTGGTCATCAACTACGACATCCCGTGGAATCCGACCCGTCTGATGCAGCGTGTGGGGCGTATTAACCGCGTGGATACGGAGTTTGATAAAATTTACAGCTTCAATTTCTTCCCGACCGAACAATCCAACGAACAGATAAAACTCAAAGAAGCCGCGGAGGCGAAGATCCACACGTTTATCACGCTGTTGGGCGCCGATGCGCGATTGCTGACCGAGGGCGAAGACGTAGAATCACACGAGTTGTTCAACCGCCTGATTTCCAGGAAAACCATTACCGGTGAAGACGAAGGCGAGGAAAGTGAACTGAAATATCTGCAAGTCATCCGGGGCATACGCGACAACGACCCCGATCTATTCGAAAAAGTCAAGCGCCTACCGAAAAAGGCACGCACGGCCAAGAAGTACGGAGGCGAAGCAAACCAGTTACTGACCTACTTCAGAAAAGGAAAGCTTCAGAAGTTTTTTACGGTCGGTAGAGACGAATCGGAAGAAATTGATTTGATCCGGGCGGCCGGACAGCTTGAATCCCAAGTGAAAACACCGCGCGAAAACCTGCCCGCCGACTTCTATGACAAACTGGAGAAAAACAAGCAGGCATTCATCTTCGCAACGACCGAAGAAGACGTGGAACTCGAAACCCCACGCGGTGGCAGCGACAGTACCATGCAAGTGCTCAAATTTCTCAGGGCTGTCAGAGACTTTCGCCAATACACCGAAGCCCAGGAAACGTATCTCAAACGGGTAATGAATCGGCTTGAAGAAGGCGCATTGCCGAAGCAGACGGCCAAGACCGTGCTCAAGGCCCTGACAAAAGAATCCAAAACAGGGCAGCCGAACCCGCTCAAGGTGCTCGCGCTTCTGCAAACCAATGTTCCCGAGGAATTTCTGGAAAGTCACATCGCGGAAAGCGCCGCACACACCGCCGGTCCGAGGGAAGTCATTTTATCCGAATATCTGATTGGCGAAGCAGAACAATGAATTCGTTCCGCAACAACCTCCTACGCGACCATGCCATACCCATGAGCACGGTGTGGCTGCTCAACGATATCGCCGAGGCGAAGGGAAAACAGGCATTGTTCACGCGGCAGTCACCCCAAGCACTCAAAGCACTCCGCGATACAGCCATCATTCAGAGCGCGGAATCCTCCAACCGCATCGAAGGAGTGACGGTCGCCCCGGCTCGCCTGTACCCGCTGGTGCTCGGTCAATCCAAACCCCGGGACCGCTCAGAGCAGGAGGTTCAAGACTATCGCCGCGCCTTGAACGAGATTCACTCCCATCACGCCGATCTTTCCATCATGCCGGACACCTTGCAACGCCTGCATGCCCTTTGCCAATCCACCAGCGGCGACGCGGGCCAATTCAAACGAGTCGATAACGACATCGTAGAATACCTGCCCGGACAAGCCCCGGTTGTCCGGTTTCGTTGCGTGAAGGCCGAGAAGACTCCGGTGGCGGTAGAAGAACTCTGCTGGCATTACCGGCACGCCCTCAACCAGGAAAATATTCCGCCGCTCATCGCCATCGCCGCCCTCGTCTTGGATTTCCTCTGCATTCATCCATTCCGGGACGGCAACGGCCGCGTATCCCGACTCCTCACGCTGCTGACACTCTATCAGCACGGCTACGAGGTCGGTCGCTACATCAGCCTGGAACGCCTCATTGAGGAATCTCGGGAGGACTACTACGAATGCCTCCGGCTCAGTTCCTCTCACTGGCACGATGGCAAACACGAACCGACGCCTTGGCTCAATTTTGTGCTCGGGATCATTCGCCGCGCGTACGTCGAGTTGGAAGAACGCGCCGGTCAGATCAAGGCCCCGCGGGGCACCAAATCCGAGCGGGTGCTCGACGCCATTCGTGCACAACCGGATGAATTTCGCCTGAGCGACCTGGAACGCGCCTGTCCCGGTGTCGGCCGCGAATGGATTCGCACCCTCTTGGCCGAGTTGAAGAAATCCGGCGACGTGGCATGCACGGGCCGAGGGCCGGGGGCTCGC
Source organism: Nitrospira sp. bin75 (assembly GCA_002238765.1). Classification (GTDB taxonomy): domain Bacteria; phylum Nitrospirota; class Nitrospiria; order Nitrospirales; family UBA8639; genus Bin75. The sequence continues at coordinate 18,691 of MPMZ01000013.1, forward strand.
TGGCGTTTCTGCAAGAATAAGGGTAGTAACGCTTAAATGAGGGTGGCAATAAGGGTATTATCCGGTACACGTTCGGAGCGAGGGAAGTCATCTTATCCGAATATCTCATCAGTGAATAATGGATAAAGTCGCTGCTCAAAGACTGGTGCGGGAAACGCTCCAAAGTTCCTTTAACAAGGAACGTTTTGTGTCTTTGATCAAAAATCTACTCAATCACGTTGAAGAAGCGCCGTTCACCTACAAAGGCCAGTACATCTTTGCCGATTTTCGAGACTCAATCAACCTGGTCGAACGCATAGGCAAGTATAAGGGACCGGACGAGAAGCTGTTTGATATTCTCGTCATCCATCTGAAAAAAGAAACAACGCTGGAACGCGCCAGGACCAAGCAGAGAAATTTCGTTGCCAAATACCTGAAGGGCAGTCGTGGCGGCGTGCTGAAAGACGCGGCGCTGGTGGCGTTCGTCGCACCAGACGGTGAGCACTGGCGATTCTCTTTCATCAAAATGGAATACAAGTTCAATGAAAAAGGCAAAGTGAAAGAAGAATTTACCTCGCCCGCCGCTACTCCTTTTTAGTGGGCAAAAACGAAACCAGCCATACCGCCCAGAGTCGCCTCCTTCCTCTTCTGTTAGACGACGAGGGGCAACCAACACTCCAAAACATCGAAGACGCCTTCAGTGTTGAGAAAGCCACCAAGGAATTCTTTGAAAAATATCGAACTCTCTTCATTCAACTTAAAGAAAACTTGGATAAGATAGTCAAAAAAGATCCAAGAATAAAAGCGGAGTTCGAAAACAAGAAAATCGACACAGTTGATTTCGCAAAAAATCTCCTGGGACAGATCGTCTTTCTCTACTTCCTGCAGAAAAAAGGTTGGTTCGGCGTGGGGCGCGATGATGACTGGGATTCTGGGTCAAAACATTTTTTGCGGGAACTCTTTCAGAAGAAGCACGCCGACTATAAAAACTTTTTTAACGACATTCTGGAGCCGCTGTTTTACGAAGCCCTACGAAACGACCGTAGCCACGATGACGATTATTACAGTCGCTTCAACTGCAAAATCCCTTTTCTGAACGGTGGTCTTTTTGACCCCATCGGCCATTACGACTGGGTGCATACCGATATCGATCTGCCCAATGCGCTTTTTTCCAACACCCAACTAACTAAAGAAGGTGACACCGGCGACGGCATTCTGGATGTCTTTGACCGTTACAACTTTACAGTAAGAGAAGACGAACCGCTGGAAAAGGAAGTTGCCATCGATCCGGAACTGCTTGGGAAAGCCTACGAGAAATTCAACGCCATACGGCCGGACAATTTTGATGAATATCTAATGACGTTGAAGAGTGGCAATAAGGGTGAGGAAAACAAATTTAACAAGAAATACGGTGTCTATTACACTCCGCGTGAAATTGTTCACTACATGTGTCAGCAGAGCTTAATCAATTATCTGGCGACCGAACTTGAAGACCAGATCGACAAAAACGACCTCGTAACCCTGATCCATACCGGCGAACAGGTCAGCGAAAATGAAGCCAGGGTGCTCCGCGAGGGCAGGGAAACCGACACTTATTCACATAAACTGCCGGGAAGCGTCTGCATTCCCGAGAACGCCGCGCTGATTGACCAAAAATTGTCAGCCATCAACGTGTGCGATCCAGCGGTTGGATCCGGTGCCTTTCCCGTAGGCATGATGAATGAGATTGTCCGCGCCAGAAGGGTATTGTCTCTTTTTCTCAACGACAAAACCCGAAACGACTATGAGTACAAACGCCACTGCATTGAACATTCGCTCTATGGAGTGGATATCGATCCCGGCGCGGTGGAGATAGCCAAACTGCGACTGTGGCTCTCACTGGTAGTGGATGAAACTGATATCAAGAACATCAAGCCGCTGCCAAACCTGGATTACCGGATTATGCAGGGAAATAGCTTGCTCACTGAATTTATGGGAATCAACTTTGATGCTGATGAGCCAAGGAACAGTGCACCCTTAATGTTCAAAGACAAAACGGATGAATTGATTGAGATGTTTCAGCAAAAAAAAGAAGAATTTCTCAATGAATCCAATGTGTCACGAAAAGCAAAACTAAAAGAAAAGGTTGAAAACCTGCTTCTTGAAATTTTTGAAACCAAACTGAGAACCCAGAGAGCAGATTACTTTAGACAACTGGAAAACATTGAAAACAAATATGCGGCATTGCCCAATCAAAAAGACCGCGATGAAATGATCAAAAAGGGGAAAGAAAAACTACGCAAAACATCAGGCTTTGACCCTGACACCGCGAAAAGACAACTAAAACAATTCTCGAGCGACAGGCGAATAAAGCCATTTTTTCTATGGAATCTTTATTTTTCTGAAGTGTTCTACCACAAAGGCGGTTTTGATGTGACGATCGGCAATCCGCCCTATGTCAGAGCGGATTCGGGCAAACAGCATCTTGAACTGCGTCAGAGTATTAAAGACAGCAAGCAATACGAAACCCTATGGGAAAAGTGGGACTTGTATATTCCCTTCATTGAGCGGAGTTACAAACTGCTCAAGCAGAGTGGCTTCACGACAATGATTGTTTCTGATGCCTATTGTCACTCGAAATATGCGCAGAAATCACAGAATTGGTTTCTGCAAAATAGCCGGATCCTACGGCTTGACTTCTTCAGCAAGATTCAAATCTTCGAAGCCGCCGTACGAAACGTCACCTATCTCTTTCAAAAGGCAGATGGCAACCACCATAAACCCGAACGCCGGGTACATGAGCCGAAATTTGGTATCGTCAAGCCGTTGCCAACAGATGAACAATGCAAACTCACTTATCGGGCGTTTTTCCCGGAAGATGCCGATTTTCAACAGTTCTCAAACCCGACGGTGCTACTCGATAAAATTTGCTACATCACAAAGGGAATGGTCGTTCATGCCCATGAAAAAAAAGCTCCAGGAGCATTTGAATTAAAAGATTTGGTTGCAGACAAAAAAGACGAACGCCACCCGAACCCCTTTGTTGAAGGGAAACACCTTGAGAGATGGCTGCCAGGTGAAAATAAATGGCTCGAATGGGGAACGAAACGGGCACCTGACTTGTTTAGTCGTCCAACGTTCCCGGAGATTTATAAAGTAAATGCAAAGATACTAATTTTGCGAATTGCCGGTGAAGACGTAAGGGCATGTCTGGATGAAGAACAGCTATTTTGCAATCATACTTTGCTAGTTTGTGTCCCTTGGCATAGCTTATCCGGCGTTCGTAATAGATCGATCAAAAAATCGACTCGTTACCGTGACGAAAAACCAAAACGCCCAGATCTGCCGCAACGGGAAGAACTTGAAGAAACCAGCCGCCGATTTGCAATTAAATTTTTGATTGGCGTGATGAATTCTGCTGCTGCCCATGATTTTCTTCAATCTGTGCGTCGGAGTAACACTGATCTTTACCCTGACGACTGGAAAAAGTTGCCAATTCCCGACGTGACACCTAAACAACAAACACCGCTCATTGAACTTGTCGATCAAATCCTAGACGGCAAACGCACCAACCCGAATGCCGACGTTTCCGCCATCGAAGCCCGGCTTGACCAACTTGTTTGCAAACTCTACGGCCTACCTGCGGAAGAAAGCGCGTCGATCAAACAAAAAAGCATGGCATGAAAACAACAATCTCGAAACTGACTACTGCTGACCTGGATGCGATAGATGATCTGATGAAGCAGAACAGTCATACGCTGGGTTTTCTTACCAGAGAAACCATTCGCAGCCATCTCGAAAAGGAATGCGTGCTAGGAGCCAAGACGGGCAATGATGAACTCGCTGGTTATCTCCTCTATGCGGCTTACCCAGAGCGTTTCCGTCTTGTCCATCTCTGTGTAAGGGAAGATTTTCGAAGCCAGGGCATCGCAAAGCGTCTTCTTGAGAAGCTAAAGAATTCTGCTACTACTCAGAAGGTTATTAAGCTTCATTGTCGTCGAGATTTTCCCGCGCACAAAATGTGGGAAAAATTATATTTTGTGCCTTTGGGTGAAAAAGCAAGTCGCTCCACTACTGGTCACCTTCTGACATTATGGTGTCTTACTCTGGCTCCTAATGATCAATTAAGTTTGTTTCAGGCAAAGACATCGGACGACGCTCTCGACGTTGTCATTGATGCCCAAGTTTTCTTTGATTTTTATGAACCGGATAGTGACAAAACTAAGCCATCCAAAGCTCTGCTCGCTGACTTCTTGGTAGACTCTCTCAATCTTTGCATCACCGAGGAACTGTTCAACGAAATAAATAGGAGTAACGATGCCAAGCGACGTCAAGCATCTCAACAGAGAGCTTACGAATTCCCGAAGGTAGAACATAATCCACAATCGGCTGAGCACTTTCAAGCCGTCCTAAAAAAGTTGCTCCCAAGCGATAATGAAGCTCAGCAATCAGACATTCGACAATTGGCGAAAACTGCCGCCTCTGATGCAGAGATTTTCATTACTCGGGACCAGTCTCTTTTGAAGAAGTCAAAGGAGATTTCCAACTTGACGAATCTCCAAGTGTTCTCCCCGACCTACTTGATTCGTCACCTTCATGAACTTTCCGAAAGACAATCCTATGTCCCCACTCGCATTTCAGGCATTGCGCTTGAATGGCGCCGCTTAATTGTTGATGATCTCGCATCTTTTCGGTTCGAATCTTTCCTCAATCAGAATGAAAGAAAAGGCAAATTCAGAGAGAAATTAGAACTCTTTCTCGCAAGTCCAGATCGTTATGAGTGCGAAGGTCTCAGATTGGGGAATGAAATTGTTGCCATTCGAGTTCTCGAAAGTGGTATAGACAAGACGACCACCGTACACTTGGGCAGAGTAGCACCATCTGCTGATCGCTCACTATTCGAGTGTTTTTTAGTCACCGATACTGTTGGCAAAGCTGTGAAGGAGAACCGCTACCTGGTGAAGTTTGAGAAAGCCCTTCTTGCCCCCAGCTTGACACCAAACCTTTTGAAGACAGGATTTATCGAATGCAACGAGAGTTTCGTGAGATTTTGCTTTGCCCGTTGCCTTGACCGTCAACAAGTATCGTCTATGATTGCTGAATTATGTCCCGAATCCATAAGCAATTATCAGAATATGTCAAATCCTGAGCTTGAAAGGTGTTGCTCTCCTCTTGGCTTGGAAGGCGCGCACCAGAAGTATTTCTTGATTCCGGTTCGTCCAGGTTACGCGATGAGCCTCGTTGATACGCATGGAGCGGCTAACGATTTATTCGGGGGGAAAACCAGTGTATTATTGCGCTGGGACAATGTCTATTATCGAAAGAAGACACACCACAATGTACTTCAACCACCGGCCCGTATTTTGTGGTATGTAAGTGGAAGCCAAAAACAAATTGTAGCCGTGTCCTACCTTGACAGCGTTGAAATAGGTGCCGCCAATGCGCTTTTCAAGAAATTCAAAAAATTCGGGATACTGGAATGGAGAGATTTTGATCAAATGTGTAAAGGCAATCCCTCAAAAGAACTCATGGCATTGCAGTTTTCTCACACGTTTCCATTTCGAGAGCCAGTATCACTTGAGGCAATGAGAACTGTCTGCAAAAAAGGCATCGTAGTACAAGGTCCATCAAGAATACCGCCAAAAACGTTTTATAAATTATTTCAACTAGGATACCCTGACCAGTCATGAACAAGACCTTGCAACCTTTGCTTCTTTCCTTAAAGCCCGACTATGCGGACTTGGTTTTCGATGGTCTCAAAGAGGCTGAACTGCGAAGGCGTGTTGCTTCATGTATGGAAAATCGTGACGTGTTTATTTATGTTACCAGTCCGGTCAGGCAACTCCGTGGCGGCTTTCGTGTTGGACAGGTATGGAGTGGAACCCCCGAGGAAGTATGGAGACAAGTATCCAAACTCGCTCGCGTCGATAAGCGCGATTTCGATGCTTATTATGCCGGGCGAACTGTTGCGTATGCTTTGGAAATTACGGATGTTTGGGAATATAAAAACCCCGCAAGCCTAAACAAACTGGGGAATCGATTCCCGGATTTCGTTGTTCCACAGTCCTGGCGATATGTCAGACCGGAAGAGTACCGCTTATTCCGAAGGATGAAACGTCTGACGAAAAAGTCAGAACCGGCAGGGGCCTTGAGTGCAGTGGCCTGACTTGTGGCTGAGCATATCTCATGGCTTGCCCCATGATGGTTTAAGATCACCGTTGAACGTCTCCCTATCTCCAGCATCCCTCCCGTAGAGCAGCGGCTGTATGTTCTGTTAATTGGTGGTATTCTGAAGGCCAAAGCCACCGACCCGAAAGCAGACACCACCGAGCAGGAAGTAGAAATCGACCAGCGAGTGTATCAACTCTATCACCTGACTGCTGATGAGAGTGCGATTGTCGAGAAACAGAAATGAGCAAACCTGAAACCGACGATTCAAAGATACAAAACCTGCTCCAAAGGATTAGAGAAAAATCCTCGCAAGGCGAGTATGTCTATAGAGGCGAATCAGAACAATATGACAAAATTTCCTCCACGCTTTACCGAAAGTACAAAGACGAAATTCAAGCGAAGGAATTTGACATTCTAATTGCACAAAAGGAAATGCTGGAACAGGTAAAAGCCTATACCGATTTTACCGATGAAACCGACATGCTCACCGAACTGCAACATTACGGAGGCAAAACCAATCTCATCGACTTCACCACCGATTATCTCATAGCGTTATTCTTTGCCTGCGATGGCTCATTCGAGCAAGCTGGTAGGATTATCCTCTTAAACAAAAAATCCAACCAGGGGAGAATCTCGTCTCCCAAGAAAAATCTAAACAACCGGGTCATCTCGCAGAAAAGCATATTTTTTCAATCCCCAAAAGGCTACCTCGACGAAGAGGATTCCGCGATTGAAATCATCTCAATTCCTCAGGAGATGAAACAACCCGTCTTAGACTATCTGATAAAATACCATGATATTGCGAGGCATGCCATTTACAACGATATTCTCGGCTACATCCAAGATCAGGAAAAACACCAGTTCGCCTATACCGAGTTTTATATTGGTTTAACCTTTCAAGATCAGGGCAAACACGAAGAAGCGATTAAGCATTATGACGAAGCAATCCGCATCAATCCGCAAGATGCCGACGCCTACAACAACAGAGGAAACGCCAAATTTGCCCTTGGCTTGCACCATGACGCAATTGCCGACTGTGACCGGGCAATTCACATCAATCCGCAATTTGCCTTAGCCTACTACAACAGAGGAATCGCCAAGAGAGAACTTGGCAGACATGAGGCAGCGATTACGGATCACAACGAAGCAATACGCATCAATCCGCAATACGCTGGAGCCTACAACGACAGAGGAATCGCCAAGGGCATGCTTGGTAGGTATGAGGAAGCAATTGCGGATTTCAACGAAGCGATTCGCATCAATCCGCAATTTGTCGCAGCCTACTGCAACCGAGGAAACGCCCATAAAGAAATTGGGGTTTACGAAAAGGCACGTGTCGACTTGCAACGCGCTTTTGAATTAGCTACGGAACAAGGCAACCAAAAGTTGGCCCAAGATGCTCAGAGACTGTTAGATGAATTACCACCAGCCAGCGGTGAGGATTAAGGAAGCACCGGGCCGTGTTTAAGTTTTCCAGGTGGAGTATGTTCTGATACCCGCCCGTTGCGGAGCCAGTCATGCTTGGACATGGGTTCTACGGCCTGACCGAAGGAAGAAATCGCGGCAGTGGAAAGTCAAGGCGTAAGCTTCCCCGTCAAGGAGACAGTTCAAAAGTGGAGTTTTTGGGATTCTACAACCGGCACAGACCGCATTCCTCACTTGGCAGGCAAACGCCCGATCAGGCCTATGTCAACTAGCTCACGTCAATCCCGGCGGCGGCATAACCAGAGCGGAGGGCCACTTATCGGCAGCCTGCCAACTGTTCAAAATAGTCCAGCCACCTCTTAATAGACGCCTGCTCTGCCTTGGCGTATAATGGTGTTGACGTGTTTGCAAAGGGAAACATCCATGACGCTCGTAATTGACGAACAAGACCTCAGGCGATTGCCGGTCTCAATTGATCCTGAGGTGCTCAGCGGAACTCCCGTGTTTACGGGAACCCGTGTGCCGGTGGACACATTGATTTCTAATTTAGAAGCTGGCCTCACAGTAGACGCGTTTCTTGAAAATTTTCCTTCTGTTTCTCGCGAACAAGCCTTGGAAGTCCTGGGATTCTCTAAAGCGACCCTGCTGAAACTCGGGCACGCCTCTTGACCATTCTTCTCGACGAATCGGTTCCCCGTCTCGTGAAAACCCACCTTTCCGAGTTTTCCATTACGACCGTCCAAGAGATGGGATGGGCTGGTATAAAAAATGGGGATTTGCTTAAAGCCGCAGAGCAACACTTCACGATTTTTATCACCGCAGATCAACAGTTGCGCTATCAACAAAACCTGACCGGCAACCCTCTCGCCATTATTGTTCTTCCAACAAATCAAGTGCCAGTAGTGCTAAACTTGCTTCCTCGTATCCGTGAAGCCATCGCCGACATTCAGCCAGCGACGATCATTGAAGTTCCCTTGCCTTCATCTCTAGGCCCGTAAGCTTTCCCGTCAAGGCGACAGTTCGACAATCGAGGAGTCGGCGTTTCGGTTCATGCCCGGGGGTGGGAAGCAAGGAGGGTCTCAACCGGGAAGGAAGAGGTGCTGGTCCGTGTCCATCATCCGTGCAACGGGATCACATCGGCACGTGGGGTACCCGTGACGTAGTCAGACCATTTTTGCATCACCGATCGCCGTCGCTCGAACAGATCGGAGCGTTGATAGGCCCCCTCCACGCCTTTGACCACATGGGCGAGACAGGCTTCGGCCACTTCTCGGGAGATGTTGGAGTCCGCACACCACGACCGGAAACACGCCCGGCTTACGGCATGGGGAACACCTTTGATTCCGTTTTCTCGGAACAGTTTACTTACTGTGGAATCAGACAACGTCCCACCTCTCGCACTTGGAAATACAAGGTTGCAGTTCTGTTCCTTGTCACGCTTCGCTTCATGAAGAATTGCCCACGCCAGATTGCTCAACGGAACCCGAAACTCTTTTGCCGTTTTCGTTCGCTCTTTGGGAATCGTCCACAACTTATCTTTCTGGTTGATTTCAGACCACTCCGCTAGCCTCGCCTCACTCGGACGGACAGCACATACAATCGTAAATTCAAGACAAAGAATCGTCGTCGGGAAAGCCCCACTTTCTCGAACCTTTCTGATTGCCGAAGGAACCTCAGCATGGGGAACGGCCCTGAAATGCCCCTTGAGGTTATCGGCTTTCGGCAAGACCGCGCCCAAAGCATCGCATGGGTTATCAAGCCGATGCCCCTGCGCCCATTTCATGACGGCGCCGATACGTTGCCCTACTTTCAAGCCCTGATGATGTTTCGAGGTCCACAAGGGCGCAACTCTCGCATGAACATCCTTGCTCGTGACCTGATCGACTCGCTGTTCTCCAATGGTCGGGAAGGCATAGTCGTTCAGCGTCTGCTCCCACGATTGAAGGGTCTTGCCTCCATCCTTCCACGTCGGGGCATTGAGCGAAATCACGGACGCCGCCGCCTCTTGAAACGTCGGAACCTTCGCCTCATGCTGGGGCCTCAAGATGTTTTCACCGAGTGCCACTTTCCGCCGATTCTCGATAGCCAATGTTCGGGCATCCTCAATGGTGATGACGGGATACCCACCAAGCCCAAGATCATGACGTTTTCCGTTGACCACGATTCGTTGCACCCAGGATTTCGTGCCGCCTTTGGACACCTTCAAATACAAGGTACGTTCGTCGGCATACAGGCCCACTTTCGTCGATTTCTCAATTCTGCGATTGGTCAAGGCCATGGTTCCCCCTCCCCGTAAATTCAAATCTCTCTTGGAAATCCGTCACATTTTTTCACCTTTCTGTGTGGGAAAAATGAACGCGAAAGACAGGGTAGGAGATTCGAACTCAAACGTCAACATTCCAAACCACTTTATTCATGGTATTTTTGGACGCTATTGGAATATCTTGGAATGTGGGGAAAGACGATTTGGAGCGGGTGAGGAGCTTTTCTTTGACGAACTTTATCCTCGAATCATCCGATTGCGGCCTTGACCACTCCGGCCAATTCATCCGCGACTTCTCTGATTTGCGAATAATCCTGTCCCTCGACCATGACCCTGACCAAAGGCTCGGTTCCGGAATACCGAACCAGGATCCGTCCCGTCCCATTCAGCCGTTCTTCCCCGGAACGAATCGCCTCCCGCAATTCCGGAAGAGAGCCCAGGTCGGGTTTCCGATTCACTGTGACGCCCAGCAAAACTTGAGGAACGGTCTCTATGCAGTGGGTCAGTTCCGAGACGGCAGATCCTGACCGCTTGACCAACTTGAGCATTTGCAGGCCGGAAATCAACCCATCGCCGGTTGTATTATAGTCGAGAAAAATGACGTGTCCCGATTGTTCCCCCCCAAGGTTATAGCCATCGGCCAGCATACGCTCCAGGATGGACCGATCTCCAACCGGCGTTCGGACCAGATTGATCCCGTTCTTTTGCATGGCCGACTCCAACCCGAAATTACTCATGACGGTGCCGACGACGGTATGGCGGTTGAGCCCGCCGCGTTGCTGCAAATCCAAGGCAAACGCAGCCAAAGCCTGGTCCCCGTTCACCACGTCCCCCTCTTCCGTCACGAACACGGCCCGGTCCGCGTCTCCATCCAACGCAATACCGATGTCACCCCGGTGCGCGCGAACGGCCTCTTGCAACCGCTCCGGATAGAGGGCCCCATACCCGGCATTGATGTTCGTGCCATCCGGTTCATCTCCGATGACGGACACGTCGGCTCCCAGTTCCCGTATCACTTTTGGAAAAACCGAATACGCGGCGCCATGCGCACAATCAATGACCACCTTCATCCCCTGATAATCCATTTCGCGAGGTAAGGACCGTTTCACGAATTCGATATAGCGTCCTTCGGCATCGGGGATGCGAAACGCCTTCCCGATTTCATTCGCCGTGGGACGAAGATGTTCGATCTCGTTCGACAGGATCAATTCTTCAATACGTAATTCCAGATCATCCGGAAGTTTGAAGCCATCATGTGAAAAAAACTTGATCCCGTTATCCTGGTAGGGATTGTGAGAGGCTGAAATCATCACCCCGGCGTCGGCTCGAAGGCTGCGAGTCAGAAACGCCACGCCCGGCGAGGGCATCGGTCCGACCAGCAAGACATCGACCCCCATGGAACAAATGCCGGAGATCAACGCCGACTCCAACATATAGCCGGAAAGACGGGTATCTTTACCGATCACGATTTGATGATGCCCCGCCCGTCCCTTGAAGACGTATGCCACGGCCCTGCCCAGCTTCAGCACCATTTCACTATTCATGGGCTCCAGGTTGGCGATACCTCTCACACCGTCTGTCCCGAATAACTTCCGCACGTGTCCCCCTTGCCGCCCGTCAAGCCCGGGCAATGGCTTCCGACATCCGCACCACTTCACGGATCGGCCCGACGTCATGCACGCGAACCATCCTGGCTCCACCCAAGACCGCAGCCGCCACCGCCGCGGCCGTCCCCATGAGGCGTTGCTCCACGGGTTGACCGGTGACCGTCCCGACAAAGGATTTATTCGACACGCCAACCAGGACGGGACGGCCCAACTGCCGCAATGAGTCCAACCCCTTCAGTAAGGATAGATTCTGTTGCGCATTTTTTGCAAACCCGATCCCCGGGTCGATCAGCATGTGTTCACGGGCGATACCGATTTCCTCCGCGTGTCTTATACGACTTCCCAAATACTCCCGTACTTCCTCGACCACGTTATCGTATTGACAATACTCTTGCATCGTGTGAGGCGTACCTCGCTTATGCATCAGCACCAGTCCGGCCTTGGTCCGTGCAACCACGTGGCCCATTCGGGGATCGTTCTCCAACGCACTGATGTCGTTGATGAGAACCGCACCCCAGTCAATCGCCCGCTCGGCAACCCCGGCTTTGTGGGTATCGACTGACAACGGAACCGTCGCCCGTGGCCCGATCACCTCGAGGACCGGCTTCAACCGGCGAATTTCCTCGGGTTCGTCAATCGCCGTCGAACCGGGGCGCGTCGACTCGGCACCGATGTCAATCAGATCCGCCCCTTCACTCACCATCTCTTCAAAACGAGCCAACGCGCGGTAAGGGTCGAGAAAGCGCCCGCCGTCGGCAAAAGAATCCGGGGTCACGTTTAAAATCCCCATGACCAGGACGTGACGGGAACAGGGAATCCTGACGTGGCAGGCTTGCAGGTATGCGGAGTTGGCCTCATCCATGGAGAGCCCAAAGTCGAGCCCCCGGTCACAACCAGGGGAGGATTTACTCACGATGAACGATAGAGACGTGTACGACCGATGAAGAAGACCCCCAAATCTTCAAAGATCGGATCGGCGGGGATGGGGTGAATCAAGGCCGTAGCATGATTCCGCTAGACTTGAGCCGGCTCTCGAACAAGGGTTCCTTGAGTCATGATTTGATCGATTTCCAAGGAATCCAAGACTTCTTTTTCCAGAAGGGCTTCGGCCAAAGCCCGCAGGGTATGAATATGTTCCGTGAGCATTCGCTTCGTCCGCTCATAGGCTTCCACGATCAACCGTTTCACCTCATGATCGATTTCCAGGGCAACTTGATCACTAAAATCACGACGCGTGCTGATTTCCCGACCCAGGAAAATTTCCTCATCCTTTTTACCGAAGGTCAACGGCCCCAATTTGTCACTCATGCCCCACTCACACACCATTTTCCTGGCGAGTTCGGTGGCCCGTTCAATGTCGTTTCCCGCACCGGTGGTGACGTTTTTCAAAATGAGTTCTTCGGCCACGCGACCACCCAATAAAATCGAGAGGGTGTTATACAAAAAATCCTCGGAATAACTGTGCCGGTCATCGATGGGAAGCTGCATGGTCATGCCCATGGCGCGCCCCCTCGGGATAATCGTCACTTTGTGGACGGGATCTGCGCCAGGCAATAATTTCGCCATGAGGGCGTGTCCCGCCTCGTGATAAGCCGTAGTGCGCTTTTCATCCTCACTCAGGACCAGGCTCTTGCGTTCCGCCCCCATCATGACTTTATCCTTGGCATTTTCAAAATCGACGAGTTCCACCAACTTCTTGTCCAGCCGGGCAGCCCACAGGGCCGCCTCGTTGACGAGATTTTCCAAATCGGCGCCAGAAAAACCCGGCGTTCCCCTGGCAATCTGTTCCAGGTTCACGTCGGAAGCCACAGGCACCTTCTTGGTGTGGACTTTGAGAATCTCGACGCGCCCACGGACGTCGGGACGATTGACCACGACTTGTCGATCGAACCGGCCGGGCCGTAACAAGGCAGGGTCGAGGACATCGGGACGGTTCGTGGCGGCGACAAGAATCACGCCTTCCGTCGTGTCGAACCCATCCATTTCCACGAGTAGCTGATTCAAGGTCTGTTCGCGTTCGTCGTGGCCCCCGCCCAACCCCGCGCCGCGCAACCGCCCGACGGCATCGATTTCGTCAATGAAAATGATACAGGGGGCATGCTTTTTCCCCTGCTCGAACAGGTCACGCACGCGAGACGCTCCGACGCCCACAAACATTTCCACGAAATCAGAGCCGCTGATGCTGAAAAACGGGACGCCCGCTTCTCCGGCAATGGCCTTTGCCAACAGGGTCTTTCCCGTTCCCGGAGGGCCAACGATCAACACCCCTTTGGGGATTCGACCACCGAGTTTTTGAAACTTTTGGGGATCTTTTAAAAATTCAATGATTTCAACGACTTCTTCCTTGGCTTCTTCCACGCCGGCCACGTCGGCAAAGGTCACTTTTTTCTTTTCCTCGGTCAGGAGACGCGCACGACTTTTTCCGAACGAAAGGGCCCGATTGCCGCCGACCTGCATTTGTCGCATCAGGAAAAACCACAATCCAAGGAACAGAATGAACGGCCCCCACGTCACAAGAAACGTAATGTACCAGGGACTTTCATCCGGCGGCTTGGCTTCGATCTGTACCGACTGCTCTCTCAGGGCTTTGACCAAGTCCGGATATTCAACGGTATAGGTCCGAATCCGGTTCCCATCTTTCAAAATCGCACTAATATGACTGTCCTTCATGGTGACCTTGGAAATCTCTCCACGCTCCAGGTGGGCCATGAAGTCACTGAAGATCACTTCTTCTTCCGGTGGCTGAGACGGCACGGTGAACAGGTTGAACAACAGGATCATAAACAGTCCAACCACCACCCAAAAAAGCAGATTTTTGACGCGAGAATTCATGAAAATGCATTCCTTCCCGTTATCGAACCTCCCCGAGCCCAACGAAAAGGCTCAGGTAACTTCAGTAATAGTACCATGGGGATCGTGCATCTGCAACCGGATCCCCTTTGTGTAAGCCACGCCAGACAGCGCGTTGCGACCGTGAACCCGGTGTTCCTCATGTCTTTTTCCCGGCCGAACGAATCCGGACGACGGCAACGTGCCGCGTCTCCTCGGTCACTCGAAACCGATGATCGGAACGATACCCCCCAACCCAAAGAATCCCTTCCGGAGCCACTACGAGAGGCACGGTCCTTCGCTCGGCCTGGTGAATCTTCGCGTCCGAGAAAAAATCCTGGATTTTCTTTCGCCGGCCTCCCATCCCATACGGAAAAAAATAATCGCCGGGCTTCCAGGATCGAACGATCAACTCGTGACTGAATCGATCCGCATCCAGATAGGCCACGGAATCATTCCGTCCGGAGGGGATCGTCTTCGTCTCCTTGATCGTCCCGTGAATGGTCTGGCCCGTGACCGGCCAATGGATCGACCCCGGGAAAGGCCAGACACAGGACCATTCCCGTTGCACGCGGCTGTTCCGGCCCGCGGGAACTTTCGTGAACGTCACCCGGTCATATTCCCTGACGATTTCCAAACCGGCAAAACGGCCGGACGAACCCGACGTTCCGTCAACGACGTGTTGCAACACCGTCTCCACGGTCTCGAACCTGAGCGGACTCGGCCTGTGCCACAGGGCCCCCACCGTCAAAAGGACCATTCTCCGTTGAATGGGGAGGGGAAAAGTCAACAACTGTGCACGACTCCATACGACGCGATTCTTCGTGCGGCCGACCTCCACCGACTCCAGCGAGGCCTTCGCCACGTCATCCAAATACTGATGTTCCTCACGCAGAATGGCCGCCTGCCGGGACAGGACGTTCACCACTCCGGGATTGAACGTCTTCAACAGGGGGATGACTTCGCGGCGAAGGCGATTCCTGGCATACTTCGGGTTTTCATTACTCGAATCGACGCGAAACCCGCAGTGTCGTTCATCTAGGTACTGCAAAATTTCAGATCGGCTCACCTGCAGAAACGGGCGGATGACGCACGGTTCCCGCCGAGCAGGCATACCGGAGAGGCCGGCAAGCCCGGAACCCCGCATCATGGACAGCAGCACGGTTTCCGCCTGGTCGTCCTGCGTATGCCCGACCGCGACTTTGGCGCCCCCCCACTCCCGGGCGACTGCCTGTAACCGTGCATATCGCTTCTCACGCGCAACGGCCTGGACCGACTCCCCCTTCCGTTCCCGGAGCAACGGTTTCAGCCTGATCCGCTTTAAGAAGAAAGGAAGACCCAACTGCCGGGCCAGTTGCTCGACAAACGTCGCGTCAGCCAGGGATTCTTCTCCCCGCAACCCATGCTCAACGTGAGCAACGGCCAGCGCCAGATCCAAGCGATCCCGCCAAGCCCACAGAACCTGCAAGAGGGCAACGGAATCCGGCCCTCCGGACACGGCAACCACGACCCGGTCTCCCGGAGACAAGAGACCGAGTTGCCTGACGTGTTTCAATAACTTGTGTTCAAAAACTGACAGGGCGGTCATGGTCGCCACCGACCGAAATGGAGGTACGGTTTGATTTACTCCGTCAACACGCGTCGAGTCCGTTGAATATCCTGAGCGATTCGTTCGGCAAGTTGCGCGGCATCTTCAAACCGTTCATCGCCTCGAATGTATTGTAAAAATTGAACTTCAACGGGTTGCCCGTACAGGTCACAGTCGGCATCCAGGACATGCACTTCCAGCAACCGTTCCCCTTCTCCGAACGTGGGACGTGTCCCGATATAACTCACGGCAGGAAACACCGCCTCCTGCCATACCATCTTCGTGGCATACACCCCGTCTGGCGGGAGCACCCGGTCTTTCTCCGGTCGAAGGTTAGCCGTCTGGCAGCCCAACTGCTCCCCACGATGGGCGCCTTCAATCACCGTACCCTTCAGCGAATACGGGCGTCCCAGACATTGCATGGCTTCTTCCAGCTTCCCCGTTCTGATGAACTGGCGGATCCTCGTCGAGCTCACGACGGTTTCCCGGGAACTCACCGGTTTAACGAGATGAACCCGGAAACCGGCTTGCCCGGCCAAGTCCCGCAGGATTTCCGTGTTGCCTGCCCGGTCTTTGCCAAAGACAAAGTGCTCCCCCACGAACAGATCCTTGACGCCCAGCCCGTCCCGCAGGATCGAATAGACAAACTCCCTTGGGCTCAAGGCGGCAAACGTTGTGGTGAAATTCAACACCACCAGGTGCTCGACGCCTTGCCCCTCAAACCACGCCAATTTTTCCGAAGGGGACGTCAGAAATTGAAAGGGGTTTCCCGGACTCAACACCAACACCGGATGGGGATCAAACGTCAACACCATCGGCGTGCCCTGTTGTTCGCGCGCACATTGAACGACGGCGGCGAGTAATTGTCGATGCCCGATGTGCTGCCCGTCAAAATTGCCGATGGTCAGAACCGGGTTGGGCGGCAAGGGAAGAGTTGGAAGTCCGCGCGAGACCTTCATGGGGTAGCGGCATTCAAGAACTTGGCGGCATCCTTGGCAAAATAGGTCAGGATGAGGTCGGCACCGGCACGTTTGATGGACAGGAGCGTTTCCATCGTCACCTTGGACTCGTCCACCCACCCCTGTTGGGCGGCGGCCTTGATCATGCTGTATTCACCACTGACTTGAAACGCAGCGACGGGCACGTCCACCTCAGCCCGCGTCCGCGCAATAATATCGAGGTAAGACAGCGCCGGTTTGACCATGATCACGTCCGCCCCTTCCTCCACGTCGGCCAGCACTTCACGGACGGCTTCGCGGGCATTGGCGGGATCCATTTGATACGAGCACCGATCACCGAACGCGGGGCTTGAAGAAGCCGCCTCCCTGAACGGCGCATACAAACAGGACGCATACTTGGCGGCATAGGCCATGATGGGCACGTGCTCAAACCCTCCTCGATCCAATTCGTCACGGACCGCCGCGACTCGCCCGTCCATCATGTCAGACGGCGCCACCATGTCGGCCCCGGCTTCCGCGTGCGTTTTCGCCATCAGGCGCAAACAGTCGAGGGTTTCATCGTTCAGAATGCGTCCGTCTTTCACGATCCCGCAATGCCCATGCGACGTGTACTCATCGATACAGACATCCGTGACGACGAACAATCCTGGAAGATGCTTCTTGAGCGCGCGGACCGCCCGTTGCACGATCCCGTTCGGATCATAACCGGACGACCCGCGTTCATCCTTGTGATCCGGGATCCCGAACAGTATCACCGCCGGAACACCCAGCGCATGAACGTCGGTCGCTTCCTTGAGCAGACGATCGACGGACCACCGGAATTGGCCGGGCATCGACAGAATGGCCTCTTGCTGATCCGTCCCTTCCCTCACGAACAAGGGATAAATCAGGTTGCTCGGCGCAAGAACGGTTTCCCGGACCATCCGTCGAAGCGGCTCGGATTCACGCAAGCGCCGCATTCGCTGACGAGGAAATCCCATGCTCTCTCCTAAAACCGGCTTGAAGAACGATGCCCGGGTTTGCGACTCATCGAGCGAGATCACCGCCGGCATCACCAACGCTACGATTATCTCCTGGGGAGATTCGTCAAGAACACAACCAGGTCCCGCACGGAAATCATCCCCACGAGTTCTCCGCCTCGCGAGACGCCCAAGTGCCGGACGTGTTCCTTGGCCATCAGGTCATTGGCATCCAAAAGCGTCTTGTTCTCGTCAATTTTCAAGACGGGTGCCGACATGATTTGTTCGACGGTCGTCCGGTCCGAATCCAATCCCGCCGCCACCAACCGCCTGACGAGATCCGTATCGGTCAGCACCCCGATGATCTCCTTATCCCGGGTGACGAACACACTGCCGATACCACGATCCTTCATGATTTCCGCCGCCTGCCGGACACTGGTGTCACGATCAACGGCGACAAATTTGTCAGCGGGGACCATAAATGATTTCACTGGAACCATAAAATTCTCCTTGGATTAACACGCGTCGTTAAACAAAAAATGCCCCACCCTCCATGCCCTCGGGGGCTTTCGACCATTTATGCGCCGTCAGGAAGGCACCTCGTGTCGGACGTAGTCGATGAGCGACTGAACCAACGCCGGAATCGTGTTCTGCGCAGCCATGACGTGAACGTCCAAACCCATCTCACGAATGGTTTGCGCCGTAATCGGTCCGATACTGGCAATCACCGTTCCATTCAAATGTTGCTTCACGTCACGGGCTCCATTGAAGAGTCGAACAAAATTCCGAACGGTGGACGAACTGGCAAACGTAACGACGTCGATCAACCGGTCACGAAACAGTTGACGAACGTGTTCCCGTTCGATCGCCGGCGCCATGGTCTTGTAGACTTTCACGACTCGCACAAACGCCCCTGATCGCTGCAACTCGTCAGGCAGAATCTCACGCGCTTGCGCCGCCCGGGCGATCAACACCCGTTGACCGGACGCGCCGTTTCGCTTCAGGACGTCGATAAGCCCTTCGGCCTGGTACGTCTCCGGCACAAGATCGGCGTCAATGCCGAATCGCTTTACTTCTTCGGCCGTCCGGGGTCCGATACAACAGACCTGCAACCCTGCCAATGCTCGCCCGTCACAACCACGGTGCCGCAGGCGTTGCATAAATGCCTTTACCCCATTGACGCTGGTAAACACAAGCCATTGATAGGTGGCCAGTTGCTCGATGGCTTCATCGACTTCCGCCCAATCATCAGGTGGACCGATGTCGATGGTCGGGCATTCAATCGGTTCTCCGCCTTGAGACCGGATCAGACTCGACAGTTCCGACGCCTGGGCTTTGGCGCGCGTCACGAGCACGCGCTTCCCGAACAAGGGTTGCGTCTCGAACCAATTGAGTTGTTCGCGCAACCGGACGACGTCCCCGACCACCACCACCGTCGGGGGGCGAATATCAGCCGCTTTCGCGCGATCGACGATATCCCGCAAGGTTCCAACCACCGTCCGTTGTTTGGGATAGGTTCCCCACCGGATCAACGCCACGGGGGTATCCACGGATTTCCCTTCCTCAACCAACCGGGAGACGATCATGGCTAAATTTGTGACGCCCATCAAAAACACCAGCGTCCCCTCCGCGGCGGCGAATCGCGGCCATTCCAATACCGTCTCTTCCTTAGCCGGATCTTCGTGCCCCGTGATAAAGGCCACGGTGGACGCCAGGGTTCGATGCGTGACGGGAATTCCCGCATACGCGGGTACCGCGACCGCCGAAGTCACACCCGGCACCACTTCAAAGGGGATTCGATGTTCAACGATCCACTCGGCTTCCTCCCCGCCCCGTCCAAACACAAAAGGATCTCCACCCTTCAACCGGACCACGCATTTCCCTTCACGAACCTTTTCCAGCATCAATTCATTGATTTCGTCCTGAGGCCGATAGGTTCCGCACCCGCGGCGCCCCACGTAAATCCGCTCCGCCTCGGAGGGGACGAAATCCAACAACGCGGGATTGGCAAGATGGTCGTACAACACGACGTCCGCTTCCTGAAGACAGGCTTTGCCGCGAAGCGTCAGAAGACCGGGATCCCCCGGACCCGCTCCTACCAGATAGACTTTGGGTCGAAACGCGGCCATTCACTCGTGTCCATAGATTTGCTCTAAAATATGTCTTCCCCCCGAACCCAGGATCCATCTCCTGGGAAGATTCGACACAAACTTGACCAAGTCCCTCACGGAGATCATCCCGACGAGTTTTCCTTCCCGCAAGACACCCAAATGCCGGACGTGTTCCCTGGCCATTATGGCATTGGCATCACGAATCGTCTTGTTCTCATCAATTTTTATCACGGGCGCCGTCATGATCTGTTGAACGGGCGTCTGGTCCGGGTCCAAGCCCATCCCCACCAACCGCCGACAGATATCCGTATCGGTCACAATTCCGATGACCACCCTGTCCCAGGTGACCAGGACACTGCCGATACCGGTATCATTCATGAGTTTCGCCGCTTGCCGGACACTGATGGCACGATCAACGGCAATGATTTTTTCAGCGGGGACCATAAACGATTTCACTGGAACCATGGAACTCTCCTTGGATGACAGTTCGAGGGTCTTCGATCATTCATTTTACACGCGTCCATACACTTGATCCAAAATTTGCTTTCCTCCCGCACCCAGGATCCGCTCGGCCAAGGACGTACCGAGCGGAGCCGCCTGGTCCGCCGGTCCCTCGATCCGATCACGAATAAGGTGCGTTCCGTCAACACTTGCGACAAGTCCCTCGAATCGCACCGTTTGGTGCTCGACGACCGCATGGCCCGCGATCGGCACCTGACAGCCTCCCTCCAATCGATCCAGGAAGGCCCGTTCGGTCGAAACCGCGATGGAGGTCCGGGGATCGTTGATGGGGGCCAGCAACTCTCGAACAAACGTATCATCCACGCGCGATTCGATCCCCAAGGCTCCTTGACCGACCGCCGGAAGACTCAAGGTCGAAGGAAGATACTCGGTAACGTGGCCGGCCCAACCCAACCGGGTCAGACCCGCCGCGGCCAGGACAATCGCATCGAACTCGCCTTCCTGAAGTTTGCGAAGGCGGGTGTTCACGTTTCCCCGAAGCATGACAACGCTCAGGTCCGGCCGGTGAGCCAACAACTGGGATTGCCGCCGAAGGCTGCTGGTTCCCACCTTTGCGCCTGCCGGCAGATCGCGGAACGCCACGTGGTCCCTGGTCAATAAGGCATCCCGGGCATCCTCCCGTGCCGGGACACAGACAATAGCCAAACCCTCCGGCAACGCCGAAGGCACGTCTTTCATGCTATGGACCGCGAGATCAATGTTTCCCCTGGCCAGCGCTTCCTCGATTTCCTTGACGAATAATCCCTTCCCGCCGATTTTGGCTAACGGCACGTCAAGAATGTTATCACCGCTCGTCCGAATCCGCTGAAGCCGGATCGACACGGAGGGATCGATTTCCCGGAGTCGAGCCTGGACCCATTCCGCCTGCCAAAGAGCCAGTTGACTACCACGTGTTCCAATGACGAGAGACGTCCGCCGTCCATTCGTAAGACTCACTCTGATTCCTTTATCAGCCGTGCCATCGCCGGGACACGCATCGACCCTACAAGCCCGAAGCCCGGGGGGAAATCCTTTCTTGTTCCAATACTTCGGTCGACTCGGGCGAATGCGCATCAGGCTCCGCGTCTTCCCCTTCCATATCTTGCCCGTCCCGAACGTCCACGGATTCCTGCCGAGGAAGACTCTGACCCAAATCATAAAACCGTCTCGCCGCTTCGATATACACCAACCCATTGGACGATTGGGCGGCAGATTTCAAGGCCACCAATGGGCCGTGAAGCAGTTTATTGACGATCGCTTGGGCGAGACCTTCCACGGTTTCCTGCTGCTGTGGCGTCAACGTGCCAAGCCGGCCGAAGGCTTTCTGCAACTCCGCCTGCTTCAGGGCATCCGCACGTTTGCGTAACGCAATAATCGTGGGAGTCGCCTTCAATGCCTGGAGCCATTTCATGATGACCACGACTTCATCTTTGACGATACCTTCCGCGCGAGTGGCTTCCAGCATGCGTTCTTCCCGGTTCTGTTCGATATGCGATTCAAGATCATCGATGTCGAACAGAAACGCATTATCGACCTGGCGTACGTCAGGATCGATATTGCGGGGGACCGAGACGTCGATCAGAAAAATCGGCCGGTTCCATCGTGCGCGCACCGCCCGCTCCACGTCCTCGGGACTGATCAGATAGTGGGACGCCCCGGTCGAACACAGCACGATGTCGGCCCGGTGCATGTTCGCGCGAAACTCGTCAAAAGGAATGGACACTCCGTTAAACCGGGCAGCCATAGCCGAGGCCCGAACCGGGTTCCGCGTGGTGAGCAACACCTCATGAACGCCGTGATTGACCAGATGTTGCGCTGCCAATTTGGCCATTTCTCCGGCCCCGACCAGCATCACCGTCCGAGCCGCCAGGTTGCTGAACACTTTCTTGGCCAATTCGACTGCGGCATAGCTCACGGAGACCGCGTTTTCCGCGATCCGGGTTTCCGTGCGGACACGTTTGGCCACGGAGATCGCCTTTTTGACCACCTTGTTCAGGACGACCCCGGTGGCATTATGCGTCAACGCCTCCTGGAACGCGTCTTTCACCTGACGCAAGATCTGCGGTTCTCCCACCACCAGGGAGTCGAGGCTCGAAGCCACACGAAACAGGTGAGTGATGGCCGGATCCCCCGCGTGACAATACAGACGAGGCAGTAATTGTTCCGCAGATACCGAAAAGTGCGTATCCACGAAAAACTCCTGAACGGCGGAAAACCCTTGTTCCACCTGATCGACGACCGCATACACTTCAACGCGATTGCAGGTCTGCAACAACATCCCCTCACGAATACCCCCGTGAGCCATGAGCCGGTTCAGGGCTTCACCCATCCGGCTGTCGGGAACCACGAGGAGTTCTCGAAGCTCGACGGGAGCGGTCTTATGACTCAATCCGACGACGATGATGTTCATCAGCTTATGGAAGCACCGTTCCCTTTCAACACGACCCCGATAAACGTCAACAACACCCCGGCGAACCCCACGATCGTCAGATAGGCCGCCTTTTTCGCTCTCCACCCGACAGTCACCCGCCCCATCAGGACCACGAAATAAAATACCCACGTCACCAGCGCCCAAATCTGTTCGGGATTCCAGCTCACATAGGCACCCAAGGTCAGTTGGGCGGACATGGCTCCCGTCAGAATCCCCAGGGTGAGGAACGGGAACCCCAACAACATCGAACGCTGGTTCAGCATGTCCAGGAAATCCAAGGGTGGTAACTTAAAGGACAAGACGTTGAATTGTTTGGACTTCAGCAACCGGTCCTGCATCAGATACATCACCCCTGCCACAAAGGCCACGGCAAACCCGACGGCTCCCAACATGCTGAGCGTGACGTGGATCCACATCGCTCGAAACATGGGTTGAAGAACCGGGGTTTCCGAAGGCAGGATCGCCGTCGAGACCAGCGAAAAAAAGGCAATGGGCAACATGAAGGCACCCAACACATAGAGCCGTTGGAAAAGGACGACCAGCAAAAAGAAAAGAACCAGGGACCACGAAAAAAACGATAAGGCCTTATGGAACGTGACCCATTGCACTTCGTCTCCGGAAAATACCTGAACGGCCAGGACGACGGAATGAATGGCAAATCCGATACACGTGAAGGCAAATGCCACCCGGGCAAGAAACTCAGACCGCCGGAGCAGGTACACCAGGGACAGCAAGACCCCAATAAAGTACAACCCCAACGTAAGTTGCAAGAAGGCAACGGTCATCGGTACCACCGAAAATAGTGCTATACACCTAGTTTAGAAGTATAGATAGGCCGTTTGCGGATAGCAAGAAAGGAAAGGATGAAGCGGGACATCGACATGCGGTGAGGCTGACCAGCCGATGGTGGATCAGCCGCCCGACCCCGCCGTGGCACCACCGCATACGTTCATGACCTGGCCCGTAATCGATGCCGCATCCGCTTGGCAAAGAAAAATCGCCAAGGCGACGACCTCCTCGACCTCCGCCATCCTCTTAATGGGTACCGCCGCAACGGCCTGGGTCCGGAATTCTTCAGCCGGCATATCCAGGATCGCCGCTGTTTCCTCAATACCCTGACGCGCCATATTGGTATCGACCCAGGTAGGACAGATGGCATTCACCGTAATGCCTCGCCCGGCCACTTCGAGCGCCAAGGCCTTGGTAAATCCGAGTATGCCGTGTTTGGCCGTACAATACGCCGCGTAACCGGGGACACCAAACCGTCCGAGGACGGAAGACATGTTCAGAATGCGACCGGGATCCTTCATATGCGGCAACACGACTTTCGAGCAGAGATAGGAGCCGGTCAAATTCACGTCAAGAATATTCAACCAACGCGTATCATCAGGATCGTCGATCGGAGTCCTGCCCGACACGCCGGCATTGTTGACCAAAATATCAACCTGTCCCCATTCGTTCACAACGGACACAACAAAACGCTCCACCTCATCCCGCTTGGTCACGTCGGCGGGCACGCCCATGGCGGTTCCGCCCTGTTCACGGATCCGGGCAACCGTTTGCTCAAGGAGTTCCGCACGCCGCCCGCACACGGCGACGCGAACGCCTTGATCCGCCAAACCCAGAGCCATACCTCTGCCGATTCCTGATCCGCCTCCCGTGACAACAGCCACACGTCCCTTCAACATCGCCAGTTCCCTCTCTCGTTCATACCACGTACAGAAAGTCTGTATCCGACATGGTTAACGGGAATTCGGTCATTCCCGCCTATCCTTCTGTCATCCCCGGCCTGATCGGGGATCCAGGGTCTTTGTCTTTCTTGTTTCCCTCTTTTGCCGGCCCTGCTTATCCTGAGCGTAGAGCCGTAGGTCGGGTTAGCCCTGAGCTTGTCGAAGGGCGTAACCCGACGATTCCGAACCCCGACCATCGGCCTGCTGTCGGATGACGCTACGCTAATCCGACCTACGAAACCCCGGAATGACAATTCTGATGTGTGCAGCCTCTTGTTTTGTCAACAACTGCGTGAACGTTTACAATGATTGCCCGTACGCGCAACTCCACCTCACGGAGGCTCATTCATGCCGGGCACTTTGTATCTCGTCAGCACACCGATCGGAAACCTGGAAGATTTGACCTTCCGAGGCCACCGGATCTTACAGGAAGTGTCGGTCATTGCGGCGGAAGACACCCGGCATACCCAAAAACTGTGTCGCCATTATCAGATCCCCACACCCTTGACGAGTTATCATGATTTCAACAAAGAAGAAAAAACTCCGGTTCTCCTGAAACTCTTGAAAGAAGAGCAATCCATCGCCCTGGTTTCGGACGCCGGCACTCCACTCATTTCGGACCCTGGCTACTATCTCGTAACCCGAGCCATTGCCGTCGACGTTCCCGTCGTTCCGGTTCCTGGCCCATCTTCCGTTATCGCCGCCCTGTCCGTTGCCGGATTACCCACCGATGCCTTCACGTTCATCGGATTTCTCCCCAAAAAATCGGCGGCCCGGACCCGTCTCCTTGAAAGTCTTCAGGAAGATTCCAAAACCATTATCCTGTTTGAAACACCCCATCGGATACAGGCAACGCTGCTCACCATCAAGGAAATTCTCGGAGACCGGCAGATTGCCATCGGCCGTGAACTCACGAAAACCCACGAAGAAGTCATTCGTGGCACCGCCCGGGAAATCCTTCTCGCGAATCCATCGCGAGTATTCAAAGGTGAAATGACTCTCGTCATCCAGGGAAAACCGAAAAGGACAAAGACGGGAACACAAACCGGAATTCAATCATCGCCTTTTTGAATGAACACGCGATGATAGGAGCCGACCAACTCACGGCGAAGAATACTGTGGCCTTCGTTTTCCACACTCTGTGGAACGTTCCTGATGGGTTCACCATCATCCAGAAAAACCTCCAACACCTGACCGGGTTGCATGGTTTCGAGCCGCAGTTTGGTTTTGACAAAATTGTAAGGGCAGATCACGCCCCGAAGGTCCAACATCGCGTGGGGATCAACTTCCTGACTCATGGTCTATGGCCTCTTGATTGAAGCGCTGGACGCAACCGGTGATCTCGAAACCCGTCACACAAACAAAGAGAGCGTGCCGACGTGAACGTCGACACGCTCTCTTTCGATCACAACTTTGATCGCCGGGACCAGTCGCTTATTGAACCGTCCCTTTGTTCAAGGTCTCCCGCTTGTCACCATAATCGGTGGCAACCGTTGGCTTATTTCTACTGTTCACGGTATCCGGTTGCGGAGCACATTGCCAGCAAGGCGCGGCACCCGTGATGACGCCGACGCTGGAGGTGATCCCTCCCTGCACGGCACCCTCTTGCAGCCCGCCCTCAGGAACACCGGTGTACCCGGCCGTCGGGGTGGAAATACCACGGAAATTGGTGGGATCCGGCCGTTGACCCAGTCCACCGCCAAAATCCGGGTTGTCTGCGCCACCAAGCACCTGGGATCCTTCAATCACATACACGGCACGGACCATTTTCCGGCCCGTACTGAACTTCTGCGATGCTGTGGTTTCGTCAACGGCAGAAACGGCAACATAGTCCCCTTTGTTCACAGCCTTGAGGTTTTCCATGTTGGTTTCGGTATTGAACCAGAGTTCCTTCAAGTTCAGACCGCCGCGAAGAGTTTGGCGTTCATCATGTGAACTTCCGCCCATGTCGAGATACAGTTTGCCCGCGGGATAATCGATGGCGACCACTTCTCCTTGAATGGTCTCCGGGGCTGAAAGATAGCGTTCCATGTCATCTTGGTCGAATACACGGGAACGTGTTCCTGACCCTTGGGATTCTCCAACACCCGTGCCGAAGCCGGAGTGTTGAGGCGCACGCTCTTGCGCAAAGGCCACGCTGACTGAGCCGACAAGAATGATTGCTGCTCCAAAATACCTTAACTTCCGCATGTGGCTCCTCCTTAGGAAGTGTAAGTTAATAATCGAACACTGATAATAAGGAATGATACCTGAAATACTCCGTCCTTACTCGTGACTTAGGTGTTGTTGTATCCTAAAGCCCCATAACTATAGTGATCTGCTCAAACAGTGTCAAGGGGTTTCTCCTCGAAATCTTTACACGACGACAGCGGCACGCGGACCGCCATGTCGAGGCCGGCAGGCTCCCGGATTGACTGATTGGCCCTTGCACCGCCGATCGAAAATACCCAGCCTGCAACTCATTGAAAAACCGAACATTGATAAGTGGTGCCCGGACCGAGGGTCGAACTCGGACTCTCTTGCGAGAACCAGATTTTGAGTCTGGCGCGTCTGCCAGTTCCGCCATCCGGGCATACATTTGCCAAGCCTCTGTTTTCTAGCATGATCGCCGGGTCACGTCAATCAACCGGCTTCTCCTTTTCAGGCTTTGAGCCAGCATGGTAAGATTGGTGCCTGAGGAGCACGCACTCCCAAAGAACATCCAGAGGATAGCCACTTAAGGAGGACCATTCATGTCGGAGATTCAATGTCTCAAATGTGAACAGCCAGCGGAGAAGATAACCGACCCCCTTTTCCTGGGAAAACTCGAAGAAGAAGTCAAGAACAACGTCTGCCCAAACTGTTGGGCCGAATGGAACAAACCCGGCGGGGTCAAAACCATGGTCATCAATGAATACCACCTGAACCTTGGTGACGAAAATGGCCGCGCCACCCTCAGAAAACAAATGCGCGCCTTTTTCAAACTGCCTGATGCCGACGTGGAATTCAAGGACTATCGAACCTGAGACGGGTTGGCGACCGGGCATTGGGAAGCCGCCACGCAAAGCCTGAGCCCTTCCAATGATGAAGGGCCGCACTCTCGTTCCAATCGAACGCGACCTCTTGTCGAACCCCCGTTTCCCCATGTAGGATCACAGCATGGATATCCCACTTGGCAAGGGCATTTTCCTGGTGGCAAGCCCCAGCCTCCGAGACCCGAATTTTCGGCAGACCGTCATCCTGTTGTGCGAACATGGACCTGAAGGAGCGCTGGGGGTCGTCGTCAATCGACCGACGGAGATCAATATCACCGAAGTGCTTCCGCAAGTCCCGATCCTGGAAGGCCAACACCACAGAGTCTTTTCCGGGGGACCGGTCCAGAAGAACAACCTCCTGATCCTCTACCGGACACCCGAGGGGGCCCAAGACTCCCACCACGTCTTTAACGGCGTCTACCTGGGTGGCAACATGAAAGCCCTGGAGGATCTTGTACAGGATCCGGCTTCCCTGTGAAATTTTCGCGCGTTTATGGGCTATTCGGGCTGGGCGCCCGGCCAATTGGAGAACGAAATGCAAACCGGGTCGTGGCTCACCCTGCCGGCCGACTCCACCACGATGTTCGAGAAGGACCACAGCCGATTGTGGAGCAATATTCTCCGGTCCCTGGGAACAGACCTGGCCATGTATGCCGACATGCCCCCCGACCCGGGCATGAATTAGGCAGCGGCAAGCCCCTTTCGCTCTGACTCCCTCTCCCCTTGAGGGAGAGGGCTGGGGTGAGGGGACGAGGCTTCATCATGTCGGGTTACGCTACGCGAACCCGACCTACTCGCTCCTATTCACCTCATGAAGGACGATCAAAAGACCACGGAAAAGGAAGCAAACATCGTTGAACTGCTGGCCATGCCGGAAGCTGCCGACATCGATTTCGAGCCGCCACGGTTGAAGCAAGGCTGGAGACAACCGGAGGAGACCAGCCGACTCCTTAAAGAGACTAAGAAATAAACCATGGCCAAGGTGCCGACACCACCACCCACGAAGAGAGCAAGCGTAAACGAAGGCGTGTCGCCTAAACCCACGACAGCCGTCAAGCCACCCCCGCCTCCAGCCCCTCCGCCGAAGAAACAGGGGTAGCGCTACGGCGTCGCTTGATCTTCCAAATCCAAAACGGCAGGGCGGGAGGGGTAGGGGGCAGATGCACCACCGGGAGCCCCCGGCCCCTCGGCCGAAGAAACAGGGGTAGCGCTACGGCGTCGCTTGATCTTCCAAATCCAAAACGGCAGGGCGGGAGGGATAGCGGACATATGCACGACCGGAAGCCGCCTGCCTGGATCGAATGTCCCTGAAAATAGCTTCCAGGTCGTAACCGAAACGTGCCGCGTGATCGTCTCGCACGGCTCGAACTTCAGCGATGATTGGATCAATCTGCGTCGTCTGCATCGTCGGACTCCATAAGTTCATTGAACGTGCATATTAGCACCAGCCGACGAGGACAGTTCCATGCCTTAGAATCGCTCCCCATGACGCATGGGATTATTTTTTCCCGTCCTTAGGCGGCGGTTCTTGCGGTTTCGGCTTTTGCTGCGGAGGTGGCGGAGGTGGCGGAGTTTTACCCGGCCTGGCGGGCTTGCCACCACTCCGGATTTTGATGTTACCAGTGTCTCTATCAGGTGGCATATCGGTCAGTCATGACGCGGTAGGCTGCTTTCTCGCATTCCTCGTTCAATTTTCGATTCTCTCGAATATCGGCCTGCCCTGCCCATCCGGTTACGTCTGCAATTCTCCGTGACAGGCGCGTGTTTTCTCGACGAGCCTCGGCGTCGTCGATGGTTTCAAGCTCAAGCCACAAGGCCTGCCATTCAATCTCCATTGCGCTGCATTCGCTGCTGATCGCGTGCAGAATCGCCGCTTTCTTGGCGTAATCGGATACAAAATCCCAAGCAACGAGAAGGGCGACCAACCCTCCGGCAACAAGTTGAGCCATCGCCGGAAGCAGGTCCAGCAGTGCGGCGATTCCACCCGCCGCTGCGGCCAGCAGCAAAAACCGGACAATCAGGTGATTGCGCCGATGTTGATCCGAGAGAGCCTCATAGTAACGAACGAGCCGTGCCACATCCAGGAGTTCTTGCCAAATGGCATTCCGTGTCTGTTCGGTAACCATGTCGTTCTCCTGCGGTAAACTGCCAAGCCTGTCGGTATTTTACCGAATCATGCGCGTCCTATACAATCACCAATTCAAAGCCCGCCTCGCAGAGGCCAGGCATGAATCCTCCACGAAATACCTTCCTTGTCTCGACCTGCGCACGGTGTTACGATTGCACTACTCGATAGAGTGAAACGGAGGCTGGAATGGATGTCAAAGAAGCCGTGCAAACGGCGAAAAAATACGTTGCCGAACTGTTCACTGATGAAACGATCGCGGATGTCGGCCTTGAAGAGGTTGTGTTCAACGACACGTCAAATAACTGGGAAATTACGATCGGCTTTTCCAGACCGTGGCAGAAAACTTCCCTGGCTGCGGCACTCGGGAACCAAGCTCCGGGACGCTCCTATAAGCTCGTGTGCATCAATGACAATGACGGTCAGATAACGTCACTCACGGACCGTGTCCTGACTGCTTCCTAATGAACTCATGCCCCCTGTAGGGTTCTTCATCGACACCAATCTTCTCGTATTGCTTATCGTGGGTAGTGTGGATCGAAACTTGATCCCCAAACACCGGCGACTACAAAGATTTACAGTAGAAGATTGCGACATCTTGATCAACCTGCTCGACCAGGTGAAGCAGGTTTTCGTAACTCCGAACACGCTCACGGAAACATCCAATTTGCTCGCTCAACATAATGAACCTGAACGTTCCCGCTTCTTCGACAAGCTCAAGCTCATCATTCAGGAAAGCAAGGAAATCGTTGTTGCCAGTACGGACGCTTCGCGTAACAAAGCATTCAAGCGGCTTGGATTGACCGACTCGGCACTCTTGGAGGTTGTCACGGCTGAAACTCCGTTAGTGACCGTGGATCTCGACCTGTACTTGGCGGCATTGACAAAAGGACAGGATGCGGCGGTGAACTTCACGCATCTTCAGAACCTGTAATCGGCTGTCCGCTTGGGAACTGGCTTATCAAGTTGGAAGAAGGGATTTTAGCTTCTCTAGCTCACTGGAGTAACGCTCCATATAAGCGCCGAGTGGGTGATGTACATGGTACCCTGTTTCGCACCACGCCACTATATCCCATCCGGCATCGATAAGGTCCGACGCGGCAAAAACGAACTCTAGTGTGTCTGTCAGAAAAAACTGTATGTTTGGTTCTTTATTATAGTCGATGCGAGATTCGCTGCCGTGAACGTAGTGGTTCCGACAATTCACTGCCTCATCCGTGACCAGTGAAAGTTCCGGCAGCCGCTCTCCGATCCTGTTAAGTAGACATGAACACCTAGAAGCGATTTTTCTCTTAAGTCTTAAACTTCCAACCCGCCCAAGCTCGCTTAATACGCTATCCCTTTCAGCAGTTTGTGGTAATTCTTTAAATATCTTTTTAGCCTTTTCCTTCGCATCATTGAGATCACTCGGTAGCTTCTCGGGTTCAGGAAACGCTGCTTCTGGCATGATATCGAACATGTTGGCCGCACTGATTAAGCGATTTATGTGGTAATTTTTCTGTTTTTCAAAAGATTGAAAGAATCTCTCTCGAGCATCGCGCCAAATATTCTCGCGTTCCAGCCACGCGGCAAGGACGTCGGAGAACCTGTTTGGATTGCGGACGGCATCTATAAGAACGTCCTGCCAGATTATTTCAAAATCCTTTTCTGGCCGTTGATATTTAGGAGTCATGCTAGAGTACACGTCAAGGGGCTGTGGTTTCTCATCAGTACCTGTATCAATAATGCATTCAACGAGGTTTTGGGCACGCCCCACAATCAGTTCGAAAAACCTCTTGGCTTTCCACAATCGGTCAACCACATCCATAAAAGTGATCGCCTCATCGAATTTTATGTGGATATAAATGGTGTTGTCTATTTTGACCCCTCTGGAACTGCCCATAGTGTAGCCTGGAGCATGCGACGCCGATATTGTTCCATGTACTGTGTTCGATGAGAATATTTCTTGCTTCCCCGTGTAATAGGCAACCAAAGGACGATTTCCTATGCCGATTTCGCAATCCATGTTTCCAGATTCAACAATCTGTTTGACAATGGATCGCGCATCGGATGCAAAACCGAAAGCATTATAGTCATGGAAAAGCGTAGTCGCATCGTCTAACAAAAAGGAAACCTTGGAAATTTCCTTATCCGTATATGAAATGTGTTGATCTCCGAAAACGACGTAGTGTGGGAAAATAGTGCAAAAATTTGAAGTGTCACCTTGTCGGCCATAGGATCCTGGGCCAGAGATCAAGCAGTCGATGAGAGAAACTTTCATTCGATTGTCGAGGATTCCAGTGATCGTTTTCCCCTCCACCGGATAGAAAAAGTTTTCGTCCCATACATAAAGTGAAGTGTTCCGGCCGTCTAACGAAAGGTTGCCATTTACCTTTCTGTCCGGTGCAACACTGAAGATACCGGCATATCGTGACTTATCGAGTTGGTTTATCAACGGAATATCTCCTTGCAAGGGCTACCCGACGCGACTGACAACAATATCGCCCCAATCCGTCTTGCGGTATCGGTGAAGTGCTGGACTCCCTCGGGCTTGAGAGGGCGGTTGAGAACGTCGCGTTCGCGGTAGGAGAGCCATTTCTTGAGGACCTGGTAGCCGCCGAGTTTGTAAGTCCAGACCTCAGCGGGGACGTTGCGCCAGAAGGCGCGGTCGTTCAGGTACACGTCGAAGGTGGTTTCGCCGAGCGTGGCTATGCTATCACCCATCACTGCCTTTTCGTCCGGTGTGTAGGCGCGCTCGACGATGCGGCCTTGGCCTGGCATAACGACATCCCCCGCTCCAGAGTGTCCCCATCCCCCTATCACCGCGAAGTCATCTCCGGTCATGTTACGGCCATCAGTGGTGGAAGGCACGGCAATGGTGGCAATTTCCGGGCGCAACGGACCTTGGGTAACGCCCGGCACCGGCGCATCGGAATCGAGCAACCTGGCCAGTTCGCGGCCTCGCGCCGCTGATGCGGCGAGCGCCTTAGCCGCGTCATCGGCATCGCCATCCGGCCATCCCGGTAGCGAGATGCGCGGCCATTCCATTCTGAGCGCCCCGACGTTGGCCTCCCGGTAGGCCGGATCGTGCAGTACGGCTAAGACGTGATAAAACAGGTCCTCCACATCTGCACCAAGGCGTTCGAGGTAGAGTTGCGCTACGCGTGATAGGTTCGGGCGCCTCCCGAGGGCTGAAACATCCAAGCTGTCATCGCAGAGCCAGGCAGGGAAGTAGTGAGACTGCCCGTTTCCAAAATCGCCAGCAAGATGACGAACAAAGGTCCCTCGTGAGAAGAAATCCCTAGATTCTCGTTGCCGAGCTTCAACCCATAGATTCCCCTTGAACACATGTGGTCTGTAGTCGGGACATGGGCGGGCCAAGAGACCAGATTCGGACTCCCAGTACAGCCATCGAGTGTCAAATGGCCGGTGACAATAACGAAGGAAGCCAGTTTTATCCGGGCCACCGCGCACGAGTCTCGCTTCACGCACTGAACGCGCGTCTTGCCGGACCGATGTTGTAGTTTTCATGGCTACCGGATATCGTCGCCCAATCTCCTCATGGCTTAAGCCAGCGTCGAAGTAATCGGCAACACGCGCCTTGAGCCGGTCAAGATCGGTATCGACGAGAAACGAGTCGCGGTTAGTAGTCACGCCCGGAAACGATACAGGGAACAGATCGGGTAGCGAAGACCAGTCGAACCAGTCATCGCTCACAGTCGTCGGCTTGAACAGGAGACCAAGACGAAGGTCAGGCGTGCTCTTCCCATAGAGCATATCCGGTTTTGTCTCCGCCGTCGTCAACAGATCCCTAGGCTTCCCTTGCCCCCAGAGATGCCGGAATGCCACCATATCAACTGGCTCGTGATCCGCCTTTCTTACCATCGTTGCAATGGCGGTGCCGACCTGAATGCCGACCGGGTCACCTTCCGTTGAGAAAATACTCGGATCGGGCGAGCCATCCGGCGCAACTTTGCCAGTCTCTCGACTATCGCCGTTCAGGCAGTCGATCCGAACGGCATCGAACACCTCAAGGTATCGCTCACGCATGCCTGTAAAGGACAGCCTGTCGAGCCAAGAATAGTTAGAAATGAAGCAGACCACGCCCTGGCCCGTCTTCTCCGTGATCCTCCGTTCCGCCATGCGAAAAAAGCGGACGTAGGGATCGTTCAGCCCTTGGCCCTCCGGCGGGCGCACCTGTTTGGTCATACGATAGGCTTCCGAGAGTTCCCGTTCCTCATCCACTGCCATGCCGGCGAAGCCGTTGTAGGGTGGGTTCCCGAGGATCACAAGTATCGGCCGATCACGCTTCACCTGATTGGCTCGGTCGCGCTCTTCTGCCATTTCAGGAAAGGCAACCAACTGTTTTTCCTTTTCTGTCGGCTCCCAGCCGGTGAGCGCATTGGTGAGGAAGACACCCGCGCGTTCCGTCCCGTCGTCCGCCAGCGGCGCGTCGAGGTCCTGCATGGTGAGCCCGACTTGCAGGTGGGCTACGACGAAGGGCGCGGGCATGATCTCGAAGCCGAAAACCCGTTCTATTGCCGCCTGCTTCACCCGCGCACCGGCGAGCGCGCCAAGGCCCTGTCCTTCGAGGTTGACAGCGATGCGACGCAGCACTTCAGCGAGATAGGCCCCGGTGCCGCAACACGGATCGAGCACGTAGACGTTTTCCGCCGCGAGTCCGTCCGATATGCCGAGGTCGTCCTTGAGCGCTTTGTCCACACGAGCGACCATGTAGCGGACGACTTCAGCCGGCGTGTACCAGACACCCAGTTGCTTGCGGAGGTCGGGATCGAAGGCTTCCAGGAACGGCTCGTAGAAGTAGGGCACGGCTTCGCCTTCGTTGAACCGGGCAAAGAAAGCTGCGCGGTCCACCCGATCGAGCGCCGCCGCGGTCCAGTCCAGCACCTCGACAAGATCGAGCCGTTGCAGCCGCCCCGGTCCTGAGAGTTGGTGGAACAGCGCACGCAGCACCGGCGCACGCAGATGCCAGACCGACTTGCGCCAGTCGAACTTATCCTCCGGTGTCGGCTTGGACCGTGCCCACAGCACCCAAGCAGAGAAGATGCCGTAGAACAAGGTCTGCACCAGGGTCGAGTGGAAGAACCGCGCACCTCGTTCATCCTCGAAGCGGACGCCGAGCGACTCTTCAAGCGCGGAGCGGACTGCCGTGAGCAATGGTGTGTTGCTTGTCGCTTCGACACGCGCGAGCCCGTCGCGGGCATAGGAGGCGAGCAGCCAGGCGAGGTCTTTCGGCTCAGTCAGCGCGGCCCGATGCGACAGCGCCCGGCTCAGATATTCGCCGAGGCCCGCGCCGATTTCCTGAGCGAACGTACGGGAATGCTCCAGACGCCGGCGGAAATCCTCCGCGTCTTCGGCTAACCGAAAGGTTTCGAGTTTGGCCGGTCGGCCCGCCTCATCCTCGCCCGCCAGCACGAAGTCACGCATGTTCGTTACCAGCACCAAGCGGTAGCGGTTCCAATAGCGGCTGACCTGATCGCCGTCCGCGGTGAGCCACGCATCGTCATCAACAGGCTTCACCTCGATTACGCCGCATTCAGGAATCTGCCCCTCACGCGGCCGGCCTTTCTGCACCTGCTTGGCTGCGTAGAGGCCGAAGTCGGGATGGCCCGCGCCTTGGTCGGCCAGTTCGCCGACACAGAAGACCTTGGGCTTGAGCGTTGTGCCGATGGCGTTCAGCAGGTTGGCGAGCGGTCCGTAGTTCGACCGCTCGCCGGTCGCGCCACCCGACGCGCTGACTCGCCGCAGGTCGGCGAGGTAGGTTTCAACTGCTGACGTGAATTTCGTGTTCATTCGGGTCATTTCGGCCTATGTTCTCTCATTTATTGACAGAATGCGAGTGAGGGGACAACCCTTGCTCAAGTTCAATGAACATGTGCTCGACATTGACGGGCCTATAACAACGCCGGATTGCCGGGAAAAAAGATAAAGAC
>MPMZ01000014.1 GCA_002238765.1 Nitrospira sp. bin75
GCCTTGGCTCGTTCCACGCTCCAGCGTGATGATGACGTTCTCCTGCAACACTTCATCATCCTTAAAGGCCTTATTTCTCGATGCGAACAGGTGTATCTGCAGGATGGCCGCACGTTCCAGAACATATTCACGGAAGGGTCGGTAGTATGGCCCATTACAGAAACTGCGCGGTACGATTGCAACAAGTTGACCGTAATCCTCCAGCAAAGATAAAGACAGGGCCACAAACGCTGAATACAGATTGACGGTTTCAATGCCGACTCGCCGCAGTGCCGAACGGTAAAGAGAGCAACTGCGTATTTTCTTGTAGGGAGGATTAAGGATGGCGTGGGTGTATCTTGGAAGGGCCTCGGCAAATAGATCCCCGGACAGCGAAGCTACCGCAGCATAGACGAAGTCGTCACCCCTGATGTTTGATGCGACGTTTGGATACCGTCCGTATTCCTCCAGCGATTGGATTAAATAGGAGTGAAGGCACTCGTCGATCTCGAAGGCATCGACTTCGATACGCGGACAATCAAAGCCGCCGCCAGTCCACCTTTCCAAAAAGGCGACGGAAAGAGAACCGATACCGGCCCCGGCATCGAGCAAGCGACAGTTGTTCCCGGATTTTTGAGTAAACAGCCCTGCCATAAATCGAGCGATTTCCGCAGGTGTGAAAAATTGGCCATATTGTGACTTCTTCTTTGGATCAATGGCCTTTGCCACGGTCAGTCTTGACGGCTCAACTTCTGAGAGCAAAGGATTGCCTCCTTATTTATGGAGATGCGTCGTCGTTTTCATCCGGGAAGATCTTCGAGTTCCAGAACGAATCGATAACCTCCTGGGGCGTCTCGTCAAAATCCGGAGCGATCCAGATCTGACCTTTCAATGCACCAAGTTTGCGTTTGGTCTTAGGCTTACTTTCCATGATTTCCCCACAACCTCTGAATCCACTCCGAAAACAGTTTTTCGGCTAACATGCGTCTCCTTTCGTTATCGGGCTCATCGGACGCCTGCTCTGCTTCGTATTTCAACTGAATAAATTCAGCCATTCTTTCCTTTATTGTGTCTAATAGCAATTGTAATTCCGCACGATTCTCCAAAAAAAGAAATGGCACTCTAATGATTGGAGGCTTTATCTGAGATGTAATAGGACTGGATAACGGCATGCGACGTTCACGCTCATTTCTCTCTATCATTCGTATATAATTCCCTTTCTTTTAATGTATATTGAGATGTCCATCTCGATGGAAGACCGTATGATAATGCAACACAACGTCGGTTCTCAGGGTACTCGGCCGTAGTCTGCCGGATGAGGGCGTCTTCAATAGAGGTGGATGGAGATACCTATTACCAATTGTGACGACCTTGCAGCTATGCCGGTCAATGACTGCCATCCTTCATGACGTATCGCGCGCGGGCCGGCGCCATCGCAAACCTTCGAAGCGTGCGAAATCACGGTCGAGCGTAATCCATTCACAGCCGGACTCGATCGCCAAAGCAGCGAAATACGCGTCCGGTATCAAGTTGCCCATAGTTTCCGCACCCCGATACAGTCGCGTAAATATCTCCCAATGCCTGGGGCCTGGGCTGACTGGAATACACTGGGGCTGGCTCCTGATCACGTTTGCGAATTGCAGGGCCTCATCCGGTGGACTTGGGCGGATGAAAACACGGGGATGTGTGACGATGCGGAGGAATCCGCTCAACACCAGATCGGATACGGCAAATGCTTCGTCCCCGCCAAGCACGGCCTCAAGCCACGGCCGGCAAGACCCGTGTTCCGAAGCGTCGTCACGATACGCCGCGACAAGGACGTTCACGTCAGGGAGGACCATTATTCCCTTCGATGAGATCAAGCAGAGAGGCCGAATCACTCAGGTCCACGCCGGGCATCACTCCTGTTCCATGGAACAGAGGCAGGTCAACGGCAGGTCGCTTCGTAGTGCGACGTCGGGATAGAGACTCGCGGAGAGCGTCCTGAATGACGGCCGTCAGTGTCTTCCCAGTGTCCGCAGCAATCCCCTTTAGCTCGGTGAATAGATGGTCATCAATATGAATCGTTGTACGCATACATAAAAACATACATAATATACATATTTATGTCAACAGTGAGGCGGCCGTGCTGCTGCCCTGACTGATTGCCCCTTCCCTTTCTGGTCCTCGTCATCGCAAATCCAGAAGCGTGTAGTGCTATTATGGATTAGGTATTGTGACCATGGTCGTGACTATAGTATTATAGGAACGTGATCAACAACAAAGAGGATGGAGTTGGAGAAGATGGGCAACGATAACGTAGCTGGTTCCCGCATGATCAAGGCATCCGAGTTCAAGGCCAAGTGTCTGAAGCTGATGGACGAGGTGGCAGACAGCGGCGCCGAGATCGTCATTACCAAGAACGGCCAACCGGTCTCGCGGCTCGTGCCGTATCGCGAGAAGCCGAAGAGTCTGTTTGGCATTGACAAGGGAAGATTCAAGATACTTGGCGACATCATTGAGCCCCTGGACGTCGAGTGGGAAGCCAACACCGGCCAGACTGGGGACGGTGACAGGTGATTCTCCTCGATACGCACGTTGTGCTGTGGTTGAGAGGGGGTGAGGCGCGATTGGGAGCGAGGGCTCGCCGCGAAATCGACCAGGCATGGCAGTCCGGTGAAGTTGGCGTCTCCGCGATCTCGTTCTGGGAAATAGCGATGCTCAAGGAGAGGGGCCGGATCGAATTCCCCGAAGACGTCGGCCTGTGGCGTCGGAAGCAATTGGAACAGGGGATGATTGAAATCGCCGTCGATGGGGCGATTGGAATCCGCTCGATCAGCCTTGCCGATTTCCATGCCGACCCGGCCGACCGTCTGATCGTCGCGACCGCGTTGGAGGGCCACCGTCTCGTGACCGCTGACGAACGCATTCTCGGTTGGGCGGGTCGGCTGCGCCGGCTGCGAGCCACGGAATGAGGGGCTGTAGCGGCTGTTAGGCGTGATGCAGGAAGACGCTCCTTTTACTCGTGTGGCTGGGCCTACGAGGGCGATGAGTCTAAAGTGAATGCATCGCTTTGCTCTTCCGTCATGCCATTGCCCCGCTTTGATAGTATGGCGACGGCACCGTTGGGTAGGCGCGGAACACGTGCCGGAATACGTCATCGGACTTGGTTGCAACTTCGTCGTCAGAGTAAACGCCGGTGGGCAGGCCGGTCGTTTCGTTATAAAGGAAGTCCCGGATAGCGACCACAACCGCATCCCGGGTCGTTTCTTTTTCGCGCCATTGGTCGACGCGGAGTTTCTCGGTCTTCAACGTCCGTAGCAGTTCGACGGCGACGTCTTTGATCCGCTTGATCTCGGCTGCGTTCAGGTCCGGCTTCTTCAGCAAGTCGAAAATCGCCAGTGACTCCTCGTCCAAATTCTCCCGGACCGCGCGCCGTTCCTCATTGTCCAATTCCTGCGCCAATTTGAGCAGTGCCTCGAACGTCTGTTCGATCGTCATCCGATCCTTTTCGCGGTTGTACTTTGCGACGGTCTCTTCATAGTGCTTCTGAAAATCGGCGCGCAGGGGGTTTTGCGCCAGCAGGCGCTGTACCCGCTTCTCCAGAACGTGCCTCAAGTCTTGAACAAGCGAGTTCTTGTTCTGGTAACGCTGAAATTCTCGCTTCAGTTGCTCAAAGTCGATATGGCTGATGTCGTAAGGTACAGGCATGGGATCGTCGGCCGCGAGTTCAGGCTGCACCTCTATCGCCTCGTCCACCACCTCGTGTAGCTTGCGGATGATGTCTCTGATGTCGGCCTGCTCACGATCTTGCTGAAGGCTCTTATACACGATGTTGATGGCGTCGCGGTCCGCCCTATGGGCGTTGACGTCCTTCACGTTGATACAAGCCCTGAATTTCTTGAATGCCTCGCGGCACATCACCTCGAATCGCTTTCGGGTTTCGTCATTTTCGTTGGCAGCTTCCTTACACGCCACGATGGCGGCGTTGCGCTCGAAGCCGGTCTTCCGGATGACGTCGTCCAGCGATGCTCCTCGCTCATCAAGGAAAGCCCGCACGAAGGCAATAGCCTCGGCCAAGTCGACCAGCAGATCTTCATCCGGCTTGGCCGGATCGGTCTCGTCGACGCGGCCAGGCTGCGTCCCGGCAAAAGTCGCCAGCGCCCTGCGCAGGTGTTTCAGAACGCCGCAGTAATCCACGATCATGCCGTTGTTCTTGCCCTCGTTTACCCGGTTCGCGCGGGCGATGGCTTGCATCAGGGTGTGGGCCTTGAACGGCTTGTCGAGGTAGAGGGTGGAAAGGCTGGGTACGTCGAAGCCGGTCAACCACATGGCACACACAATGGCGATACGGAAGGGGTGTTCTTCCTCTTTGAAGGCCTCGTCCAAATCCATTCGCTGCATGTTGCGGAAACGCGGCTTGCTACGCATCGACTCGGGCAGGTCCATGCCCTCCTTGATGAGCCTCCGGTGCGGGGTAACGTCCAGATCCCACCCCTGGAACTTCTTCACCTCCCCCTGCTCCTCACTCACCACTACCGCCACGCGGGTCTCGCGCATCCAGTCGATCTGCCGCTTCAGGTAGATCGACTCCTGCTCGTCGGTTGTCCGTGACGTTTCTGCTTCCAATTCCTTGATACGCTCGTTCCAGTAGAACCCGATCAGCTTGTGCATCCGCACGCAAGTCAACTTGTCGATACAGACCAGCATCGCCTTGCCGGTTTCCCAGGCCGTCGAGTAGTGCCGTACGAAGTCCTGCGCAATCTGATCGAGTCGCTTGCCCGCGGTGACGACGTGATAGTCGCGCTTGAGTTCCTGCTCCAGACGTTGCTCCACGTCGACGTTATCGGTCTCCCATTCTTCCAGCTTCCCGGCGATACGTTCGTTCAGGTCGCCGATGGCCACCCCCAGCTTGTCGCCGCGTGCGTCGTAGAAGAGCGGCACGGTCGCCTTATCCTCCACGGCCCGCTGGAAGTCGTAGGTCGAAACGTACTCGCCGAACATCCGTCGCGTGATCTCGTCTTCCGTGAACAGCGGGGTGCCGGTGAAGCCGATGTAGCTTGCGTTGGGCAGGGCGTTTCGCATGTTGAGCGCCAACGTGCCGTACTGGGTACGGTGCGCCTCGTCGGTGATGATGATGACGTCGTCGCGTTGCGTGTAACTTTCGCCTTCGGCCACTTGCTTGTTGAACTTCTGGATCAGCGAGAAGACGTGCGATTTGTGCTCAGCCAGTAACCGGCGCAGGTGTTCGCCGCTTGAAGTCCGGCATGGGTCGCGGTCATGGTCCACGACGCCGCAGCCGGCAAACGTCTTGTAAATCTGGGTGTCGAGGTCGTCTCGGTCAGTGAGAATGAGGAAAGTAAAGTTGCCGCCGAGTTTCCGGTGCACCTTGCGGGTGAATATCACCATCGAGTAACTCTTGCCGGCCCCTTGGGTGTGCCAGAAGACGCCCAGCTTGCCTTGTCGCGCCTCGCGGTTTCGCACCGCAGCGATGGCCCGGTTCACACCCAGGAACTGGTGATTGCGGGCAATGATTTTCTTCGGCTCGCCCGACGACTCGTCGAAGAGAATGAAGTTCTCCACAAGATCCATGAAGTTACGCTTGTCGCAGACGCCCTTGAGCAACGTCTCCATGTCCACCACGCCGGGTTCTTCTTCGGCCAGCCGCTTCCATTCGTGAAAGTGCTCCCACTTGCTGGTAATGCTGCCGATCTTCGCCTTCTCGCCGTTACCGAACATCACCACCGCGTTGTGGTGGAAGACATGGGGAATGGTGTCGCGGTAATCCGAGTAGTTGTCCTCAAAAGCAGTCCTGAGGTCCCGGTGGATGTTCTTGCACTCGATGAAGAGCAACG
This sequence comes from Nitrospira sp. bin75, assembly GCA_002238765.1. GTDB lineage: Bacteria > Nitrospirota > Nitrospiria > Nitrospirales > UBA8639 > Bin75. The sequence goes on from MPMZ01000014.1 coordinate 5,814, forward strand.
GCAGACCGTTGACAAAGCCGACGACGTCCGCCCGGCGGCGGTAGAGGTCACCTTTGATCCACAACTCGCGGACGCAGAGGAAATCGTTGTTCTCCGGTGTCTCGAAGTCGAAGACTCGCAACCGCTCCCGTACCGGCTCGCCCTTGTCGTTACGGAAGGTGACCAGTACGCCGTCGCGGATCAGGTCGTATTTTTCACGGTTGGCGGTGACGATGGTCTGCGAGGCCACGGTAGCGGTGATCTGTCGCACCGCGTCGTCGTAGGCGTCGTCCGGCAGTCCCGGATTCAATTCCGCCAATTTCCCGCGTAGCGCGCGCGTCAGCACCACCTCGCGCTCGGACGCGCGTCCAAGCAGGCTCTCCGGCCCGAAGTCCTCGTTGTGATAGGCGTAGACGGATTTCCAGCCGAGTTGCCGTTCCAGATATTCGGCCGTGGTCTGCTGGACAAGAGTGTCTTCGGTGTAAGGAGCCGGGGTCATGATGATCTCCCCTCCAAATTCGCCAACCGTCTCTTGCCGTTTTCCGTGAGTCTGTATTTCTGCAACCGGCTGTTGGGTTTCTCCGGAATCGTGTATTCGATCAACTCGCCATCCACCAACGAACGAATCATCTTGTTGAGCTGGCCTGAGACAGTACTCTGACCCAAGCCGGTCGAGATGGCTGATTTTGCCATGGGAGCCCGACGAAGAAGTGCCAGAACTCGTTGCTCAAGACTCTCTGGCTGTGACTCTGGCTGTGACTCTGGCTGTGACTCTGGCTGTGACTCTGGCTGTGACTCTGGCTGTGACTCTGGCTGTGACTCTGGCTGTGACTCTGGCTGTGACTCTGGCTGTGACTCTGGCTGTGACCCGGTTTGGTCCCTAACTTGGTCGGCCGGTCGTGGGAAAGTGGTCGTCACCCAGTGGTCGGAAACGTCAATAACAGGCTCAGCCACCCCGTGTTCACGGCACAGATCGCGAATGCGCCTGATGCCGGAACCGATTCTCTCTACCGCTTCCATCCGGTGCAGGATGCCGAACAGTAACGGATTGCGTGGAATGCTCTTGGTACCGAGACCCGCTTCGGTCATGCCGGCGGGCAGCCCGCCCGGGCTGACAATTTCGAGTCGATCCTTAAAGAGGTAAATCTGCACGTTGGCGGTGGAGCGGTAGTCGCGATGAGCCAAAGCGTTGACGACCGCCTCACGAACAGCCTCTTCCGGCAGTTCCGGGCGCTCCTCGCGTTTAACGTGCTTGATAATGTATTCCACGTTGATCTTGGAGAGAATCCAGGCCACCACTTCATCAATCATCGAGTAGACGTCGCCATGGAAGTCGCGCCGATCAAGGATTCGTACCTTGTCGGTGCCCATGAAGAGAGCGCAAGCGACGTCGGCACTGACGTTGAATTTGCGGATATCCTTTGCCAACAGCCAAGCTCCGGCGTGACTCATGCGCCCGTCTTCGCCGATCAGGTGCAGGTTTCCGAGGGCCGTCCCAGGTTCCATGTCGGTGGGGATTTTCGCGCGTTTCCTGAAAAGGTCCCAGTTTTTCTCGTCGAGATCGGCTTCAAGGGAGAACTTCTCACAGGCGGTTTCATCGAAGTGGATCAGCCCCTCCTTGTAGAAGAACTCACGAATTTCCTCCCGTGACATCTGCTGGCTGCTTGATCCCTCACGGATGAAGAACTTGCCCCCGAAAGAGTAGGGCTTGCTTTGCTGGGCGGGTACTCTCACGCAGAGCACTTTGCCCGCGCTTGTGATCTCCACCGCAATCGGCGGGTCGGCGGAACGGGCGATTGACTGGGCTTCTGATTTCAGGCGATTGTGGTTGGCAACCCCGCAGACCTCTCCATCATCCGTCACGCCAAGCAGAATCGTCCCGCCGGTCGCGTTGGCAAAAGCGCATATCTCACGGCCAAGTCCGGAAGTGCCGGAGCGCTTGAATTCAGTTGTAAAGCCTTCGCCGAGGGCGACGAGATTGGATAGGTCCCCTTGGTTCACACTGACATCTCCTCGTTCACTTTGCCTAGCACGAGAATAGTACGGTCATTGAAGCAACCCGACAAGCTCGCTGGCCCGAAGTCCCCGGGTTGTAGGCGTACACCGACTCTAGTCGCATTATCCTTCCAGATTACCCGGCTGTCGTTTGCCGGACGAGGGAGTCTTCGGTGGCGGGGCGAGTGTCGTCCGCGTGGTCTATGCCGCCATCGTGCGCACGTCGTAGCGCGAGATATGGCGGTCCCTGGTGACAACGATGAGGTCTTCGATTTGGGCTTGCGCGACCAGCATCCGATCGAACGGGTCACCGTGGTATGGCGGAAGGGTGCCCGCCTGTTCCGCGTGACGAAACGTGAGAGCAAGTGGTGTGAAGCCCTGTTTTTTGATGCTCGCTTCCAGGTTGTCCGGGGCTTGCAGCTTCCCCAAGGCGTGCTTGACGGCGATCTCCCAACCGCTGATAGAACTGACAAAGACTTCGTTAAACGAATCGGCTATGGCTTCATAGGCACGTCCGTCCAACCTCTGAGGTTCCGCCATCCACCACAGGAGAGCGTGAGTGTCCAGTAGGAATCGTGCCACTATTCGTCTTCATCCGGGAATATCTTCGAGTTCCAGAACGAATCGATCACTTCCTGCGGCGTCTCGTCAAAATCCGGAGCGATCCAGATCTGCCCTTTCAACACACCTGATTTGCGCTTGGTCTTCGACTTACGATACGGCTCCAGTCGCAGGTAAGGTTCCCCGGCCTTGGCGATCACGATTTCTTCACCTTCCCACGCCAGTTTGCCCAGCTTCGAGAGCTGCGATTTGGCCTCGTGCATGTTTACTTTCATGGGATCCCCATAAAGCTAAGTCTAGCTAAGTCTAAAATGGTGCGAGAACTGTGTCAAGAGACCGTCCCGTTCGCCCATATCTTTGCGGAAGGCAACACGCACGCCATCGTGGAGCAATTAGTGCTTCTCACGGTTGGCGACAATGTCTGAACGTGGTTGTGCACGAGGAATCCTCGACGTTTTCCAGACAAGCGAGTACCCTTAACTCGATTTCAACTATTTTCTTCAAGTTTATGCCGTATTCTTAGCAAGCACTGACCGGGGGCCTTGGTCAATCGACATTCCCAAATGCGTATAACTTTCCAACCCTGTTGCCTGAGGGAACGGTTAGCACGACGATCCCTGGCTTTGGTTTTCTCAATTTTATCTCGCCACGCTTTGAAGTTCGTCTTGGGTGTGAGGTTCCTACAGTCGTGGCCGTGCCAAAAACATCCGTCAACAAAGACGGCAACTTTCATCTTGGGCCAGACGAAATCCGGTCGTCCGGGAAGCGGTTGGTGTCTGCGCCAACCCGTTAAACCTTCCTTACGTAGCAAATACGCGAGTTGCATCTCGGTTGTTTGGTTGCCGGTGCTAAGTACACGGGACATTAAATCGCCGCGGTTTAAACCGCCAAACGTCGTGCGCTCCTGCTGAGCATTGCCCGGCCACCGACCCATTGTTGTGCTAGACCGAAGTGTTTTGAAGGATTCCTTGGCTACAGCCTCAGCAAAGTCACACGGAAGAGCATTACCGACGATGTTACACGCATATTCCATATAGGGCGTATCGAGTTTGTAATCTGAGGGAAAGGTCTGCAACAATGCCGCCTCTCTCACAGAGATCGTCCGCTCCATTTCGGGATGTCCGAATCGCCCCTTGCTCAAGGTGGTGCATCCACCAGTGATCGTCGGTGCGACTTCGTCCCACGCCATACGCCCATACACGTTTCTGAAGCCCCTATATGTACCTTTGTGACATTCAGGTCGGAGATCCTCGGGAATCTTGATCCACGTTGCACCAGGTTTCGCATGTTTTAGCCGAAGTTTGTTCATCTCCGACAGAGAACGGACGAGATGCCAGTTTGAACGCTCGAAAGCCGAGTGTTCCCTCGCCTCTGCCAACAGAATCGGTTCGGCCAAGCTGCCAATCGTATCCTTAACGGTTCGCCAGGGAGCAAAGCCTTTCTTCCCATCCTTGGAATGAGTGGGTAGGGGGATGGGTATTTGGCAACCAAGACCTCCAAGGACGACGAGTCTGCGGCGATTTTGCGGGACGCCATAATCCGCAACTTGAAGGACTTCCATCGTTACCGTGTAGCCGAGTCGCTCAATTCGTTCACGAAATTCGTTCAACAGCGGCTTGCCCCGCCCGGCGAGACCAGGGACGTTCTCCATCATGACTGCCTTCGGTCTGATCTCTTCGACTAACCGTGCCATCTCTCGGACCAGATCGTTCCTTAAATCATAGCGCCTATATTTTGACGTAAGGCTGGTAAACCCTTGGCATGGTGGACAGCCAGCGAGCAGATCTATCACTCGACCGGGCGCCAGTGCCTTCAGATCACCGCCCTTGATTGTTCGGATATCTTGCTTGTACGCTCTGACCTCGGGATGGTTAGCGGTATACGTGGCGAAGGCATGTTTTTCGATCTCGACCGCAGCCAAGACCGTGAATCCCGCTCGCTTGAGACCGACGGTGAGGGCTCCTCCCCCTGCGAACAAATCGATGGCGACAGGCATGTTTCTGTCAGTCTGCTGGCTCAATGACGTTCTTCTTCTGTTTTTCAGCCTCGGCCAAGAAGTCTTCATGCATCTTTTTAGTTCTGAGAAGAAAAGTCTTCCAATTTATATGCGTTAGCGTTCCATTTTCGCGAAATGAGTCGAATGAAACTTCTTGGGCACCGGTTAAAGATAGGTCGTCGCATACCAAGGTGATATGAAATGATCGAAAGATATCCCGGAATTCTTTATTCCCCGGTTCGTCTAGAAATTTATTCATCTGATTATTATAGGTAATGATCCTGTCCATTTCATTATTTGTCAGTTTATGCATCGGTCTCTTGATTTCGATGAGTTGTAGTCCGTTGTCTTGGCTCGATAGCACGAAATCAGGCCGCTTCCCTGTCTCTGAGAAGTCCTCCAAGCTAATCTTCTGACCGGTGTTCTTCTCGTAAAATTTCTCAAACTCTTTCTTAAGTGTGCTGAAAGCTTGGTTCGCTGTAATTGGCGCCCACTGTGGATCGATCAACCATGGAGCGTACTTAATTAACTCCTGAAGCTTCGGTTCGGCCGTTTTCTGGTCGTCCTTCAAATCTTGAACCCTCTCGATAACTTTGAGCCTATCTTCTGCAATTCTTCCGAAAGAAGATAATTCCGCCAATCGGGCAGTTCTCAGTATCCCACTGATCACCGCCATGGGTGTATTCTCCGCATCGGCTGCTTCCCTTAGTTTCTTGTCGAGCGTGATATGCGGCGCCAAGGTGAGGCTCAGTTGCACCATCGGCTCAACGACTTCGATGTCATCTACTTCACCAGCGCGAATTGTTTGACCAAGCAATCTTGCCAGTTCCCTGGCCGTTTTCCTGATGGCTTCCTGTCCATCGGCTGGAAATTCCCTTACTATTTGCTCCTCAATTTTGCCGACTTCGGCGAATCGCTCCCATGTTTTCTTCCTCATAGGATCGCGTGCCAAATATCCAATCTTGTGTATGATTTTCCGACCCCATTCCTGAAACTTCTGACCTAAATCATGGGACCACAAGATGTCTCGTCTGTCCGTCTGAATCAAATCTTCATATTCATCTAACCAGTCAGCATGCAGCGCACCCACCAAGTAGGACCGAATGCTATGTTCTCCGTGGAAGCCGGCACCACGGTTGAAAACCGCTGTCTGCCCCGCGATTTTGCCTCTGCAGTAAATTCGGACACCGGCCATCAAGTCGTCCTTGTATGGATTCTTGGCATATGCCGCCCAACCGGTAATTGGGTAAAAAAGCCCATCGTGATGAAAACCTGCTCCAAACTCCGTTATCGTTTCTCCGGCCGGACCGACCGCACAGTATCCGGTATCGTCTTTCACTGAGAGATTCGGCCCTGTAGGACCGTTGAGTGTTATCTTCGAGTTGTCCATGGTCTCGACAGAGAACGACTCAAGGATGGTTTCATACTCCGGCGCTGTCTTCATCTTTGTCGTGTCGCGCGTTTTAATTATCCAGCTCCCCGTTGGCAGGCCGAAGCGTTGAGATAACTGTCGTGAGAAGGTTGAGTGCGTGGAGACACGGCGGTACGCGAAGCGTTTCAGAATGACGGTTGTGCCAGAATTTGGCCGTAGCGTGTTGTCCTTAGAGCCTGTTCCTGGCTCGTACTCGAACTCTGTATCTTTCAACATATCCTCTCGATTCAAGATCAAGTGTGCGGTCAGGTACCCAGTATCCGGTTTCCCATCGGGTCCATCGCGCGTGACCTTTTCTCCGCCTGATGTGAGTATCTCTATTACCTCGCATATGCCAAATGGCGCCAACTTACCGACACCTTTACGTCCCATGACTTTTCTGTTGAACTTTGGAGAAGTATCGCCCCTTCTGGGACGATCATCAGTTCTTCGTTCGGCACCAACTACAAGGTAGAAATTGTTCACTTCATCTGGCGTCATCCCGATGCCGTTGTCAGTCACCTTGATTTCAAAATTCTTATCTGCGATGACTCCTCCTGCCTTCGAGGCAAGATATTCCCCCATAGGAGCTTCGATCATGACTTCTGTCGCGTCAGCGTCATAGCTGTTGGAGACGAGTTCCGCGATAACGGCTGATACTTTGTCGTAAAGCTTTACACCAAGCTTGTCGATTGTTAGCCGGGAAATTCTCATTTTGTATTTGTTTGTCATGGCTGGTCCAATTTCTTGGTTCTGTAGCTGTAACGCGCCCGGCTCGTGAGTTTTGCCTTGGTTTACTTGATATTCGGTTTATGCAGGTCCGGTGGCTTGACCGTACGAAGATCGCTTGGGCAAACCGCTTAGGTAGCACGTTGATAGTGAGGACTGCATGGGCTTGCCAAGAGCCGTCCTCGTCGTAGGTAACATAAATTACACGAACGCTTGGCAGTCTGATTAAGCTAAGGAGATTATGAGAATACCAGATGATAACTTACTTTTTAAAGGCGAGAAATCCTCAAACCATCACCGCTCCATTCATCAGGCGTGGCAAGAGCAGGTCGCGGGCTTGGGCGAGCTGCTGATTGTGTAGTGCCAAGTTTCGCAACTGATTGCATGCCGGTGCCACAACATCGCTGAACAAACTCAACAGTGTTGGTGAGGGCCTCTTGAACTGCGATCTAAGAAGGTATTTCCAGTCCATTCTTGGCATCTTTGAGCCTTCTCGGACGGTCTTTGATGCCAAAGCTACAAACTCATCACTCGAGAGAAGGAACAGTACGTAATAGTAGAGGTAATCTTCTGAGGGACGAATAACAATCGCATCAGATGACGCGATGCCGTCCACGAGAGCGAATCCAACTTTGTGAAAGTAGGGCCGGATCTTGCCGAACAGGATGTCCCCTTCAGCGAACTTGAATTTGTTGCTATCGACTTCACTGGCCGTTCCCCATTCATTCAGCGTGACCGCACGCTTTGGAATGTGCTCAAGTCCTATATATGCAGTGTCAGGTGACACATCCTTTGGGTTAATTGATTCCCGAATATCTGTGCAGAGTTCGGAAAGCGGTTTACTCTCCCACCCTTCCGGTACGCCGTCTTTGACCTTGACGTGCTCGTGGCCGGGGAAGCGGAGGTGGACGAACCACTGCTTGTAGATCAGCCGTGCCGCCTGTTCCAGCAACTGAATTCGTCGCCGGTTGTTCTCGATCAGGTCGTCGTAGGCGGAGAGGATGGAGGCGATGCGCTGCTGGATAGCGAGACCAGGGAGGTGCAATTCGAAGTCTGGAAACCTAGTCAGTGGAATACGGTCTACCGTCGCGCCACTGATGATATTCGACTTGACGACAGCGCGCCAGGCGGGTGTCAAGAAGTAGTAGTGCAAGAAGCGAGGGTTAACCTTCGTCTGGTCAGGACGAATCAGAGCCATGCGTCTACCGAGACATCCCCTGAATCCATCAGGAATAAGCGCATAACGGTGTAACGTCGCTTCATAGGAGAATACTATGTCGTTTTTCCACGGAACGACGCGTTTTATCCATTTTGGGTAGTCCTCCTCGGATACGTGGCGGATTTCCGACAAATCTAAAGTGCCTCGCGGAGTGACATTCTTGATGCCCAGAAAAATAGGCCCCTCGTCAGCGCCCTTTGGAGTTGCATGGGGACCGTCGTAGATACCGAGAGCTATGTCTTTGATTGGCCTAATCTGGAGGTTACTCATATCCCCAATTCCTCGAAATTCTTCTTGATCGTTGCCGCCAATTCCACTGCCTCGGTGTTGAGGTCTTCCAGTTCGACGTGGATCTCGCGTAGGGCTTCCTCGAAGTCGAAGTCTTCGTCCTCTTCTTCGGGGGCGACGCCCACGTAGCGGCCAGGGGTCAGGCTCCAGTCGTTGGCTTTGATCTCGGTATGGTCCACCAGCTTGACCAGTCCCTCCACGTCGCGCAGCTTCGCCTTGGGGAAGCGCTCGGTGAGCCAGTGGGCTTGGCGCCAGAAATAGCGGACCTTTCTGAGTTGTCCCCAGGCATGTACCGGCGACGACTCATCCAGCTCCGTGAGATTCTGGCGGGCTTCGTCCACGGTTTTGCGGGCGCGCGTGACGTCGCGGGCGTTCCAGGCGTCGCTGGATTTGGCGCCGCACTCCTTCTCGCAGGTCTCGATCAGGCGTGTGGCGAGCTTGTAGAGGAGGTCGGTCTGCTTGATGAGATCGTGGCTGGTTTCGGCCAATGGTGCGAGGCTGCCAACTGTCTGCAGAAGCTTCTTTACCGAATCGACCCCATAGTTGGCAGCGGGTTCGGCAACTTGCAGATATTCGTGAGTGGATACCGGTGCTTCAGATCGCAACGTTTCTTTGAAGGCTTTAATGCCGGAGTTGAAGGCGAGCAGGGCAGCGTCCAGTTCCTTTTGAGTTTCAGTGGGAGCGTCGTCCGAGCCGAGTGTCCTAAGAAAAGGGGCCAGCACGTCCCGGAGGCTGTTGAGCGCGGCGAGGAAATCCGGTAGCGGTTTGACCGCTTCGCCGTGTTCATTCTTGGTGCTGAAGCAGGCGTTGCCTTCATCGAGGGTGCGGGTGCAGTAGTCGGACACCAGGCCGAGATAGCGCCCGGTCTCACCTCGGTAGAGCCAGACGATAGCCAGCAGGTTCTGCTGCTGCTCGGGGCTGAAGTCGTAGATTTTGCGTGTGACCTTGCGGTAGACGTTACGCGCATCGATCATCAGTACCTTGTCACGGTGTTCCTTTGGCTTGTTGCGGTTGAGAAACCACAGTTCGCAGGGCACGGTGCGGGTGTAGAAGAAGTTGGAGCGGATGGCGATCATCACGTACACGTCGCCGGTTTCTACCAGCTTCTGCCGTACCTTGGCCTCGGAACCACCGGCGCTGGATGCCTGCGACGACATGACGAAGCCCTCGCGCCCTGTTTCGCTCAGGTAACTGTAGAAATAGCTGATCCAAACGTAATTGCCGTTGCTGACTTTGTCTTTCTTGTTGACGCCGGGCAGGCCGAAGGGCAGACGCGGGTCGGTCTTGACCTTGTCGGCGTCGATCTCGTCCACGTTGAATGGCGGATTGGCCATGACGTAGTCGGCTTTGCCGAGCAGTTCGTGGGGGTCTTCGTAGTAGGTGATCGCTTGCCGGATGTCGCCTTCGAGGCCGTGTACCGCCAGGTTCATCTTGGCCAAGCGGATGGTGGTGGCGTTTTTCTCCAGGCCGCGGAAGGTGAGTTGCTCGGTTGGGTTCTGGCCGTGCTCCTCCACGGTCCGGGCGCTCTGCACGAACATGCCGCCGGACCCACAGGCCGGGTCGAGTACCGTACCGCGTTCGGGGTCGAGCACGTGGGCGATCAACGAGACGAGCGAGACGGGCGTGAAGAACTCGCCGGCATCGTGGGCCTTCTGGTCCGCGAACTGTGTGAGGAAGTATTCGTAGATGCGACCGAAGACGTCGCCGGAGACTCGCTTCAACTCGTCGGGGTTGAGCGTGCGCAGGAGTTGGCCGAGGACGTCGTTGTCCAGTTCCTGGTATTCGCTCTTGGGGAGGATGCCGCGTAGGCCGTCGTAGTCCGCCTCGATGGACTCCATCGCCGCGATGATGGCCTTGGCGCGGTCCGTGCCGTCGGGCAGGGCGACCAGTTGGTCGAACTGGGCCTCGGGACGCAGGAAGATGGCACTTTGCTGGGAGAAGTCTTCCTTGGTGCGTGCCCGCCTCTTGCCGCCGCGAGAGGGCAGGTTCGCTTCAATCTTGTCTTTCACTCCCAGGTAGCGGCTGTAGGCGTGGCGCAGGAAGACCAGCCCCATCACCGGCAGGAAGTATTCGTTGCTGGCGTAGTTGGAGTTGGCGCGCAGGGTGTCGGCCGCACTCCAGAGACGCCGTTCAATGGCTTCGATGTGTTCGAGTTGGGACAAGAGTGACGTGATCCCGATCCGGTGGACAGGTTAAGGCTTTCGCTTTTTGGCTGCCGATGAACGATCAATGCTGATTGTATAGCAATGACCGATGAAGACAAGCCTCAAACGATTGGGGTTCACGTCACTCGAAGGGACGCCGGATCTCAGTCGGCTTGGGCGGGCCAGAATTTATAGCGGATTTGCGGCAACTGTTTGCCTTCGAAGTTCGGAATGTCGTACAGACACCGGTCGATGGTCTCAACCTCTTCCTTCGTAAATTCAAAGACCTTGGACACCTTCCAGAATTTATCAAAGGTGAAATAATCCCCTTTTTCCGGTTTTTCAGCCAGCGCGGCCTGCATTTGTTTAAAGCCCTCGGTATCCACGTTTGGTATCCGGCCGTTATTTTTGTCCACGCACCATTTCAGGATCTCGGCGACCCCATACATGGTGATTTCGATTTTCACTTTACCCGAATTTGTTTCCGACATTGTCAAGCTCCTCCTTCCAAAGAGGAAATCTATAGCACATTTTCTTGAAACTCTTCCAGTCGTTTCAGCGGGAAATTGCAGGTTTCGAAGAAAATCCCGGGAAAATCCCGTGCGCGGCGAGTAGAAATTCGAGCAAAATGTCCCGAAGAATCCCGGTGACCGTTGAATAACCCGTTGTATCGCCTAGTCGAAAGCTCGTATACTACCTCCTTTATGTGGAGCTGCTGATGCTCCCGGACCCCTGAGCCCGGGAGACCGGCGGTCCGATGAGGGTTGCTGACATGTTTTTTCCCCGCTTGGCGGCAGGCAACAGACTCCGTGTCCTCACGCTGTGTGGGATTCTGCTCCTGCCCGGCTGCTCGCCCGAAGATCCCTACGTGCCCCCGGACCTGCTCTATCTCTTCGCCAGTTATGACGTCGGGAAAAACCCAACCGCCATTCAGGCCGGGGACTTCAACGAGGACGGCTTTTCGGACCTGTTGACCAGCAACATCTCGGCGAATTCCCTGTCCCTCCTGTTCGGAAACGGGGACGGGAGCTTCCAGGCGCAAGTCTCCATTCGGGTGTGCAAGGAACCCCGGAATTTGGCCGTCCGGGATTTCAACGGCGATCGGCATGACGACCTGGCCATCGCGTGTTCCGGGAGCAATCAGGTGGCGATTTTCAAGGGGCAGGCGGGCGGGACGTTCGAGAAAGACGGGCTGTATCCCGTGCACCGGACGCCGGTCTCCATCGCCAGCGGCGATTTCAACAGTGACCGACACCTGGATTTGGTCGTGGCCCTGCGAAACGACAAGCTGCAACTGTTGTTCGGTAACGGGCTCGGGAAATTTCAGATCGGGCCGCTCTATGAATATGGGGATACCCCCACCTCGGTGACCACCGCGGATTTCAACCAGGACGGGCATCTGGATTTGGCGGTCACGAACGGCGGGCCGATGAGCAACGCCGTCTCGATCTGGTTGGGGCAGGGAGACGGCAACTTTCTCCAGCCCACCGATTACCGGACGGGCAAGCGGCCGTTATCCGTCTCCTGCGCCGATTTCAACAACGACGGCGTCTGGGATCTCCTGGTGGTGAACGGGCAAATGAACACCATCACCGTCTTTTTGGGCAACGGTGACGGCACCTTTCAGGACGGCATCGACTCAGGCGGCGACGCCGGACCCATGCATGGCTTGGCCCAGGATTTTGACGGGGACGATATTTCGGACGCGGCGGTCGTGAACATTCAATCGGGCAGCCTCTCGGTCCTGTTCGGGAAAGGCGACGGCTCATTTTATTATCCTCCGCGTCAATATCAGACGCCCCGTGGGCCGTTTGCCTTGACCTCGTTGACCGTCGCCCATGGCCGGGACGAAGAACCCGGTCTGGCGGTTGTCAACAATGCGGAAAATAGTGTATCGATTTTTCTGCATCATGGGTTAAAATTCAGGCAGCAGAGCTAGGCGTCCCCCCGCGAAAGCGGGTGGCCAGGATCCGGCCACTACCTGACCGGGTGGCATGGAGCATTGGAAGCTCACGGCAGGAACAACGGACGGGAACGTAGCCATGGAATGTCTCAGGTGTCGCGGGTTGATGATGGTGGAACGGCATTACACCACCATGACCAAACACCTCTATGCCAAGTGCCTCAACTGCGGATTTTGGTTCGACCTGGTGGACGTGCTCAGGTTTTTCCATCGAGTCGTGCGCAACGGCTATCACGGAGCAAAAATCCGAGAGACGCTGTAAGCCTCGTAGGTCGGATGAGCGCAGCATCATCCGGCACCTCCTTCCGTCATCCTCGACATCTGTAATCGAGGATCCAGGGTCTTTATTCTTTCTTCGTCCGTGAAAACAAAGACGCTGGATTCTCGCTTTCGCAAGAATGACAGGTAGGTCGGGTTAGCCGAACAGGCGTAACACGACAGCGGTCCCCGCGGCCTAGCCTTTCGAGAGCAGTTTCAAGCCTTCCCGAATCAGTTCGTCGAGTGACGTGGGGGCAGGGTTTGTCCGGCTCACCTGATCGAGGGCGTTCTTGACGTCGCGATGCCGGTATCCCAGGTTGACCAGCGCCGACAGGGCATCCTCCCGGGGAGCGTCAAACGCAACCGGCGCCTCGCTCGCCTTCGGCGCGCCATCTGCGAGACAGGCGATTTTATCCTTGAGTTCCAGGGCAATGCGGCCCGCGGATTTCTTTCCGATTCCCGGAACCGACGCGAGTGTGTCCAGGTCGTCGGCGAGAATGGCTGCCCGCAAGTCGGCAATCTTCAAGGCGGACAACACGCTCAGGGCGAGTTTCCCGCCCACGCCGGAAATCTTGGTCAGCAGAGTAAAGGCCGTCTTTTCATCGGGTGTCAGGAACCCGAATAATTGAATGGAGTCTTCTCGCAGGTGGGTGAAGACGTGCAGCGTCAAGGGAGCGCGAAGGTCGGGGAGGGCGAAATACGTGCTGAACGGGATGAAGACTTCATAGCCGACGCCGTTGACGTCGAGCACGAGCCGTGAGGGGTCTTTGGCCGCCAGGATTCCCGTCAGGTTGGCAATCATGAAGCAGTGTCACGTGAGCGGCGACATAGTGAGCGAACCTCAGCCGGATGCCGCGACTTTTTCCATAACCTCATCCGGAATGTCGAAGTTGGCATGCACTTTTTGAACGTCGTCATGGTCGTCCAGGATTTCCATCAGTTTCAACATTTGCTCGGCCGGTTTTTCGTCGAGACGGATTTGATTCTGAGCGAGGTAGGTGATTTCAGCCACGGACGTGTGAATGCCGGCCTGGTGCAGGGCCGCCTTGACCGCTTCGAACTCGGAGACTTCCGCGGTGATTTCAAAGTCGTTGCCGGCCTGTTTGACGTCCTCCGCCCCGGCTTCCAGGACGATACTCAATAACTGGTCTTCATCGACCGGAGCCCCTTCCGTGACCAGGAGGCCTTTCTTGTGAAACTGCCACGCGACCGCGCCGGCTTCGGCCATGGTCCCATGATTTTTCCCCAGGATGTTGCGAATTTCCGACACCGTGCGGTTCCGGTTATCCGTCATGATCTCGAGGAGGACCCCTGTGCCGCCGGGCCCGTACCCTTCCAGGGTGAATTCCTCATAATTGACGCCGGGCAGTTCCCCCGTGCCGCGCTGGATGGCGCGTTTGATGGTATCGGCCGGCATGTTGGCTTCTTTGGCCTTGGCAATGAAGGTGCGCAAGGTCGGGTTCGCATCGGGATCTCCGCCTGCGCGGGCCGCGATGGTCAGGTCGCGGATCAGCTTGGTGAAGACTTTGCCGCGTTTGGCATCGACCCCTGCTTTATGGCGTTTGATCGTGGACCAATGACTATGACCGCCCATGCCGTCGTTTCCTTATGCGAAACACGCGAATCTGTTGCGATATATCCTGATTATTCAAGGAAAGCCTTGCCTGGTTGGTATCATAGGATAGGGCATCTGACCGTGTCAACGAGAGCTAGGTAGTAGAGACTAAGTATTGCCGTCCCCATTCCTGTTAGTCGCCCACGAAAAGCGGTGAGCGTTGTGACAGGCGGACCAAGGCACACAGAGAAGTTGCGTGACGGCGGGGAGGATGGTAAGGAAACGGCATGCGTGTCGTCTTTATGGGAACGCCGGCCTTTGCCGTGCCGTCACTGGAAGCTCTGGACAACTCGGATCATGAGGTCGTCGGCGTGGTCACCCAGCCCGACCGCCCCAAAGGAAGAGGACAGGCCGTGGTACCGTGCCCGGTGAAAGAACTGGCGTTGGTCAAGGGGTTGCCCGTGAGTCAACCCGAGAAGATCAAAAGCCCGGAATTCGTGCGGCAACTCTCCGATTGGAACCCGGACGTCATTGCCGTGACGGCGTTCGGCCGGTTCCTGCCCAAAGCGATCCTGGACCTCCCGCCCATGGGTTGCGTGAACGTCCACGGTTCCCTGCTGCCCGCCTACCGGGGCGCCGCACCGATCCAATGGGCGCTCATTCACGGGGTTCCGGAAACGGGGATTACCACGATGTTGATGGATGAAGGGATGGATACGGGTGCCGTGCTGCTTCAACAACCGGTCCCGATTGAACCCGAGGATACCACCCTGGAATTGGGCGCCCGGCTGGCGCAGGCCGGCGGCGCGCTCCTGGTGGAGACGCTCACGCGGTTGGCGGAACAGTCGGTCGTTCCCCGTGAGCAGGATCACACCCGGGCCACGCTGGCCCCATTGCTGACGAAAGAAGATGGCGTGATCGATTGGACGCAATCGGCCAAGGACATTGCCAACCGGATCCGGGGTCTTTCTCCCTGGCCCGGATCCTACACCTTTCATCATGAGCATCGCCTGATCATCCGGAAAGGCCGCGTCGATGCCCAAGGCGGCTCGGGCGGGAGCGACGGGGTACAACCGGGGACCATCATGGCCGTGGGGCCGAAATCCTTTTGGGTCGGGACCGGTGAAGGCAGGATCGAAGTCCTGGAAGTCCAACCCGCGAATAAAAAACGCATGTCCGTGGAGCAGTTTCTTCAAGGATATTCGCTCCGGGTGCATGAGACGCTCAGCCCGCGGCCGGAAGAGCCTGTGGCCAATTATTAACGACGCGTGGCGCGTGTGGTCTCGTGTGAGAACGTGACGCCGAAATCGGGGATAACATGAGTGATCAAACCAAGCAGGCATTGGAATTCATCGCGAAACAAATACGGGAACTCAAAATTATTCAACCGCATCTGGTGGAAGCCGTGAATGCGATATTGGCCAAAGAACAATTTTACAAATGGAAAAAACAGGTCGTGGGGATGGTGGGAGAACAACTCGGAGACGGCTACCGGAAACGGTTATCCAAGGATTGGCTGGAGACGGCGTTTGCCGGAGCGGATATGTACGATGAATTGAGTGACGACATCGAAATGTGTCTCCGCCACCTGTACCAAATTTCCCACGAGATTGAAACCGAGGGGCTGCAAAGCCCCAATGAGAAGTAGAGATTGTGGATTGCTGATTTTTGATTTGGGATCTTGGATTTTGCAATCCGCAATCAGCAATCCAAAATGAATCAGCAATCCACAATCCACAATCCAAAATGCTCATCCCGCCTCGCCCGCGAAAACGCCTTGGTCAACATTTTCTCATCGATCCCAATATCGTCCGAAAAATCCTGAAGGTTGCGGCGTTGAGTCCGGAAGACGTCGTCTTCGAAATCGGACCCGGACGGGGCGCTCTCACGCAGGTGTTGTGTGAACGGGTCTCCAGGGTGATTGCCGTGGAACTCGACCGGCATCTCGTCGACTATCTGGCGCAGACCGGCGCGCAACACGCCGCCCTGGAACTGCATCACGGCGACGCCCTGGCATTTCCCTATGACACCCTGCCCCGGGGAACGGTCGTCATTGCCAATTTACCGTACTACGTGTCCACGCCTTTGGTATTCCGGTTGCTGGAGGAGCGCGAGCTGATCGACCGCATGGTCCTGATGCTGCAACGCGAAGTGGCTGAGCGCATGGTCGCGGAACCGGGCTCACGGGACTATGGCCTCCTCTCCGTGGTCACCCAATACCGGACCAAGCCCCGCAAGGCATTCGTCGTGCCGGCGAGCTGTTTCCGCCCGGTCCCGCAAGTGGACTCGGCGGTGGTGTGTCTTGCGGGCGGGGCCGGGCGGAACCCCACCGATGCCCGGTTTGACGAGGTGTTCCTGAGAGTCGTCCGCGGTGCGTTTGCCCATCGGCGCAAAACTCTGATCAACTCCTGCCGGGAGGAAGGATGGGAAGAACCGTTGATGCGACAGGCCCTGGAACAGGAGCGGATCGACCCGCGCCGCCGCGCCGAAACGCTCACGGTCGAGGAATTCATTGCCTTGGCCCATTCCGTCCGGACTTCTCACGGTTAGTCTGAACAGTCCCGGGTCTCTACGAAAGGATACTCACATATTCTTCACTAGGTATTTCGCTTGATAAACTCTTTCTTTCTGTGGTAAATTTTTTCCATGCGCCTCTTTTCCAGGCCCGCGAAGAAGTCCAATAAGCCGGAAGCGCCATCCCCCACCTTTCCCCTTAAGCGGGAACTCGTCGGCATTTTTCTCATCACCCTGGCCGTGTTGGTCTTTCTGAGCTTGTGGTCTTTTTCGCTCCGGGACGTGGGCTGGTTTGCGTTCCCCGAGAGCGAAATGGTCGAGGGACCGGGCAACCTGAACAATCAGACCGGTCTGGTGGGTGCTTATATTGCCGCGAGCCTGATCTGGGTCGTGGGCTCCGCATCATTGGCGATCCCGTTTCTGGTCCTCTGGCACGGCATTCGAGTCTTTCAAAAAGAACGCAAGTCCATCAAAAGCATCCTGGGCTCCCTGCTGCTGGTCCTGTGCATGAGTACGCTCGTGTGGTTGCATCATCCCCTTTCCGCACAGGTGTTGCAGGACGGGATCACGTCGGGATTGTATGCCGGGCAGGCGGGAGTCTGGGTGTCAGGCGTGTTGAAACCCCTGTTCGGTCAATGGGGCAGCACGGTCCTCCTGGCATCCCTGCTGCTCGTCTCCCTCTTGCTCATCACGTCCCTTTCCCTTTCGGCCGGAATCGAACGCATCCCCAAGGGCGTGGGGAAGATGGGGAAATTGGTCCGGCGTCCCGTTTGGCATTGGCCGTCCGCGTTGCCATGGCCTTCCTGGTGGAAGGATCGCTTGCAACCCAAGGCCAACAAACCACTCAAGATCAACCGGGAGTTGGGTGCGCGACGGGCGACCTTTTCATTTCTGAAACATGATGCCCCTTCGCAGGAGCCACCCCTTGAAACAGAAGACCCGGACCCGGCTGAGCTGGATTTTCCCGTAGAGACCGGCCCCCGTGTGGCCCCGCGGTCCGGCGTCCCGCGACCTGAAGCGGTCCGGAAAGTGGCGAAGGGTTATCATCTGCCTGATCCCATGGCCCTGCTGGAGGCGCCCCCTGTGTCGAATGCGCGGCAGACGGATCAGCTTTTGGAGTCGCAATCCCAAGTCCTCACCGGCGCGTTGCAGAACTTCGGTATTGCCGGAAAAGTGACGGAAGTCCACCCGGGGCCGGTCATTACCATGTATGAATTCGCTCCGGGGCCCGGCATCAAGGTCGCGCGCATCGTGACGCTCGCCCACGATTTGGCCATGGCCTTGAAAGCCCCCAGCGTGCGCATCGTGGTCCCGCTGCCGGGAAAATCCACGGTGGGCATCGAAGTGCCCAACCCGGTAAGGGAAACCGTGGCCTTACGGGAAATCCTGACCAATGAGGCCTACGTGAGGTCCCAGTCCACATTGACGCTGGCCCTGGGGAAAGATATTTTCGGTCGGCCGTGCGTGACGGACCTGAGAACCATGCCGCATCTGTTGGTGGCCGGGGCAACCGGGGCAGGGAAAAGCGTGGGCTTGAACAGCATGTTGTTGAGCCTCCTGTTCTCGTCCCATCCGGACGAGGTCAAACTGTTGCTCATCGATCCCAAGGTCCTGGAACTCCAGGTTTATGACGGCATTCCGCACCTGTTGCATCCGGTGTTGACGTCCCCGAAAGCCGCGGCTCGCGGGTTGACCTGGGTCCTGCAGGAAATGGAGCGCCGCTATCGCCTGCTGGCGGAACACGGGGTGCGCAATATTCTGGCTTATAATCAGAAAATAGAGGGCGGCCGGCGTTCTGTTCCGCAGGACGCGCCTCCGGCCCGGTCGGCCCGGCTCGGGGCGGCGACCGAGTCCGAAGAATCCGACGACGTGCAACCCGAGGAGACGCCGCAACCCCTCCCGTACATCGTGGTGGTGGTCGATGAATTCGCCGATCTCATGATGACGGCGCCCAAGGAGGTGGAAGAAAAAATCGCCCGGCTGGCCCAAATGGCCCGGGCGTCGGGCATCCATCTGATCCTGGCCACCCAACGCCCGTCGGTGGACGTGGTGACTGGACTCATCAAGGCGAATTTTCCGACCCGGATTGCCTACCAGGTGTCTTCCAAAACGGACTCCCGGACCATTCTCGACGCCAACGGCGCCGAAGCGCTTCTCGGATTGGGCGACATGCTGTATTTGCCACCGGGCACCGGACGTCTGACGCGGCTGCACGGCTGCTATGTCTCCGACGATGAGGTCCGCCGGGTGGTCGAGTACGTGAAAGCTCAGGCCGGACCGGATTTTTGCAGCGAGCCGGCGTTCCAGGAGCCGGTCAGCGTCGAAGAGGAGCAGGAACGCGATGAAGTCTATGAGCAGGCCAGGGAAGTGGTGTTGACCTCCGGGCAGGCCTCCGCGTCGCTCATTCAACGTCGATTGCGGCTGGGGTATCCCCGGGCGGCCCGAATGATTGAGCAGATGGAAGAAGAAGGGATCGTGAGCGCGCCCGGACGCGATGGCCGTCGTGAAGTGTTGGGCCGTCGCATGGCGCTCGAAGAGGAGGCAGGATGAAGCTTCGTGGATTCATCGTGATCGGCTGTGTTGTGGTCATGTTCCCTCTCCTTCCGGGAGCGTGGAAGGGTGACGGCCTGCAGGCGGTGGCGCAGGCCAGGGGAAGCGACGATCTTCAGGCGTTGGTCGAACGCGTGGACGCGCGGTACGCGCAGATCACGGATTTCCAGGCGGATTTCGTTCAGGAAACGCGCATTCAAGGATTCGACACGCCTCTTCGGTCCTCCGGGCGCGTGTTTCTGAAAAAACCCGGGAGGCTTCGCTGGGATTACCTGGACCCCTCGGTCGAACACATCTACGTGCATCAGGACCAGTTGGCGATGTACGTGCCCGCCCATAATCAGGTGTTAAAGGGCAGTCTGACGATGATGGTCTCGACGAAGGCCCCGCTCCGGTTACTCCAGGGGGTCGGGAAACTGGCCGAACATTTCTCCGTGGAACCCACCGGAGATGGAGAGAAGGAAGATGGCGGGTTGCCGTTGCTGACGCTGATCCCCAAGCCTGTGTCGGGTTCGCCGCCGTCCTCGCTCGTCAAGATCGTGGCGGAGATCCAACCGCGCACGTATTTGATTCAATCCCTCGCCTTGCATGAAAACAACGGCAACGTCTCCACGTTTCGGTTTTCCAATTTCAAGGTCAACGAAGGATTGGATGACGCGGTGTTGATTCTGAATCCGCCTGAAGGGGTGGTCACCGTCGAAGATTTTCTCCCGAAAAGCTGAGATCGCGTCATCCCCTCCCCCTGCTGTCATCCCCGACATTCTTAATCGGGGATCCAGGGTTTTTGTCTGTGGCACTTGTAGCCGCGCCATCTCATGGCGCTTATTTCCGAACGAGCCGTTTTTTGAGAACCGTGTCATGCCTCACGTGAAAAAGAAAACGATAGGTGGCCCTCTGAGATTCCTGTTGTGCCTTGTTGGCGTGGCCGTGGGCGCGTGGCTTGTTCCCGTGTCCGTCCTGAGCCTGACGAACGACCTGACCAACGATCCGGCCAAAGTCGTCAAAAAGTATTTGTCGTTGGATAAGCGTGGAGTCCGTTTGACCGCGCACTCATACGAGGCAGTGATGCCCTATGTGGCGTGGGAACGGGAAGAGCCGGTATGGGAACGGTTCGTGGTGATCCGCGACTATGCCGTCAGCGACGACGTCACGCAATGGGACATCGTGAGCAGCACGGAAGCCCGCATTCCCGTCACCTTTCAGGTCCTCGGAGTGGTTCACGTGGGAACTGCCACGTTTGTTCCCGCGCCGGAGGAGGAAGTGTTGTCCATTCGCATACGGGCCGTGGACAATCACTGGAAAATGGTGTCGCCGGTGTTTCCTCCGCACGTGGGCCGGAGCCGCTTGGCGGATTTCGTGAAAGACGCCATGCTCCGTGAACCCAACGACGACCGGGCCCGGACGTTGCGCAGGCTCAGGGAAGATCTCGTCAACGCCGGCCGATCATGAACCGCGGCCCGATAGCGGACTCCATCCGGTTGGTCATCTTTGATCTTGACGGGACCCTCATTGATTCCAAGTACGATATCGCCGCGTCGGTGAATCTCACGCTCGGCGACCTGAAGTTACCCACACTGCCTCCCGAACAAATTTTTACCTTCGTGGGCGACGGGGTCAAACGGTTGTTGCGTTTATCCGTGGGGGAGGGAAACGAGGCGCGCTATGAAGAAGCGCTACGGATCTTCCGCGGGCATTATCTCGCGCATTGCCTGGATACCACGCAATTGTATCCCGGTCTGGACCGGCTGTTTGACGGGCGGGATACGCGGACGAAGGCCATGGCCACGAATAAATCGTTGGAATATACCCTCCGTATTATCGAAGGCTTGAAGGTCAAGGACCGGTTTGCCGCGATCGAAGGTCCCCTCGATCAGTCTGATCTGAAACCCGATCCGGGCATGCTGTGGCGAATCCTGGAGTGTCTCTCGGTTCAACCGGAAGCGGCCATGCTCGTGGGCGACAGCACGAACGACGTGCGGGCCGCCCAA
This sequence comes from Nitrospira sp. bin75, assembly GCA_002238765.1. Classification (GTDB taxonomy): domain Bacteria; phylum Nitrospirota; class Nitrospiria; order Nitrospirales; family UBA8639; genus Bin75. The sequence continues at coordinate 26,964 of MPMZ01000014.1, forward strand.
GCCGCCGGGGTATCTGCCTGCGCGGTCGGCTACGGATACGGCAATCGAGACAAAGTGTCGGCCCTCAAGCCTGACTACTACTGTGAAAAGCCGGGCGATCTGCTCTCGCTTTTGTTCGGGTAGGATTCTCTTGTTCCCTAACAATGCCTTGCGTTGAGCGCCCTTTCCCTCGGCTGCCATGGTAGCTATAATGCGCCATTTCTCTACAGTAGATTCGGACCTGAATTGGAATGCGAAGGTTATGGCAAGTCGCAAATTGACAAAGAAAGCACCTTCTTGGGCGACCTATAAGACGGCTACTCAGAAAAAGGTATAAACATGACGAGGGACGAACAAGTCGTTGTTTATCTCAACAATCATACCGGGAAGTTTTTCTGTAATGCCTGCATAGCAAAAGCGTTAGGAATAAACCAAATCCAAGCATCCAATGCGACTCGTCCCCTAGGAGCAACAATTTGTTTCGATAGAACACATGGGCTTTGCTATCAGTGCGGACAACAAAGAGAAGTTATAAAAAAGCTTCATATGGAAGAAGTTGTGGACTTGTTCTTCAAGCTCGCTGCCCAAGGGGATACAAGCGCCCAGAAGCTTATTGACACGATCGTAAAGAAACACCAAGCTGGACAGGGATAAAAGCTAGGGCATGATTCTCCTGGCATATTATGATTTGACTTCTTCTAAAGGGAGCCAAATGTGGGGTTGTCGGTCGTGGCTGAAGAAAAGAAACGTATGAAGTGCTCAAGAAAGGATAAACAGACTTGCTTTCAAAACTGTTGCAGCTTCTTAAAAAGGTAAAAATCCGCGTACAGGCAAACAGAGGAGACCCTCTTGCCAATTTCTTGTGGGTGCGATGTATAACGCGAATGACCAAGACTACAAAGCCTTGGAATGGTTTCAGAAAGCTGCCAATCAGGGCGAACCAAATGCATTGTGCTCGTTAAGCCTGCTTCACTCTGAGGGCCGTATTGTGCCGACCGACCGCTGCTTGTCGTACATGTATTGCACATTAGCCATGCTCCAAGGCCATGAAGAGGCTAAAGTGTGGCGCGCTACATTGGAAAGAGAGATGACACCCGAAGAGTTGGCCAAAGTACAGCCTGCTGCATTTGAATATGAGAAACTCATCAAGACAGTGAGAGAGACGCCTGAACTCATGCCAACAGACATGCGAGAGTCAATCGAAACTCTCCTAAAGAACCAGCGTTAAGAAACCATCAACGAGATGATTTTGCCGGTTCTGTTCTTCAAAATCAGGATTGCTAGACTGCTATTGTGAACAACCAGGCGACCTGCTTTCGCTCCTGTTCGGGTAGAATGTTATGGCAACCCTCTTGATGCTGTTTTTTTAAGGGATGTCTATTTCACTCAGACTGCCGGACAACATGGATTCGATAGCTTGGTTGATAGCTGTGGCAGCCATTCGAATACGAGGCCAACTTGTGGTGGACAACACGAGAATAGCGATGCTTCGTGCGGCAAGGTTCTGTTGGTCATGGAGGTTCTTATCAGTTGTGACAAGAATATCAAACCCTTGTTCCTCGGCCTTGACTAACAACTCTCCGTTCGTCAGCGTACTCCAGCCACGCTCAAAAACCGTTTCCACTTCATGAGAGGTCAGGTGTTTCCGCAGAGGGACCGGCGTTCCCTGATCGAATAGAACTCGCACTCAGGCAACGTAGGGTGAGGCTAGACTTTTGGCGGCATGGTCGAGAACCGTGCGTACTTGCTCCAGAGTCACGCCAGGAAACAAGTCCACAAATTCTGTGATTTCTACTCCGTCTTCAAGGTTTTCGAACAGAGCCGAAACTGGGACACGGGTGCCACAGAACACCCATCCTCCATTCATTCGGTCGAAATCACGTTCGACCACTGAACAGGTTGACCAATCCAACATATCCCTATCCTATCTCTAGTCGCGCAACGATTCAAGGCATGATCGAAATGCCGAGTTTCCGGTCCTTCCCCAAAGATCTGTCCATGGGTTCTGTGAAATTCTGTATGGGGGCGCCTCCCCATCTGGCATCATAGCTCGCAGGGGAGTAGACTGAATCATCAGGAAGATTCGGGTAACAAAACCGTGATCAGGGCAGTTGACTGCCACGGAAAGGAGGGAGGCATATGGAAATCGGAAGGCGAACCGTCTTGCAGATAGGGGCATTGGCGGGGTTGGGACTCATGGTGAAAGCCATGGATTTCTCGCCTGTGCTGGCCACGACGAACAAAGAACCGGGTGACATCGTCAAAGTCGTCAAGACCGACGAAGAGTGGAAGGCCCTGTTGACTCCGGAACAATATTACGTGCTTCGCGAGGAAGGGACGGAGCGGCCGTTTACCAATGGCTATCATGCCAGCAAGGCCAAGGGCACGTACTCCTGTGCTGGCTGTGACCTGGCCCTGTTCTCCTCGGAGGTCAAGTATAACAGCCAGACCGGCTGGCCGAGTTTTTGGCAGCCGCTCTCGGACCGGGTTGTCGGGACCAAAACCGATTGGAAATTAATTTATCCCAGGACCGAGGTACACTGCGCACGCTGCGACGGCCACTTGGGCCATATTTTCAATGACGGTCCTCCACCGACCGGCTTGCGGTATTGCATCAATTCCGCCGCGCTTAAGTTTCAAGCCGTATGAGGAGGGTTGCGGAGGCGTGTCGGTAAAAGTCTTGACTTGATGACGGCGTCATATGGCCGTCATCAGGAGAGGTCGAGCGAGTCCGGGGGATGAAGCAGGCCTCCACAGAGGCCTTACGCTTTTTGAATGAGCCCCGACCGCAGGCACCGGGTACAGATCTGAATGCGTTTCGCCGTACCGTTCAGTAATGCACGAACGGTTTGAAGGTTCGGGCGAAAGACCCGTTTCGTCTTATTATTGGCGTGACTGACGTTATGTCCGCTCATGCGTTTTTTTCCACAAACCACGCAGGCAAAAGCCATCTCGGTGACTCCTTTCCTTCAAGCAAGAACCTCAAACAGAACTCTCCTGATACCATACCGTTGATTCTTCTGACAACCCTGTCCTGAGCGTAATGCGCAGCGCGCCTGAAGGCGAAGGTCCTTCGACTTCGCTCCGCTACGCTCAGGATGAACGGAGGGGGGAAGGATGAATGGGGAGTGATAATCCGTTCACCTTGAGCCAGTCGAAGGGCCTTTGTCTGGGTCCGTCACATATTGTACTATTCGCCCTGGGATGGAGACGAACTCGCCGCCGGACACCCAGATCCCGCAGAAGTTGCAGGCGCTTGTGGACCGGTTGAATCACCCGATTCAATCAGCCTATGAAAATCGGAGAAACCCGGTCTCATCCACGACACAGCTCGATACGTTCATTGCAACGCAAATCGTCGAGGCGTTGCGAAATACGGTGTTTCCCGCACGCGTCGAAGCGGAATTATTGGTCCTGCGATTTTTGTTTCAGGAACAGGAGAGGTCGGTACGGACCTCGGACCGATTAGAGACGGCCAGGCGGGTCCTGGGTCGTTTATCCACCATGGCGCTTCAGCAGACTTCCGATTCCTCAGACTCGGCACCTGACACGGATCGCACGGTTTTGCCCGGTCACGGTGATTCGCGTGGTGCGAAGCAGCCTCACGACGCGTCGAACCGCCCATTGCACGAGACGGACATCCGGTTTGCCAAAGGGGTCGGCCCCAAGCGAGCCCTGTTACTGGAAAAATTGGGAATTCGCACGATTGAGGACGCCTTGTGGTTTTTGCCATGGCGGTATGAAGACCGTTCCCGCATCGTCTCCATCTCTCAATTGGTCCCCGGCGAGAAAGCCACGATTGCCGGGACCATCCATCACGCCAAGCTCCGCCGGACGCGACGACGGAATATGACCCTGTTTACGATGTCGGTTCATGATGAAACAGGTGCCGTGGAAGTCGTGTTCTTCAACCAGAATTATCTCGAAGGCCTGCTCCAGAACGGGTTGCGGGTGGTGCTCAGCGGTCCGGTAGTGGCGCACCCCCGGAAAGCCGGGCTCCAGATGAGGACGCCGCAGTATGAGGTGGTGGATGAGGATGAGGACCTGCTGATCCACGTCGGACGCATAGTCCCGGTGTATCATGAAACGCGCGGGCTGAGTTCGCGGCAACTTCGCCGGATCCTGTGGGGCCTGCTGGACGCGTACGGCTCCGGCTTGCAGGACCCGCTGCCCGCGCGGTTTTTGCAGCAGCACCATTGGCCCTCGTTGCATGAGTCCATCGCGTCTCTCCATTTTCCCGGCCACGGCGCGGAACTGTCTTTGCTCAACGACTGGAAGACACCGGCTCATCACCGGTTGGCTTTTGAAGAAGGCTTCCTTTTGCAACTGGCGTTGGCGCTCCGGCAGCGCATGAATCAATCAACGGTGCCTGGCATTGCATTCCGGCTCACCGGGACGTTCACCACGCCGTTGCAGAAGGACTTGCCGTTCCGACTGACGGAAGCCCAACACCGGGTGATCGCCGAGATCGAAGGAGATATGCGCGCCCCCCGGCCCATGAACCGGCTGCTCCAGGGAGACGTGGGGTCGGGGAAAACCATTGTGGCCCTGCATGCCATGTTGGCGGCCTGTGGGGACGGGTATCAGGCCGCCTTGATGGCCCCGACCGAGATTCTGGCGGAACAACACGTGTTGACTCTCCGGCCCTACCTCGAAGCGCTTGATGTTCCCGTTGCCTTTTTGACCGGGGGGACGCCGCTGAAAGAGCGGGCCGCGGTCCTGGAACGCATCGCCGCGGGAGATGTCCGACTCGTCGTGGGGACGCACGCCCTGCTGGAACAGGACGTGCAATTCGCCAGGTTGGGAGTCGTGGTTGTGGATGAGCAACATAAATTCGGCGTGTTGCAACGAGGGAAACTTCGAGAGAAAGCCCTGCATCCCGACGTCCTGGTGATGACCGCCACCCCGATACCCCGGACCCTGGCCATGACGGTGTATGGAGACCTCGACGTCTCCGTCATCGACGAGTTGCCTGCCGGACGCAAACCTATCCGGACGCGCGTCTTTCGCCACAACGCACGGCCCAGGGCTTACGAGTTGGTGCGGAAGGAAGTGAACGCGGGGCGGCAGGCCTACATCGTGTATCCGTTGGTGGAAGAATCCGAAAAGCTCGACCTCGAAGCGGTCATGCAGGCGGCGGAACGCTTACGGGAAACGGAGTTCCCCGGGATGAACGTGGGTATTCTCCACGGACGTATGAAGTCCGGGGAGCGAGCCGGGATCATGAAGGCGTTTCGGGCGGGAGACGTGCACATCCTGGTGGCCACGACCGTGATCGAAGTGGGTGTGGACGTGCCCAATGCCACCGTAATGGTGATCGAACACGCCGACCGGTTCGGGTTGGCCCAGCTCCACCAGCTTCGCGGACGAGTCGGGCGGGGGGCGCAACACTCGTTCTGTTTCCTGATCAGTTCGGCGGGCCGGCGCCAGGATCAAGCCTTATCCTTTCCCACCATGCAGGGAACGGAGGGTCCGGCATTGCCGTTCTCCGGGGAGCCGGCCGTGGACCGCACGCGCACGCACACCGGGACGACGCAGACCGCCGAACAGCGACTGAAAGCGATGGTGCAGTCCTCCGATGGATTTGCGATCGCCGAACAGGATCTCCGAATCCGTGGACCGGGTGAAATGTTGGGTACCCGGCAATCGGGCATCCCCGAATTTCGAGTGATGAACTTGGTTCGGGATGCCACGGTGTTGGAACAGGCCCGGCACGAGGCGTTTGCCCTGATGGAGCGGGATCCGGAGTTGGCTCACCCGGACCATCGATTGCTCAAAGCCACCGTGCTGCGGAGATGGCAAACCAAATTGGATCTGGGATCGATCGGATAGCAGCCGATGCGAGTCGCGGGAATTGACATCGGCACCCTCACCTGCCGGTTGTTGGTGGCGGAGGTTTCGCCCGAGGCGGCCGGCCCGCTTCGCGCGATCCGTTCGGAACGGAAAATTTTGCGATTGGGCGAAGGGGTCGACCGAACCGGACGGCTCAAACCGGAGGCCATGTCGCGCGTGACCGGGACGATTCGGGAGTGGAAAACGATCATCGAGAGGCATGGGGTTGAGCGGTACACGGCCGTGGCCACGAGTGCCGTGCGGGAAGCCGGGAATCGTGAAGAATTTCTGGAGCGGGTCAGACGGGAAACGGCCGTCGAGGTGGAAGTCATCGACGGAGAGGAGGAAGCGCGACGGACCTTTTTGGGGATTCGATCCGGTCTGCCGGACGTGGGGGAGATCCTGGGGTTGGATATCGGCGGCGGGAGTACGGAATTCATCGCCAGCCGGCCCGGGAAGCCCCTCATGATGACGTCGATTGATATGGGAGTAGTGCGATTGACGGAGCGGGTGTTACGGGGTGATCCGCCGCGTGCCGAGGAAATTCACAAAGCGGAAACCTTGATCCGGGACCTCACCCGAAAGGCTCGACGGGAGATCGGAGACGTCACGGACCTGACTCTTGTGGGTACCGCCGGCACGATCACCTCCTTGGCGGCGATCGCTCAGCAGCTTCCCACCTATGATCCCTCGCGAATTCAGAAGTACGTATTGGAACTTCCGGTGATTCGGCGTATCGAGCGCGACGTGTTCGGCAAGATGCAATTGGGCCGCGTCGGGATGCCCGGCCTGGAAGCAGGCCGCGAAGGCGTCATTGCAGCAGGTGTGCTGATCCTTCGCTGCGCGATGGAAGAGCTGAACGCCCGCGGTGCGTGGTGAGCGAGTACGGGTTGCGGGAAGGGGTCCTGGTGCACTTGGCCCGGGTCTGAACCGCGACTCCAAAGCCGTTTGCCCCATAACTGGTTGACAAAAAAGAATTTACGTGGACAATCAAGCTAAGATCAGAGCATTGATCTTATATGGGCATTCTGTTATGACAGACATCTCGCGCCATTCATCAAAGGATTCCTCATGAGAGATATCCCAAAAGCTCAAATATTGAAGCGAGTCGCATATGAAAATCCGTGGTGGGATGAACCGCACAGGGTGCCCATGAACTATACGCAGTGGAAGCCACGCCCCTATTTGGAACTGTTTTTCCCGCTCTTAGAAAATCAGGATATTCGAAGAGCCTCGCTTCTTATGGGGCCCAGACGCGTTGGGAAAACCGTCCTCCTCCATCACGCCATTGCCCGGCTCTTGCAAACGATTCCTCCGAGGCAAATCGTCTACTTTTCAATTGATCACCCTTTGTACAATAGTCTCGGCCTTGAACAACTCCTGGAATTTTTTGGTGAGACAAGTGGCACTGATTATAAAACAATTCCCACGTACGTCTTTTTTGATGAGATTCAGTATCTGAAGGATTGGGAAATCCATCTGAAGACACTGATGGATGCCTTTCCTGCGGTGAAACCTATCGCTGCGGGTTCCGCGGCTGTCGCCTTGCGGCTGAAGAGCGTTGAATCGGGCGCCGGACGTTTTACGGAGTTTCTCCTTCCGCCCCTCACGTTTCATGAATATCTTTCCCTATCGGAACGTTCAGACAAGCCTATGCCCAAATTCATACGGCAGGCGACGCGAAAGGGGCCCAACTTTTCCCGCGCAAACAACATCAAGCACCTTAATCGGGTGTTTGTTGATTACCTCAACTATGGCGGGTATCCGGAAGTCGTGTTTTCAACGGATATTCAGAAAGACCTGGGCAGATTCGTCAAGGCAGACATCGTCGATAAAGTACTCTTACGCGATTTGCCGAGTTTATATGGAATCCAGGACATCCAGGAACTCAACTCGTTGTTTACGACGCTTGCTTTTAATACGGCCAACGAAGTGTCCCTGGAGGATCTTTCAAAGAATTCCGGTGTGGCGAAAAATACGATTAAACGGTACATCGAATATCTTGAGGCGGCTTTTTTGATTCGGGTGCTGCATCGGGTTGACCAGAGTGGACGACGGTTTAGACGGGCCAATTTTTTTAAAGTCTACCTGACAAATCCGTCGATCTATGGCGCGCTCTTTGCGCCGGTCAAGGCCCATGACCAAGCCATGGACTCACTGGTCGAAACGGCCATATTCTCCCAGTGGTTCCATGCGGATATGTCGATGTTTCATTATTCCAGATGGCCGGGCGGAGAAGTCGATATGGTCTCCAGAGGGCCCGATCAGAATATCCAATGGGCCATGGAAGCCACCTGGTCCGATCTGTTTGAACAGCATTCCGCTAAACTCAGGAGCAGTTTGCGTTTTTGTCGTTCAAACAACCTCAAAGATATGATCGTCACCTCAAAAAAGGAGAAGACCTCGAAAACGATCGACGGTGTCAATTTTGAATTTGTTCCGGCGAGCGAATACTGTTACACGGTTGGGTACAACCTTGTGATGGGAAAAAAGGTCTTTCGAGGAGATGACAATCAGTCCTGACTTACCGCTGACTATACCAGCGGAAGCCTTGGGATTCTTTATAGGCGGGGCGGTGAAACCCTCCGGGTTTCTCCAGGATCAGGGCTTTGAAGTCCCACAACCCGAACCAGGCCGGATCGAGGACGTTGTGGTAGTGCAAGCCGGTCAGTTTGGTCAGCATCTCACCGAGCGTCTGCCGTAATTCCGATTCGGTATAGGCCCGCACGGCGAACGTCTTCCCCTCCGCTTCCTGCAGCCGTCGTATCGCATAGGCGGCGCCGGTGCACAGCACTTGCGTATCCCGTCGAATCGAGAGCAGTTGCGGCAGCGCGCAGTATTGTTCCCGAAATCCGAGCCATCGGGCCGCGTGACGGAGGTACGTAAATTGCACTTCGTATTCCGTATGGCCGGGGAGCCGCACGGGGTCGGGCCAGCCTGAATCGATCCCGAATTCAATGAGCAACGCCCGCCCGCCCGGTTTGAGCACGCGCCAGAGTTCGTGCAGGAACTGAATGGCGCCATGGTTGAAGATCGCTTCGTCGGGATACGGGGTGTCCAGGTTCAAGCGGAGTTGTTGGATGAGATCCAAACTTTGCTGGTGTTCGGGCGTCGCGCCTTTGCGGGTCTCAAGTTCTTCCCTGGACAGGTGGACCGGGGTCATATCCGCCAGGTTTTCATTGTCGATGACCAAGTCTACGCTGGCCTCGGCCAAGGGCAATTGTTCCGCGTTCGCGTTCAGGACGCGGGCGTCCCACCCTGCTTTTTTGGCTAATGTGAATTGGGATTGCAGAAAGGCCCGGGTGAGGTCCAGAAAGATGTATTCCACGCCGCGTCGTTCGACCGGCGAAAATTCTTTTGCCATTTCCTGGGACAGGTACCCCAAGCCCGCGCCCACCTCGACGACCCGTTGTGGTTTCGGACTCCACCATCCCAGTTGCCGGAAGGTTTTGGCGAGCAATTGGCCATAGGAGAGTCCATGCAGCGCGTCGCAGGGTTCCCTGAGGAGATGGGAAACCGTGGTTTCCACGATCTCGAAATGGCCGTGATGGCTTTGAATCCCCTTATGATGAAACTCCGTGAGGTGCTCCTCGCTTTCGACTGCCACGTTTTCATGCCATTGTTCACGCACCTTCTGGAGAAGCAGGTCCCACTTCGCGTTGATGCTGTGCCCGCTTGGCGGTTCCGTTCCGAAATAACACAACGAATAGCGGGGTAAGGACCACCGTTCGAGAAACCACCGGCCGGTTTCCTGATTGGCGCCACAGACCCATTTGCCGAATTGCTCGAGGAGCGCGCTGATCGACAGGCGGCCATCCATGGCCCCGAGGAGAGAGGCGCCCATCCGGTTCAGCCGGACCAGGGGCAGATCTTCATCCAACGGCGTGACCCACCATTCATGGCCCCCATGTTGGTAGACCACGAGGTCCGGCATGCGCCAGGCCCGTTGTTGGAGAATCTCACCCTCCAGGGCCAGGGGTTGAAGGGATGGGGCAGGGGAGACTGTCATTCTTCTTTCCCTTCTCCTTCTGGGAGAGGGTAGGGTGAGGGAGAATTAATCAAGCGCATCGGCGAGGTTGGCGTCAAAGACCATCCGGTACATGCCCGCCCAGAACTCCGACCAGGCGTCGGCGGCTTCCCGGGCGCCTGCGGCCACCCGATGCAAGTCGTCTTCGGACCGGGCCGTCTTGCGCACGGCCTCAACCAACCAATTGCCGTGGTGTTGTTCTTCAGCCAGGTGTAACGTGAAAAATTCCAGTTCGCCGGGATGAAACTGCTCATAGTGTTCGAGGCCCGGCACGAAATATCTGAATTCTGATGCCGCGGTGGTTTCGACGGCCAAGGCAGCTCCCAGCGCGGTCAAATGTCCGGAGTGAAGGAACAATCGCCGCAACGTGTCGAGGTAGGTCGTCACTTCGGGGATCGGGACGGTGGCTTGGAGATCCCGCGGCTGGAGCCCGATGGAAGACGCAAACCGTTCGAGTTGGCGGATATGCACGCGGTCCGGCGACCCGCTGCCCAACTCCGAGTACAGGGTCTTGGCCAACTCGGTTCGCATTTCCATCTCGTGAATCGGGGTATGGTATAACAGTCCTTCCAGGACCTTGACGAAATGGAAGCAAAAATAATGGTATTGCCGGACAAAAGCCCGGAGCTGCCGAGGTCGAAGTTGTCGAGACTCGAACGTTCGGAAAAATTCATTGGTATTGACCGGGTGTGCCTGGAGTTCCAGGACAAGCGCTTCGACGTCGGAAGGGGTAGCTTGAACGGGACTCATATAACTCACACCAGGAACGGAAAAACTCATATCGCCCATCATGACGATGACCGAATCCAGATTACACGATGCTTTTGGCCCGTCGCAAGGCAGCAGTTGTGACGGCGTCCACGGGCTGTTCTTCGTCTTATCGATATGGTATACATATCATGTATTATTTTGCTAAACTTTTCCATCGTGATTCGAAGTTTCAAAGATAGGAGGACCGAACGATTTTTCAAAGGTAAACGGATTCATGCTTTCCAGGGTTTTGTCAATCAGGCAACCCGTAGACTGACTATTCTGGACAACGCCGTATCACTGCACGACTTGTCGGCTTTGCACAGTAACCACTTGGAATCCTTGTCTGGAGACCGCGTGGGGCGGTACAGCATTCGCATCAACCGGCAATGGCGGTTGTGCTTTCGATGGCAGGATGACGGTCCCTATGATGTAGAGATTACTGACTATCACTCATGAGGAGGGTGAAATGACCCAGAATGGTATGCAGCCCGTGCATCCCGGCGAAGTTCTGCGCGAGGAGCTTGAGGTACTGGAAATGTCGGCGAAGGCTTTCGCCGAGGCCATGGACGTTCCGGGCAATCGGATTACGGCAATACTCAACGGCCAGCGTGGCGTAACGGCTGATACGGCATTGCGGCTATCGCGGTATCTTGGCACCACTCCGGAGTTCTGGTTGAACTTGCAAAAGACGTTCGAATTGCGGGCGGCGGAGTTGAAAACCGGTAAGCAGATCGCGCAACGGGTAAAGCCTCGCCCCGCTGCCTGAGGCTGGCGGACGACCATACGTCGGATTCGTGCAAGTAGACAAATGCTCTTGGCATTTGAAGGATCAAGAATGGCTGAGTATCGCCCCAAACGCCCGTTGCACCGTCCCTCTGTTTATCCTGGGGAAATCCTGCGCGAGGACGTTCTGCCGGCGCTGGGCTTATCGGTCAGCGAGACAGCCAAGCGACTCGGTGTTTCGCGCCAGCAGTTGCATAGGATTTTGGCTTGCACTCACCCCATCACGGCAGAAATGGCGCTGAGGACCGGCAAACTGATCGGCAATGGTCCGGGGCTCTGGCTGAGGATGCAACAGAATCATGATCTGTGGCGTTTGGAGCATGCCCTGAAAAGCGAATTGAAAAAAATGGGACTTATCCTGTTAACTTGGCAGATAAGTCTGCTAATATTGGGAGACTTATGACGAAAGCCACTGATATAAGAAATACGGCCAGAGACCAGCTTTGAAGAATGAAAATTGTACGCCACCGAGAACATCGCACCAGAAAATCCCAAGGAAACCATCCTCTTGGATGCATTGCCATCGCCTCGAAACCCCCAGAACGAGGGGTGTAAGCATCGCGCCTCCAAGGTAGACTAAGAAAACGGCGTTGATGAGTTCTTGTCTGTACGCTTTCACGCTCATGATTGCTTAATCCTTTCAAGCAATTTGTCGCGCAAAATAATGGCAAGAATCTCAAGAATCTCAAAGAGGCGCTTCCCTTTATTGTATGCGTACAATTCTAATTTCGTTGCCGAATCGGGATCGCGTCCTTTCAATTCGGCCATCAGGTCTTTTTGGGCATACCTTCGACAAAATTCTTGGACCTCATACGAGTTCATGTCTCGTACAGTGCCATAGAGGAGGCGTGCATAAAATTCGCAAATTTTATCGGCCTCAATATCACGGGCCATTTGCAACCCTATCTCCGTTAAGAGGATTGGGCTACTGGTCTTAGCAGGGGCAGGCTCATTTTTCACGATTCGCAATAATTCGTTCAGGTCAGCGCGAGCGTCAATCATAAAGCGTTCAACATTATCCAGACCCTTATCGACAAACCCTTTCCAAACGCCAGCCCTAAAAAGAAGTGTGCCGAGCGCACCCATGAATGCAAGAATGCCAAGAATTATTTTCCCCGAATTCTGGACGACGAATGACTCTATCCAAGCTTCCATTGGTCGTTTCTCCTCTTTCAACAAACCACACCGTTCCTTGAGGATTCAAGTTATGAGGACGGAATAAATTGTGGGAAATTAGGGCGACAAAAAGCGTACAGGGATTGGGACCATTCGTCAAACGTCAAGTTAAGAGGATAAATCCCAAAAAAATAGAGACCACCGAGACGACGATTCCGGAACATGCCGTTTTCTGACAGTCGGCAACAGATGATCGCTTATATTATCTTGCATGATCAATTATATTGCGTTCTTGACGAATAAACGTTACAATTTAGGAATGATAACATCATTTTCTGTAGAAAACTACCATTCCATACGAGAAGAAGTCGTCCTCGACTTGCGCATTCCAAAAACCGCTCCCGACCTGCCGCGCTTCCGGCGAAGCTCATCCAAACCTGATATCAGGCTGCCTTCCGTCGTGGTGCTCATCGGACCCAACGGTTCTGGCAAGACAACATTGCTCAGGGCGCTGATCGATACTGCTAGAATCGCCTCATCCGCGTTGCCTACGGAGGAGAACAACCCGATCAATACCTTCGTACCCTTCCTCTCTCCGGAAACCAGGGGAAAACCGACGCGATTTTCTGTGGAGTTCGAGGCAGAGTGGCTGGCGCTTGGCGAGGCCCGGCAATTGTTCCACTATGAGTTAGCCGTGGGACGTGATGCCTCCGGCTTCCAAGGCCATTCCTTCCATTATGAGGTGTTGTCCTACTTCCCAAAGGGCCGTCCCCGCCGTCTTTTCGAGCGAAGAGGCCCGGGAGAGCCCATCTACGTTTCCAGCGAGTTCGGGCTCAAGCTCAATGATGATCGCCTCAAGGCAGTTCGAAAAGATGCCTCGCTGATCGCCACGCTTGCCTTGCTCAACGTACCCCTGGCCATGCGAATTGTGAAAGACATGCAATTGGTCCTGTGGTCGAGCAATATCGTGTTTCACTCGAAATGGGAGCCTCCGACAAAAACAGTCATCCAACTCTTCGAGGGGAATCCCGAGCTAAAGGTCTGGGCCAGGAAGCATATCCAATCCAGCGACCTAGGGATTCAAGGCTTTGATATTAGCAACAGCTTACAAGGGGAAAAAGTGGTGTTCTTCAAGCATCACGGACTCGACGCACCGATCCTTCTCCATTTCGAATCCAGCGGGACCAAACGTCTGTTTCACCTGTTACCTCAAGTTGGTTTTGCACTTAACAGTGGCGTTCCCGCTGTCCTCGACGAGGTCGACGGCGACCTGCACATGGATATCGCAGGCGAAATTCTCGACTGGTTCCGTTTGCAGGAGAGCAATCCTCACGACGCACAACTTTTCGTCACCTCTCACAACGTCGGTCTGCTCGACGACTTGGAGAAAGAGGAGGTATTCATCGTGGAAAAGGACGGCAACGGCGCGACTCAGGTACACGGCGCCCAGGACGTGCGGGGCCTTCGCCGTGATGCCCGTCTTTATCCCAAATACCGGGCGGGGGTTCTCGGCGGTCTCCCGAAACTCGGATAACTGGCAATGCCCCGACGCAGGCCGGTCGAACCCAGGCGAGTCATCTTTGTCGGGGTTGAGGGAAAGAATGATCGGGCTTTCGCGCGGTTCCTTCAATTCTGTTGTGACAGTGAAGGTCTGCACCTGCATTTGAAGGTCAAGACGGCAAACGGAGGTGACTCCTTAGCCGTGGTCAAAGAAGCCGTTCGCCACATGACGAGACGTCTCGACAGAAGGGATATCAGTCACAATCTGGTTTTGCTGGACCGGGACCGCCATCCACAAGACGTGAAGGCGAGACGTGACGCACAAGCCGTGGCGTCCAAGTCAAAGTTGGAGATCATCTTTCAGAATCCGAACCTGGAAGGCCTGCTGCTTAGGCTGCATCCAGGACATGAGAGTCGGGGAATCGCGGCAGGCGACTCCATGCCAGAGCTTCGCAAGATTTGGCTAGAGTACAGCAAATCATCACTGACAGCGGAGCAAATGAATCAACGCTTTACTGTGTCCGACCTGCGGCGGGCAGCCCGGTATGATCAAGGGCTGCGAAGGCTGCTCGACATTCTCGGTCTTTGAGCACCGGATCAGCCATTCTTCAAACAGCAGATCCTTCACTTCGTTCAGGATGACAGAATAGGAGATGCCCGGAACGAGAGCAGAGGCGGCGCAGCACCTATGATAGAATGAAAAAGGAAGATTTTGTTCAGCGATCTGTTTGAAACATGGTGACGACCTACGAATTTGACGTGCTCGTGATGGGGGCCGGGTTGGCGGGGTTGCGTGCGGCGTTGGCCGCGCATCAGACCGGGGCGACTGTCGCGGTGATCACCAAGGTCCATCCCGTTCGGAGCCATTCCAATGCCGCGCAGGGCGGTATTAATGCCGCTCTGACCGACCGTGGCGACAAGTGGGAAGAGCATGCCTTCGAGACGGTCAAGGGCAGCGATTATCTGGGCGACCAGGATGCCGTGGAAATCCTGGCACAGGAAGCCGGGCAGGACATTCTGGCTTTGGAACACATGGGCGTGATCTTTAACCGGAACGAAGACGGACGGTTGGGGACCCGTCGCTTCGGGGGGCAAAAACGCGCCCGCACCTTTTTCGTCTCCGACTTTACCGGACAGGCGTTGCTGCACGTCTTGTACGAGCAGGCGATGAAGGCTCGTCTTCCGGTGTTTGAGGAGTGGTTCGTGACGTCGTTGGTCAAGGATGAACATGGACAATGCGGAGGGGTCGTAGCCTTTGAAATACGAAGCGGGCGCGTGGCGTTGTTCAAGGCCAAGGCCGTGATTATTGCCGCCGGTGGGTTGGGGCGCGTGTTCGAGCCGAGTACCAACGCGCTGATCTGTACGGGCGACGGCATCGCGCTTGCGTATCGGGGCGGAGCCCCGCTGATGGACATGGAGATGGTGCAATATCATCCCACGACCTTACGGGGAAAAGGATTGCTCCTGAGTGAAGCGGCTCGAGGGGAAGGCGCCTATTTGCTGAATGCCGAGGGCGAACGGTTCATGGAGCAGTATGCTCCGAACATGATGGAGTTGGCCTCACGCGACGTGGTGTCTCGCGCGGAGCAGATCGAAATCAATGAAGGCCGGGGGATTAACGGTTGCGTGTTGCTCGATTGCCGGCACTTGAGTAAGGCCCTCATCAGGGAGCGCCTCAGCCAGATTTTCGAGGAGGCGAAATCGTTTGCCAATATCGATTTGACCGAAGAACCGATTCCCGTGTGCCCGGGCATGCACTATATGATGGGCGGGGTGAAGACGGACGTCGAGGGCCGTTGCTGGGATCCTGCAGGCGGATGGCAAGGCGTTCCCGGCCTGTTCGCGGCCGGAGAAGCCGCGTGTCTGAGTCTCCACGGCGGGAATCGACTCGGAGCGAATTCCTTGTTGGATACCGTGGTGTTCGGGCGCCGGGCGGGCCGTTGTGCGGGAGAGTATGCGAAATCCCTTCCTCAACCCCGTATCGGCGACGGCGTGGTGAAGGACGAGGAAAGCGGCATTAAGCGAATCCTGGTCCGTCCCGAAACCGACGATGCCGTTGCCCGTATCCGGCACGAGATGGGACGCACCATGACGGAGAACTTGGGCGTGTTTCGGGATCAGGAAGGGATGGCCCATGCTCAAGGGACAATCGCCGTTCTTCGGGAACGGTGGAATCGCGTAGCCATTCATGATAAAGGACAGGTGTTCAATACGAGCCTCGTGCGGGCGTTGGAACTCGACTTCATGCTGGACTGTGCCGAGACCATCGCGTTGGGCGCCCTGACGCGAACGGAAAGTCGCGGCGCTCATTTTCGAACGGATTGCCTCAATCGTGACGACGAACATTGGTTGAAACATATTCTGATTTATCATCGGCACGACGGGCCGCCTCAACTGGAATTTCTGCCCGTTCGGATTACTCAATGGGAACCGCAAGTCCGCGTGTATTGATGGTCACTCGTTCGCTGATAAACTAACGCCATGCTGACCACGTTTCGCATTCGTCGCTTCAATCCGGAATCGGAATCGCCACAACCCTATTTTCAAGACTACCGGTTGGTGACGGAACGGTCGGACACGGTTCTCGATGCGTTGATCAGGATCCGGGAAACCGTGGATGAATCGCTGACCTTGCGCTGTTCGTGCCGGGGCGCTATCTGCGGGTCCTGCGGGATGCGCATCAACGGACATGCCGGCTTGGCGTGCAAAACCAAAGTGGCGTCCCTGGCCTCGCCGGACGAAACGATCCATGTGGAACCCATGAACAATATGCCGGTGATCAAGGATCTGGTCACGGACATGGCCGGGTTTTGGGAGAAGATCCGTCAGGTTCAGCCATGGCTTCAGCCGAAGGGCCCGGAACCGGAAGGCGAGTATCTGGCCTCCCCGGACGCCATGAATCATTTGACTGGCGTCATGGGCTGCATCATGTGCGGGGCCTGCGTGTCGGACTGCGCGGCCCTGGAAGTCAATGCGGATTTCGTCGGTCCGGCGGCGTTGGCCAAGGCCTATCGCTTTGTGGCGGATCCGAGAGACGGGGGCAGTTCGTCGAGGTTAGGAGAACTCAATCATCCCGGCGGGATGTGGGACTGCACGCGGTGTATGGAGTGTATTGAAGTGTGCCCCAAAGGGGTGGGAGCCATGGATCGCATCATGGTGCTTCGCGCCAAAGGGATCGAACAGGGCGTGCCGCCTACCTGTGGCTCACGGCATACCGAAGCCTTTGCGGACATTATCGAACGTAAAGGGCGACTGGATGAACCGATGTTGGCCGTTCGAACGTTCGGGCTCACGAATTTCAGGCAGATGTTTTCTTTTCTGCCGATGATCCTGCGAGCATTGCCTCGAGGAAAACTGCCCAAATCCGGCCCCTTGTTTCGGGCGATACCGGGGATTGATCGTATCCGCCGGTTGTTTCGCCGAGCGAAGGAGCGACCATGAAATACGCGTTTTTCCCCGGGTGCGTGTCAAAGGGCGGCTGTCCCGAACTCTATCAATCCGTGAAGCAGGTGTATCCTCGACTGGGGATCGACCTGGAGGAAATGACCACGGCGTCGTGTACTGGCGCGGGGGTGTTGCAGGAAAAAGATTTGCGGTTGGGGGATCTCCTGAACGCCCATACCTTGGCTCTGGCCGAACAACAGGGCCTCCCCATCATGACGATTTGCAGTACGTGCCAAGGGGTGATGAGTCAGGCGAATCATCGGCTGGTAACGGAGCCCGGCTATCTGGACGAGATCAACCAAGTCTTGGCCGAAGAAGGGCTGACCTACCACGGCACCACTACGGTGAAACATTTTGTGTGGATCCTCCTGGAAGACGTCGGGGAGCAAAAGCTCCGGCAGGCCGTGCAGAGGCCGTTGACCGGGTTGCGCGCGGCCCCGTTTTATGGATGCTACATTCAACGGCCGAGTGCGGCGCTGGGATTTGACGAACAGCCGTCACGGGCACAATCATTGGAAACGGTGATGGCATTGCTGGGCGCCGAGGTGGTGGATTTCCCCGGCAAAACCCGATGCTGCGGTATGCCGCTTCTCACCATTAACGAACCCGGCTCGCTGCAGATGGTTGCCCATCATACGTCCGATGCCAAAGAGCATGGCGCTGACGTGATGGTGACACCCTGCCCCTTGTGCCACCTGAACCTCGACGGGCTTCAAACCAAGGCGGCCAAACACGATCGCCGGGAAATCGATCTGCCGATTTTGCATTTGCCGCAGTTGTTGGGATTGGCCCTGGGTCTCGATCCACGGGCGCTCGGCCTGAACCGCAATCTGGTGTCCACGAAATCGGTGCTGGAGAAACTCGGGGTCGCGTAAAAGCGGGCGATTACGAAACTTCTTTGGATACGGTTTTAAAGTAGGCCAGGAGGTCACGCGCCGAAAGAATGCCGACGATCTTTCCGTCATCCGTCACGGCCAAGTGACGAATCCGTTTGTTCGCCATGAGCTCTCTTGCATAGTGGGGCGAAAGCTTTTTCTCGACGGTCAGAATGGGACTGGACATGACGTGAACCACTGACGTGTTTGCCACGTCGTCGTGTTCGGCCACGGCGCGGACCACGTCGGTCTCCGTAATGATTCCGGAATAATCGCCGTCTTTTCTTACCAACAGCGACCCGATGCGCTGGTCATGCATTTGGCCTGCAGCCTGTTTGACCGTCGTGTCCTCGGTCACGACGGTCAGATCCCTGTTCATCAATTGTCCGATGGTCGCCATCGTGTCTCTCTTTACGAATAGGGAAAAGGCTGGAAAGCGATGGGGTGTATTCTAGGAAAAACCGCCGAGATATGCAAGAAAGCGGCAACCTCTGACAATCACCTGAACCCCTTCCAAGAGAATAGGTTTTTCGGCATCTTATGGCTTTCGCATTTTGGCGTACGCTATAGCGTGAGCGGTCAACGAGGTTGCAAACGTCGCGAAGCTGAATTCTTGATTTGGCTCGGTGAATTTCCCTTTCAGGCCGCCCTTTTTGTCTGACAAAATCAGACAAGTTCCATCATATAAGCGCTCCCGCATCAGGCGCTCGCAAAACAGTTCGTAGCGTTTGGCGTAGGAGGTCATCTTGAATTCGGGGAATACCCCGAAATGCGGCTCGTCTACTTTAACTGGTGTCGTGGCTTTCGGCGTATCTTCCAAAAGCATTAACCACCCGAGCCACGGCTTTTGTGACGGCTTGAATTTACCTTCCCGGTACGCGGTTAGCAGGTCCATTGAATTGCCGAGCGCTTCTTCTACGCGATTGTTGAAATTGTTACCGAAAGATGGTCCGATATGGGCTTTGAATTCAATCGATGCTAGAAGCCGGTCGTCCACGACCACCAGTAAATCCCAATTTTTGGTCGGCCTGAAATAGCCAGGCAGCGTCGTAGCTCTGGTATGGATCGTGGAATCCGGCAACCCTGCCCCTGACAGCAACTCAGTCAAAAGCTTTATGAACCCGTCAAGATGTTTGCTGCCAGTGACGGCACTGCGGTTGCCGGCATCCTTTTTCCCTGTGGATCCCCCTTGCTTTTTGTGCTGATGACTTCTTGCCTTCCAAAAAAATTGAATGGCTTTCGTCAGCCGGTCTTGCATAACCTATTTCTTTTTCGTTTCCGTTTTTATTTTGGCGTAAGAGAACAATGAACCTGTTGCGCGGCGAATCCGTTTCTCTGCGAGGTCACAATAAGAGGGGTCGATTTCCACGCCAATGGAGTTGCGTCCCCATTTGGCCGCGGCGACCGTGGTGGTCCCCGTTCCCGTGAACGGATCCAACACCGTATCCCCTACAAAGGAGAACATCCGGACCAACCGTGTCGCTAATTCTTCGGGATAGGGGGCGGGGTGCAGTCGGGTCGATGCGCCGGTAAGACCGGACCAAATGGGCTGAAACCATTGTTTGTGGTTTGTATCAGATATGACGGACAGTATCCGCATTGCGACTGTCGGATTCCGGTATCCACCCGGTTTGCGTTGCATCAGGACGAACTCAATGTCGTTCTTAATGACGGCATTGGGTTCATACGGTTTCCCCAAGAACCCGGCACCATTTCCCGATACCTCAAACACGGCATTGGCAATCTTGTGCCAGATGATTGGCGCCAGGTTGTCGTACCCAAGTTTTCTACAGTGATCTTGAATAGAGGCATGAAGCGGAACGACCGTGTGTCGCCCGTCGTTTTTTCTTCGTGCCAGACAGACGTCGCCGACCACGCAAATCAGGCGCCCCCCCGGGACCAACAGGCGAAAACAATGCGACCAGACTTTATCAAGTTCACGGAGAAATTTTTCATAATCTTTGATGTCCCCAAGCTGGTCCGTGTTGTCTTTGTATTTTTTTAAGATCCAGTACGGCGGGGAGGTCACTACTAAATGAATGGATTCATCTTCGAGAAACGTCAGTTCACGCGCATCTCCCTGGATTAATCTGTGTGTTGTCGGGATTTGCTGGACTGCCGCTTCTATCTGCTTGAGGAGCCGTTTGTCCTTTGCGATACGAGGAATATCGGTTTGCGGGTCTTTCAGGTCGGCGACTGAACCAGGCAGATAGCGATCATAATCAAAGACATCTGGCGTTGCCATGGCGATTTCTACATTGGTGCGTGCTGAATTGTGGAAGACCTTTGTTTCCGTAGCGACGTGGCTGAATTTTGTCCGACCGAGGCTTTAATTTTTCAGTTTTGCAGTATAAGCCCTTTCAAATTCTCTGACAATAAATGGCGTACTTCTCCCATCACCTGGATTTTCGCTCTTGCAAGGGTTCTCCCTGTGCGTTAGCCTGATCAGGCAGGGCAAGTGATAGGTTCCCAAAGGCAATTTTGACTCAGGAAGCACACCTCATGACCCAATCCGTGATGAATCTCGAACAAGTCGTCAGTGGCATGCAGGAGCCGATGAAGCGGTTTATTGATCGTTTGCAGACGCTCGGGGGGGAAAACTGTTTGGCGGTGATCGGGGTCGGCGCCATTGCCACGTCGGGCTTTGATGCGGCGCGGCATACCGCGCGCAGCGTCCTGGTCCTGGAAACGATCGATCTGGCCGTGCTCAGGGAACTGGCCAAGGACGGGGTGAAACTGGGAAAAGCCAAAATCGCCGCTCCGCTGATCATGACGCCCGTCTACATTACCGGATCCCTGGATACCTTTCCGTTGGAGTTTCTGGAGATTCAGCAATGCCACGTGTGTTTTGCCGGCACCGACTATTTCGCGGACCTCTCGTTTGAGGAACGTCACGTCAGGCTGCAATGTGAGCGCGAGTTGAAAACCATCCTGATCGGCATGCGTCAGGGCCTTCTGGCCGCCGCAGGTCGTGAGAAACTGTTTGGGGTGATGGAAGGCGATATTGCCGAGCGGATGATCCGCACGCTCCGCGGGCTGTTGTGGCTTCATGGACAATACGACTACCTGTCGGCGCTTGAAGTCGTCGGCCGGATCGAGCAGGAAACAGATCGATCGCTTCCCGGCATTCGTGCGGCGCTGCAAGAAGACCGCCACCATGACTGGAATGACTTTACGCGGCTCTATGATGAAATCGACGGCTTAAAAACCGTGGCTGATCGCTGGTAACGACCATGGGCGGGAAATCCTGGTTAGCCGTCGCGGTTCTGCTGGTCCTGCCCGCGTTGAGTTGGGGCGAGGTATCCGTGCCGGACCCCGGCACCTACGTCGTGGACAGCGCGGGCATCATCGACCCCGGAACCGAACGGCAGTTGGAAGGCTGGCTTCGCGAACTCGAACAGAAAACCACGGCGCAGGTGAAGGTCCTCACCGTTCAATCCACAGAAGGAGAGGACATGTTCGGTTTTGCCCAGCGGCACGCCGAAGCCTGGAAGCTCGGCCAAGCAGGGAAAGACAACGGCGCGCTGATCGCGTTGGCTCTCAAGGAGCGACAGGTCCGCATTCACACGGGGTATGGCTTGGAGGGGGCGTTGCCCGATTCATGGGCGGGTTCGGCGTCCCGTGCGGCGGCCTCGCAATTCTTTAAACGGGGCCAATATGCCCAGGGTCTTCTCCAATTGGCGGTCGTGACGGCCAACCAGGTTGCGGATACCGAAAGGGTCACGCTCACCGGGATTCCCCAACACCGGTATCGGCCCAGCCGTGGTGGCGGAGGCGGTTCGGTTCTGGGCTCGTTGCTCATCCCGCTGTTTTTTCTCTTTATGTTGTTTTCCAACATGCGTCGCCGTCGCCGGCATTATTCCAACTGGGGCGGCGGAGGCATGGCCGGTGGCATGGTCGGAGGCATGTTGCTCGGCAGCGCCTTGGGTGGCGTCACGGGGAGAAGTCCGTGGGGCGTCTCAAGCGGCGGTTTTGGCGGCGGATTCGGTGGAGGTTTCGGCGGATCGTTCGGCGGGGGTGGAGGCTTCGGTGGGGGCGGGGGCGGCGCCGGTTGGTAGTGAGGCGGTTTGCCTGCGTCGAAACGGCATACGTAACGGAGGGACACAATCATGAGCGCTGGACGCATCTTACTCATGGTCTTCGGCGGGTTGCTCATCCTGATCCTGATGCTGGGTGGCTGCGTCTATTCCGGATATAACCAGGTCATCGAGATGGATGAAGCGGTGAAGAGCCAATGGGCACAGGTCGAAAATCAATTGCAGCGACGGTTTGAATTGATTCCCAATCTGGTCAATACCGTCAAAGGGGTGGCGGGCCAGGAAGAGAAGATTTATCTGGGCGTCGCCAATGCACGCAAAGCCTATTTTCAGGCGCAGTCGGTCAATGAGAAAGCGCGCGCGGCTGGCGGGTTCGAGTCGGCGCTCTCGCGTCTGTTGGTCCTGCGGGAAACCTATCCCCAACTCAAATCCGATCAATCGTTTCTCAAACTCCAGGACCAACTGGAAGGGACGGAGAATCGATTGGCGGTCGAACGAAAGCGGTACAACGACAGCGTGCGGGTCCTGAACACCTTTATCCGGAAATTGCTGGGAAGGCTCTATGCCGGGCTGGCCGGCGTCGGACAAGCCGAATACTTCGAAATAGGCGAAGAAGCCCGGGCCACGCCCAAGGTGGAATTTTAGAATCACTCCCCCCTTGAGGGGGAGTCGGGGAGCCAAGGGTGTAGCCCGCAGGCGAACCGGTGGGGGGCAGGGAACGCCGGGCTATTCCATTCTTTGATCCATGGGAACGTAGTCGGTGCAGGTCCGGCCGGTATACAATTGTCGAGGCCTGCCGATCTTGACGTGGGGGTCCCGCATCATTTCCCGCCAATGGGCGATCCAGCCCGGCAACCGGCCGATTGCAAACAAGACCGTGAACATGTTCACGGGAAACCCGATCGCCTTGTAGATCACCCCGCTGTAAAAATCGACGTTGGGATACAATTTATTCGAGACGAAGAAGTCGTCCGTGAGGGCGGCGTCTTCCAGGCGTTTGGCGACGTCGAGCAACGGATCATGCATGCCGAGAACGGCCAGGACTTGCTCGCAGGCCCGTTTTAAGATTCTGGCGCGGGGGTCATAGTGTTTGTAGACGCGGTGGCCGAACCCCGCGAGTCGGAAGGGATGACTTCGATCCTTGGCCAGTTCGATATATTTCCCCACGTTGTCTCCATCGGCATGGATGGCTTCGAGCATCTCCATGACTCGTTGATTCGCGCCGCCGTGTCGCGGTCCCCACAAGGCATAGATGCCGGCGGACACGGATGCAAAGAGATTCGCATGCGACGATCCGACGAGCCGTACCGTGGACGTTGAACAATTCTGCTCATGATCGGCGTGGAGGATGAACAGCAGGTTCAAGGCGTTGGAGACCACGGGATTCACCGCGTATGGCTCGGAGGGCACAGAGAACATCATCCGGAGAAAATTGGAACAATAATCCAGCGAGTTATCGGGATAGACAAAGGGCTGCCCGATCGATTTCTTATAGGAATAGGCGGCGATGGTCGTGATCTTGGCAAGGAGGCGGTGAGTGGATAACTCGACTTGTTGAGGGTCGGTCGGGTCGTGGCTGTCCTGGTAAAACGTCGAAAGCGCGCCGATCACGGCTGACAGAATCGCCATGGGGTGCGCATCCCTGGGGAATCCATCGTAAAACCGTTTCACGTCTTCGTGCAGCAGCGTGTGCCGGGTGATGGCGTTTGCGAATCCCCGATATTCAGGCTGGGTGGGCAGGTTGCCGTGAATCAGGAGGTAGGCGTTCTCCAAAAAATTCGACTGTTCGGCCAATTGCTCAATGGGAATCCCGCGGTATCGAAGAATCCCCCGGTCTCCGTCGACAAACGTCACGCCGCTGGAACAGGAGGCGGTATTCACGTACCCGGGGTCAAAGGCGGTGAGTCCCGTTTGGGCGCGTAGCGTGGTGACGTCAAGCACCTGTTCGCCTTCGGTTCCCGTGACAACGGGGAGGGCGACGGTTTGGTCGGCAACGTGGAGTGTGGAGAGTCGGCTCATCGGAGAACCTCCTTGAGAATACGGAATTTCCTGTTAAGGACCTCTGTTATATTCTACCGAAAACATTGCGGGAGATGGCTGTCAGACAAGGTCATGGGGTTGCCGCCAAGGCAAAAACCTTGATAGGTAACATCGTGGCACCTGGTTGAACCTTCCTCTTCCACGCGATTATGCCTGACTATCTGATTACCTGGGTACACCTCGCCGCGGCCATCGTCCTCATCGGCGGGTTGCTGTATTCCCAACTGGTGCTTAATCCGGTGGCACGGGGTACGCCATCCGATTCAACATCGCGGGAAGTCGTCCGCCTTTCAGGTCGCCGCTTTCGAACCATCGCGTGGGTCTGTCTCATTGTCCTGATCCTGACCGGGGCGTATCAGATGTTGAATGAAAGCGGTTCCGCCCGGATCGAAACCGCCTGGGGGGTGGTGTTGATGCTGAAGTTGCTCTTGTTCGCCATCGCCTTCGGGCTTCTCCTCATTCACGACTTCATTATCGATCCGTATGCCCCGTCGTCTCAGGACGCTTCGACGCCGGCCTCGTCGCCAACCGTCCAGGCCCGGGCCGATACCCTGCAAAAAGCCGTCATCGTGATGACCCTGGCCGTCCTGCTCGTGGCTTCGTATCTGTCGAAGATCTAGTTCGGTTTGTAGCGTGGTCGGGGGTTGTCTTTTATCGGCAAGACTAAAACGGCGTCTCTCCGTCACGCAATTTGGCGAGGGCTTGTTTGACGAAATCGGCGTCCTGGCTGCCGGGATCCAGGTTCTTGTGCGCGGTGGCCCAAAATTCTTCGGTTTCCCGATACCGCTTCAAGTACCAGAGGGCCAACCCTTTATACCAATTCACGCCGGGTTCGTTGGGACGATCGACCAACACGACGTCGAAATGCTCGAGCGCGGCTTCGAAGATTTTGGGGTCGTCGAATTGTCGTTCTTCGATCATGATGACGCCCAGGTTGTAATGTGCTTCATGATTGCGAGGCTCCAGCGCCAAGACCTTCTCGTAAGCCTTCTTCGCGTCATCCATGCGTTCCATGACCATGTAGGAACGGCCGGCCATCATCTGGCCTTGCACGTCATCGGGGTTTTCTTTGAGCCTGGCTTCCAACCGTGCGACCATTTCCCGCGGATCGGGCATTTGACCGGTCCTTTCGGTTTGAATGCCCACGAGACGGTTGATGGTGCGCCATTGCAGAAAACTGTAAGTCCCGACCGACAAGACGACGACCACCAGGCTGACCGTGATCGCCGACCCCCAGGCACTCGCCGGTTGCCCGGCTTGCTCGGAGGACGAAGGCGGCCGGGCCGTGGCGGTCAGCGCTTCGAGTCGATCCATGACACCCAGCAGGCGCTGCTCGTCCGTGGCTTTCAGCCGCTCATAATCCTCCGGTTCCAACCGGCCTTGTGCCAATTCGACGTCGAGTTCCTGGAGTGACTGGAGAAGGACCTCGCGTTCGACGGAAAGATCGGCCCGTTCCTGGTCCTCTTCGGCATCCCGGCTAATCAGTCCTGAGGCCGTAGGGTCCTTCCGCCAAAAGGGAGAAGAAATCGCGGCAATGACCCCGACGAGGATCGTAAGACAGACAAAGAAGAAGATGGTCGACATGCAGTGTGTCCGAGAAACGTGTGATGTGGAACGGCTAGATGGTGTGAAACATGTTCAGGCCGGTGACGGCTTGCTGCAATTGCGTACCCCATGTAGGGAACAACGATCGTTGTTCCCTACCTTGCGCTAATGGTGTATATATTTGCACATGGGAACCAAAAAGGAGAAGAGCCTCATGAGGTATCCCGCAGTGATCGATGGCAAAAAAGGCGCTTATGGCGTGACGTTTCCCGACCTGCCCGGTATCGTCGCCATGGGGAAAACGCTTGACGAAGCGCTGGTGAACGCCGAGGAAGCGCTGCGCGATTACGTGGTAGAGATGGAGAAGGACGGGGAGACAATCACACCGCCCAGTGCGCTCGAACAGGTGAAAACCCCCGCTGGGTGTCTGCTGGTGTCCGTCCCGTTGCTCCGGCTCTCTGGCCGGAGCGTGCGCGCCAACATGCTGCTGGATGAAGGCGTGGCCGCCTTCATCGACAGCGAGGCACGGCGGCGCGGCATGACCCGCACGTCCTATGTGGAATGGATGACTCACCGCATTGCGCAAATGGGCGGATAGAAACCGCATGTGGGAAGCCTCAATAGCGGCAGGAGTCAGCCGTTTCATTTCGCATATTGGACCATGAGCTCCTTTAATTTTATAGAAAGACGAGGGAAAGTAAACTTCCCATCGTTATCCCACGCTTTCCTACCTTTCAGTAATCCGAGGCCAAAGAATTTTTTTAGAAGTTCATCATGCGGGTATATGTACCATTTTCTACCCTCGTTACAGTTACATTGTCCACGCTTTTTACATTTCTTACACTCGTTAAATGCAATGTAAATGTCTTTGCCCCTAAATTTTTTATCAAACGTTAGGCGTCCCTTGAGTTGAATTTTCATAAACGTCTTACCATCAATGTGACAGGCGAGGAAATCAGCTCCTTGCCAATCGTCGCTCAAGCGTATGCAATTAAACCCATAATCGGCTAACGTTGATGCAACTTTTTGGAAATTGAAATTCTCCTTTTGCCGAGCATTCAAATCCTCCTCATAGCTTATACGCTTAAACATAGATTTCCTTCCTTATGTGCAGCGTTTTAAAGAGATGGAATAATAACAAA
>MPMZ01000015.1 GCA_002238765.1 Nitrospira sp. bin75
GCCCGCAGTCCGGACAGTGGTAGTAGGCCCGATTCAGGCGCAGGCGCCCGAGGATGCTGGTGAACCGCTTCTCCCGCCGTCCCCGGTAGTGCGCCACCCCGCCACAGGCGCACGCCCGCGTGGCCCCATCATGATCCGAATGATCGGCGTTCAGCCGGGCTTCGACGAAGGCCGCCGCCGTCTTCAGCGCCACTTCCCGGCATTGGTGCTCCAAGGCCTCGAAGTCGAGCCCCTGAAGCCCGCCGGCCTCCAGCAGACGGCTCAGTTCCGACTGCGTCTCGGCTTCGAGCGCTTGCTCAAGACCCCCCCCTTTTCCGGTTCGCCCGGCTCTCTTTCTTTCCGTCTCACCTCGCACCACTGGGTGTTCACCTCCGCCAGCTCCCGGCATAACTCCCGGAAATGCTGGTATTCGGCAATCTCGCGGCGCACTTGCGGAATCTCCGATTCCGGCAGCGTCACGCTGCGGGTCCGCCGGTCCAGATGGCGCGACCAGACCCAGGTCGGGCCATGCCCCGGGTGGTCGTCGCGGGCGCAGTGGCAGTTGGACTTCCCGCACTTTCGGAACATCTCGTTGAGGGAACCGTGGCGGAAAGGCTGAAGGGCCGCCAGCTTCTGCAAGAGCTGGTCCCGACGTTGGGATAGGGCTTCGGTCTGAGTCATGGCCGACTTCCTCTGTAATGAAACATCTACAGATTATGCCGGAAATCGCCCCAACGGGCAAGCTTTACACTTTTATGTCGTACACCCTCGGGGTCTGGGTGTACGTCAGATTTGTTAGATTTTCCTTCATCAGGCCGCCTTTAGGGGTCGCGATTTCGGTTTGAGCCCGGTAGATTGGGCATTTTCGTCTGATAATGAATCCTCTATCAGATCGGTTGCCGGGCGGGCGCGGCGCGCCCAGAAGTCCTCGAAGCGGTTGCTGAGGATGCAGCACTTCAGGGCGATGATGGCATTGCCGCCGGCCACCGTCCAGTGCATGCCGCCGCGCTTGAGGCGATGGCCGACGACCTGCTTGCACCCGGACTCGACCACGCCGGAGGACACGCACAGGCCCTGCCGGCGGAATTCCGCATAGCGCATCCGGTGGCGATGGTTGTGGAAGTATCCGACGGCCGCCCGGGCGTCTTCTCCGGGCAGGCGCCGCAAGGCGGCGAGCACGGTCTCGATCCGTCCCGCCTCCAGTTCGGCGCCGCGGGCGTGCGCCCAGGCGGCGGCGAGATCGCTGCCTTTCCCGTAGGCAGCGTGCGCGACCTCCCAGAGGCGCTCCTTGGCATGGAACAGGTCGACGATCTGGATGGCCTGAGGGAACTGCTCGGAGACCGTGTTCCAGATCCAGGCCGCGCCGTCGCCGATGGCGACCTGGCGTTTTGCCTGGTCGAAGCCGCGCCGCTTCGCTTCGCGCTCGACGCGTTGCGCGAATGGCGGCAGTTCCCGGTCGGTGTCGTGGCAGGCGGCGCTCTCGACCGCGCCGGAGTAGCTGACCGAACCGGGATCCCGCTGCACCGGTTGCCCCGGGGCCGGCCGGCCGGCGGTCCACCCCAGCACCAGCTTGACCTCGCGCGTCTTCGCGCTGCCGTCCGGCTGCTTGCCGGCGCGCCCCTCGCGCTCCGACGGCCGCACCGGCAGGCCGGTGCCGTCCAGGCCCAGGTACATCGTGTCGGCCGGCGGCGGCGCGGCCTCCACCCGCTCCCGCTCTTCCTGCGCGATCTCGGCGCCCAGCGCCTCGGCCGTGCGCTCGACCTGCTTGGCGCTCACCGCCAGCCCGGCCAGCACTTTCAGCAACTGGCAGCTGCGCTCGAAACTGGTCTCGGCGGCGGCGAAGCCGGTCAGGCGGGTCGCGCCGGGCGACAGCGAGGTGCCCTCCATGCCCAGCGCCCGGTCGCGCGGGTGGTGGCCGTGCCCGCAGTCCGGACAGTGGTAGTAGGCCCGGTTCAGGCGCAGGCGCCCGAGGATGCTGGTGAACCGCTTCTCCCGCCGTCCCCGGTAGCACGCCACCCCGCCACAGGCGCACGCCCGCGTGGCCCCGTCATGATCCGAATGATCGGCGTTCAGCCGGGCTTCGACGAAGGCCGCCGCCGTCTTCAGCGCCACTTCCCGGCATTGGTGCTCCAAGGCTTCGAAGTCGAGCCCCTGAAGCCCGCCGGCATCCAGCAGACGGCTCAGTTCCGACTGCGTCTCGGCTTCGAGCGCTTGCTCCAGCGCCCCCTTTTTTCCGGGGTTTCCGGCGCGCCGTGCTTCAGCCTCTCCTCGCAGATCCGGCTGCTGACCTCGGTCAGCTCCCGGGTCAGGGCGCGGAACCGATGGTATTCCGCCACCTCCGCCTGGGTCGCCTCCACCGCCGCCGCCGGAATCGACTGGCTGCGCGTCTTGCGGCCGACGCTGCGGGTCACCACCCAGCGCGGCCCGTGCCCGACATCGCCGTCCTCGGCACAGTGGCAGCCCGGCTTTCCGCATTTGCGGTACTGGCTCGCCAATGTCCCTTGACGGAAATCGCCCAGCGCGTTCAGTTGGCGCCACAATTCGGTGCGCTGACGGTTCAGGATTTCGAGGGAAGATTCCAAGTTCATCACGGCCTCTACTGGTATATGAAAACATTACCAGATATTATGCGATAGCCCCCGTCCTCCTGTCAATCCCGAAAAACCCCACAAATTTGTCGTGCACCCCGGCATCCTCAGGGCGCTGCGCAATCTGAACCGGAAGAAACGCCTGGGCGGCGAAGTGGTGGCGACTGCGGGCGAAATTCTCAGCGAGGACGAAGACCATGCCTTCAAGCAGGACTCCGCGACTGATGATACCCGCGTACGTACCGCCATAGCCTGGCTGGAGGAGTCGGAGTTGCTGACTCGAGAGGGAAACGAGGTCCAGGTGTTTCCATCCTCGCTTCGGGTGAGTTCTGTCGGGGAGGCCAAGGAGCGGCTCGACAGCGCTGGTCTGGTGACCGCTTACCGGCAGCAGTTGCTGCGCATTGCCGAAATGATGATCGGGGCGGATGCAGATGAAGGCATAACGACGGACGAGTTGATGGTGGCGTCGAATCTGAGCCCCGAGGGCGTGCGCAAGGCCCTGTACGATCTTGAGCGGCTTGGGGTCGCCAGCAATGACATGGCGCTGACTGCATTTGTCCATGCGGGCGTAGAGCGTCATTCCCGCAAGCGTTTCGAACAGGCGGAAGCATTAGAGATGGCTCTGATCGCGCATATGCGTGAAGAGGCTCCAGATCAGGGCAAGGGCGACTCGTCCCCTCTGCACTTGCGTATCGCTGCGCAGACTCTTCGAGATGAGGGCCTCGCCGATCCCTTGCCGGAACGGTTGTGGCGCATCATTCGTAGCCTTTCCTTCGACGGTCGAGGAGAAGATGGGGCCGTGGGCAGTTTGGCGGTGCGAAAGCAGGATGCGGAGAGGGTGTGGGTGAGGCTGCAGCGCGAATGGGCAGCAATAGAGGAGGCCGCGCAGACCCGGCGCAAGGCCGCCGATCTGTTATTAGAGCACTTGCTTGCCTGTCTGCCATCCGGGAGCCGGGGCACGGACTTGCTTGCCGAGACCACGCTTGGGGATTTGTTGCGGGCAATCGAATCCGATGTGATCCTGAAAGGCAAAGTCAGAAATCTCTCGAAACTGTTGGATCGCGCCCTGTTGTGGCTGCACGAGCAGGAGGTCATTCGTCTCCACAAGGGTTTGGCGGTATTCCGTCCAGCCATGACCCTTCGTCTGGAGCACAAGGATAGGCGTGGCTTCGCCAAGGCTGATTACGAACCTCTTGCGCTTCATTACAAGGGGCAGGTCCTGCAGGTTCATGTGATGATGGAGTACGCTCAACGCGGCCTTGCCGCCATAAGCGAGGCACTGCGCATGGCCATGGACTACTTCACTCTCAAGGAGGAGGAGTTCCTTAACCATTGGCTACCGGGCCGGGATAGGGAGATCGGACGGGAGACGACGCCCGAGTCATGGCGGGCCATCGTCGAGAGCCTGAAGAACCCCGTGCAGCAGCGAATCGTGGCTGATGATCGGGAACAGGCGAATGTTCTCGTGCTGGCTGGCCCGGGCTCGGGCAAGACCCGGGTGCTGGTGCATCGGATCGCCTATCTGGTACGCGCAAAACGGGAGAATCCTCGCGGCATCCTGGCTTTGGCATACAACCGCCATACGGCGGTAGATATCCGCCGCCGCCTCGCGGAGCTGATCGGCGACGATGCCCGGGGCGTGACCGTGCTCACCTGTCATGCCCTGGCGATGCGATTGGCGGGGGCCAGTTTTACAGGAAGGGCGGCAAGCCCTGACGACGAGGTGTTCCAGGAAGTGATTCATCGGGCCACGAATCTGCTGCGTGGCGAGGGGTTGCCTCCGGAGGAGGCAGACGAGCGACGCGACCGCCTGCTGGCGGGTTTTCGATGGATTCTAGTGGACGAGTACCAGGACATTGATTCGGATCAGTATGATCTGATATCAGCCTTGGCCGGACGTACGGCCGACGATGATTCCGGCAAATTAACCCTGTTCGCGGTAGGGGACGACGATCAGAACATCTACGCCTTCAAGGGAGCCTCGGTGGCGTTCATCCGCCGGTTTGGGGAGGATTACGAGTCCAAGCCTGCCCACCTCATTGAAAACTATCGCTCGACCGCCCACATCGTGGCGGCCGCCAATGCGGTTATCGATCGGGCGCGAGAACGGATGAAAGCCGGGAATCCTATTCAGATCAACCGTGCGCGCAGGAAAGATGCGCCGGGAGGCGCATGGGAAGCACTGGACCCTGTTTCCCGAGGGCGAGTACAGATCCTGCCGGTGAGCCGTGGCCCTGTCCATCAGGCTCGGGTCGTCATGGAGGAGTTTCGGCGTTTCTCCGATCTTGTCCCGGATTGGGACTGGTCGCGTTGCGCCGTCATCGCCCGGGCGTGGGAATACTTGGTTCCGGTGCGGGCGTTCTGCAAGGCCTATGGAATTCCGGCACAAATGGGTAATGAAGAAATCCCGGATTTCTGGCGATTGCGCGAGACTCATGAGTTCGTCGAATGGCTGCGAGGCCGGAAATCCCGTGGTATTGATGGTGCCGGGTTGGAGGCATGGGCGGAAGCCCATCCGTCCGGTCGCTGGCACGGGTTGTTGAGGCAGGCCATTGAGGAACATGCGCTGGAGATCGGAAAAGGAGACGTTCCGGTGCCTCACTTCATCGAATGGCTGGCGGAATGGGGGCGGGATATCCGCCGGCGACAGCGCGGATTGCTTCTGTTGACCGGGCACGGTGCCAAGGGACTCGAATTCGACCATGTTGCTGTTTTGGATGGCGGTTGGGACCGTGTCAATCCAGATGAGGATCCGGATGCGCCGCGCCGGCTGTACTATGTGGCCATGACGCGCGCCCGCATGACCCTGACCCTTGCAAAAGAAGATGGATCCCGACGACTGTACGACGAATTACTGGAGCATCCATCGGTCGTAGTCCGCGAGCCACCTGATCTTCCGCCGGGTCCTCCGGAACTTGAACATCGGTATATTCGGGTCGGCCTGAAGGACGTGGACCTGGGTTTTGCCGGGCGCCGGGAGGCCGCACACCCAATCCACCGCACCATCGCCGCACTGTCGCCCGGCGACCTGCTCAAGACACGCATTTCGAGCGATGGACGCTGGGAACTGCTGAATCCGGCGGGCATGGTCATAGGACGCCTTGCGAAAAATTTTGTGCCGCCATCCGGGACACGGTGTCGGTTTGCTGTTGTCCGGGCCGTCGTCAGGCGGAATCGCGAGGAGACGCCACCGGAATATCTCGACCCTCGATGTGACGCTTGGGAGGTGGTTGTACCGGAATTGACGTTTGAGCCGGATCTGTAGCCTAAAAATTCCCGAAAGCTGGGGCTGACTGACGCCGACTGCAATCGCACGGTTGTGCTACACTCCCGTCCAATCCTCACGCCCTCCGAAAACGGACTTGACGAGGGCCTTCCGAATCAATTCAAGGTCGGAATAAATAAGGCTGACTGACCGGTAAGGGATCATCACGATGATGGATGCGAACATATTCCAGATCGTCGCGGTGCTGGCGCTCCTCGGTTTCATGTGGACGCTTCACCGCGAGGTCAGCAATTTGCACAAAGATGTCCGCAAGGACATGGCGGGTTTGCGTCAGGAATTCGGCAAGGATATCGGCGATGTCCGTAAGGACATGGCTGATATGCGCCAGGAATTCGGCCGGGACACTGCTGATCTGCGCGAACGCATGGCAAGGATGGAAGGCCTGCTGGCAGGCTTCGTCGGCCGTCCGCAGGAATCACAGCCCTGACAATGGTGCCGCGCATCGGCGCGGTTGAGTGTCCCGGCGGCGAAATAATCCCCGTCGGAACCCGACAGCGCCTGTAATATACTTGACAGGCTTAGACACTTTCTATGCCCATGGAAACGCCATCATGCCTATGAGCCGAGTGCCAAAGGATAGTTTGTATCGTCCCGAGTTCGAGCGGGACAGCTGCGGCTTTGGCCTGATCGCGCAGATGGACGACGAGGCCAGCCACGACCTGGTGCAGACCGCCATTCGCGCCCTGGAGCGGATGACCCACCGCGGCGCCATTGCCGCCGACGGCAAGACCGGCGACGGCTGCGGCCTGCTGCTCAAGATTTCACCCAAGTACTTCCGGGCGGTCGCGGAACGCGACGGCATCAAGCTCGGCGAGAACAATGCGCTGGGCATGGTGTTCCTGAGCCAGGACGAGGCCCGCGCCCAAGCGGGTCGGGAAGCCCTTGAAAAATATCTGGCCGAGCAAGGATTCCGGCCCCGTGGTTGGCGACAGGTGCCGGTCAATCCCGAGGTGCTCGGTGAGCAGGCCCGGGTTTCGGTGCCGCGCATCGAGCAGTTGTTCGTTGACCTGCTGGGCAGCGACCCCCAACACAGCGATGCGCCGCTGCTGCTGGCGCGGCGGAAGGCGGAGCGGGTGATGGCGGACGACCCGAGTTTCTACGTGTGCAGCCTGTCATCCCACGTGGTCAGCTACAAGGGTCTGATGATGCCGGAGTGGCTGCCGCATTTCTATGCTGATCTCAACGACCCCGAACTGACCTCTTCGATCTGCGTCTTCCACCAGCGGTTCTCGACCAACACGCTGCCGCAGTGGGCATTGGCGCAGCCGTTCCGCTACTTGGCGCACAACGGCGAAATCAACACCATCCGGGGCAACCGGAACTGGGCCGAGGCCCGGGCGCATACGTTCAACAGCGGCAACCTGCCGGGCCTGGAGGCGTTGAGGCCGTTGGTTTCCGCGGAGGGCTCGGATTCCTGCTCGCTGGACAACATGCTGGAGATCCTGCATGCGGGGGGCATCGACATCTTCCGGGCGATGCGCCTGCTGATCCCGCCTGCCTGGCAGAACGCGGAGGAGATGGACTCGGACCTGCGGGCGTTCTACGAGTACAGTTCCATGCACATGGAGCCGTGGGACGGTCCGGCTGGGATCGTGCTGACGGATGGCCGTTATGCTGCCTGCATCCTGGATCGCAACGGACTGCGGCCGGCGCGCTACGTCATCACCCGGGACCGGCGCATCATGCTGGCTTCCGAGATCGGGGTGCACGAATTCGCGGATGCCGACGTGGTGGACAAGGGGCGGCTGAGGCCGGGCGAGATGCTGGCGGTGGACACCCGCACGGGCGAGCTTCTGACCTCCAAGAAAATCGACCGCATCAACAGTACGCGGAACCCTTACTGGCAATGGCTGCACGAGGGGGCCCGGCATACCCGTTCCCTGGTTAATCACCGGGTCGCAGAGTGGGAGGCGTTCTCGCGCGAGGACCTGCGATGCCACGAGAAGATGTTCGACATCAGTTACGAGGAACGCGAGCAGGTGCTGCGGGTCCTGGCCGATGTCGGGCAGGAAGCGGTCGGCTCGATGGGCGACGACACGCCGTTGCCGGTGATGTCCGGCCGGACCCGGTCCCTTTACGACTATTTCCGGCAACAGTTCGCGCAGGTCACCAACCCCGCCATCGACTCGCTGCGCGAGAAGATCGTGATGTCGCTGGAGACCTGCTTCGGTCCCGAGCTCAACCTGTTCGAGGAAACGATGAGCCATGCCGTGCGGCTGGTGTCGGAGTCGCCCGTGCTGCCGCACAAGAAATTCGAGCACCTGAAGGCAATCGACGATCCCGATTACCGACCGCTTTGCGTCGACCTCAACTACGACGAGCACCGGGATCTCGAGGAAGTCGTGCGCGGGATCGCCGCGCAGGCGGTGCAAGGGGTCAAGGATGGCAATGTGCTCATCATCCTGTCCGATCGCGAGATTGCCCCGGGCAAGGCTCCGGTACATGCGCTTCTGGCGACAGGCGCCGTGCACCATGCGCTGATCCACGAAGGCCTGCGCTGCCAGGCCAACATCATCGTCGACACTGGCACCGCGCGCGACCCACACCATTTCGCGGCATTGCTCGGCTACGGGGCAACCGCGGTCCATCCTTATCTCGCGCTGCAGTCGCTGTCCGACATGGTGCGCCAGGGCGAGATCGACAAGGACACGTTCTCCGTGGTCGAACGCAACTACTGCCGCGGCATCGACAAGGGTCTGCTCAAGATCTGCTCCAAGATGGGCATCTCGGCCGTCACCAGCTACCGGGGCGCGCAGTTGTTCGAAGTCGTGGGTCTGGCCCGCGAGGTGGTGGACCTGTGCTTCGTGGGATCGGTCAGCCGCATCGAGGGGGCCGGTTTCGAGGAGTTGGCCGCCGACCAGCGGCAACTCGCGGCCCACGCCTGGAGCCGCCAGGACCTGCGGCAGGGTGGGCTGCTGAAGTACGTCCATGACGAGGAGTACCATGCCTTCAACCCGGACATCGTGCAGGCTCTTCAGGCGGCTGCGCGCAGTGGCGATATGGAGGACTACCGGGTATTCCAGGGCCTGGTAAACAGCCGCGAGCCGATGGTGTTGCGCGACCTGTTGCGATTGCGCGAGGGTGTCGAGTCCATCCCGATTGAAGAGGTGGAGCCGGTGGAGGAGATCACGCCGCGCTTCGACTCGGCCGGCATGTCGCTGGGTGCGCTGTCGCCGGATGCGCACGAGACCCTGGCGGAAGCCATGAACCGCCTGGGCGCCCGCTCCAATTCAGGAGAAGGGGGCGAAGACCCGGCGCGTTACGGGACTTCCCGGACTTCCAAGATCAAGCAGGTGGCTTCCGGGCGCTTCGGCGTCACGCCGGAATACCTGGTCAATGCCGAAGTCCTGCAGATCAAGATCGCGCAGGGCGCCAAGCCGGGCGAGGGCGGCCAGTTGCCCGGGCGCAAGGTGAACGAGATGATTGCCCGGTTGCGCTACTGCAGCCCGGGCGTGACCCTGATCTCGCCGCCGCCGCATCACGACATCTACTCGATCGAGGATCTGGCGCAGCTGATCTTCGACCTCAAGCAGGTCAACCCGAAGGCCCTGGTGTCGGTGAAGCTGGTGGCTTCCGCCGGCGTGGGCACGATTGCTGCGGGGGTGGCCAAGGCGTATGCGGACCTGATCACGATCTCCGGCTACGATGGCGGGACCGGGGCCAGCCCGCTGACCAGCATCAAGTACGCGGGCGGCCCGTGGGAAATGGGAATTAGCGAAGCGCAGGTGGCGTTGCGCGGCAGCAACCTGCGCGACAAGATCCGCCTGCAGGCCGACGGCGGCATGAAGACGGGTCTCGACGTGATCAAGGCGGCCATCCTGGGTGCGGAAAGCTTCGGCTTCGGTACCGCGCCGATGATTGCCATGGGCTGCAAGTACCTGAGAATCTGTCATCTCAACAACTGCGCCACCGGAGTCGCGACCCAGAACAATATCCTGAGGCGCGACCATTTCATCGGCGAGGCGGATATGGTGGTCAACTACTTCACTCTGGTCGCCGAGGAGACCCGGGAATGGATGGCGGCGCTGGGTGTGCGGCGTCTGGTTGACCTGATCGGGCGCACGGACCTGCTTGAGATGAGCTCCGGCATCACGGACCGGCAGCACGGCCTGAGCCTTGAACCGCTTTTGTCCGACGGTGGCATTCCGGCCGACACCCCGCGCTACTGCCAGACCGAAAGCAACCCCTCATTCGACAAGGGAGAGCTGGCGGAGCAGATGGTGGAGGACACCCGCGAGGCGATCGAGAACATGACGGGCGGCGAATTCCACTACGAGGTCAACAACACCAACCGCTCGATCGGCGCACGGATATCGGGCGAGATTGCGCGACGCCACGGCGACCACGGCATGCGCGCGGCACCGCTCGTGCTTCGCCTGACCGGAACGGCAGGCCAGAGTTTCGGGGTTTGGAATGCGGATGGCCTGCACCTCCACCTGCAGGGGGATGCCAACGACTATGTCGGCAAGGGCATGGCGGGTGGCAAACTGGTGTTGCACCCGAGCCCGGATTTGTCATTGCCGACGCACAAGACGCCGATCATGGGGAATACCTGCCTGTACGGCGCGACCGGAGGCAAGTTGTTCGCCGCCGGGACTGCCGGCGAGCGCTTTGCCATCCGAAACTCCGGCGCCCTGGCCGTGATCGAGGGCGTGGGCGATCATGGTTGTGAGTACATGACTGGCGGCGCGGTCATCATTCTGGGTTCAACCGGGGTCAACTTCGGGGCAGGCATGGCTGGCGGGTTCGCGCTGGTGCTGGACGAGCAAGAGGGCTTTCCCGAACGTTGCAACGGAGAGATGATCGGATGGCGACCCTTGACTTCTGAAGGTTGCGGAGACTATGTCCAATACCTGCGCGGAGTGCTGATGGAATACAGCGGTGAAACGGGTAGCATACGGGCACAGCAGATTCTGGAGCAGTTGGAGGACTGGCTGCCGCGATTCTGGTTGGTGGCCCCGAAGGAGGCACAGATCGAAACCCTGCTGGACGGGTTCCGAGAGGCAGCGTAGGTCCGGATCCGGCTCCGTACTTATTCCGCCATGGCCGGGCGCATCCCTTCCGAATTTATCCAGCAATTGCTGGCACGGGCGGATCTGGCCGACCTGATTGGACGCTATGTCCAGATTAAGAAGGCCGGGGCGGAGTTCAAGGCCTGTTGCCCGTTCCACAACGAGAAAACCCCCTCGTTCACGATCAGCCCGAGCAAGGGTTTTTATCATTGTTTCGGTTGCGGCGCACACGGCACCGCGATTTCATTCCTGATGGAGTACGGCCGGTACTCGTTTCCCGATGCGGTCGAGGAACTGGCCAAGCAGACCGGGATGGAGGTTCCGCGAACCGGCGGGAGTGACGCGCCGCGCCAGGAACTTGATCCGCTGTACGATTGCACGGAAGCGGCGTGCCAGTACTACCAGCAGGCGTTGACCCGGTCCAAGCCGGCACAAGCGTATGCCCGCGAGCGCGGCCTTTCGAAAGAGATTTGCGAAGAGTATCGGATCGGCTTTGCGCCGCCAGGTTTCGAGAACATCGGTTCGAATCTGCCGAGCCGGTTTAACCAGGAATTGTTGCTGAAGGTGGGACTGTTGTCGAAAAAGGAAGGGCGGGTCTACGACAAGTTCCGCAATCGCCTGATGTTCCCGATCCGGGATTCGCGCGGGCGGGTGCTCGGGTTCGGCGGACGGGTCATCGACGATAAGGACAAACCCAAGTACATGAACTCGCCGGAGACCCCGCTGTTCCACAAGGGGCGTGTCTTGTACGGAGTGCACGAACTGCAGCAGCGCCGCGGAAAGATCAACTACCTGATCCTGACGGAGGGGTATATGGATGTGGTCAGCCTGACGCAGGCCGGAGTGCGGAACGCCCTTGCCACCCTGGGCACGGCCACGACCGAGGATCATGTCCGGCAGATGGGGCG
This sequence comes from Nitrospira sp. bin75, assembly GCA_002238765.1. GTDB lineage: Bacteria > Nitrospirota > Nitrospiria > Nitrospirales > UBA8639 > Bin75. The sequence continues at coordinate 11,774 of MPMZ01000015.1, forward strand.
CTTCTGCCGCACGTTCGTGTTTTGCTTCGATGGGGATCCGGCAGGTCGGGCTGCCGGCTGGCGCGCGCTTGAGAGCCTGCTGCCGGTTCTGCGCGAGGGCGATGAGGTTCGCTTTGCGCACCTGCCGGAGGGGGAAGATCCGGACAGCTACATCCGTGCCCATGGCGTGCCCGGCTGGAAAGAATTCATCCGAGGGGCCACGCCGCTGGAGGAATATTTCTTCACGCACCTGGAGCAGGGCCTGAACTTGGACCTGGCGTCCGGGAAGTCGGCGTTGGTCGCGAAGGCGAAACCGTTGTGTGAGAAAGTCGGCGCCCCGGTCTTCCGCGACCTGATGATCCGGAAGCTGTGCGACACGACCGGATTAAGAGAAGACCAGTTGCGCCTGGAACCGGCGACTGCAGGCGAACCGGATGCCCAACGGCCCAAGCCGACCCCGCCCGGACGACCGTCGGCGATACGGGTGATGATCCGCCTGTTGCTGGAGTATCCCGGGCTGGCCCGCCTGGCACCGCCGCCGGAAGACCTGAAAGCTATTTCGGTCCCGGGATTTGACCTGTTCGCCAAGATTGTGGAACTGGTACAAAAGAATCCCGATATTAAGGCGGACGGAATCCTGGAATCATTTCGGGGCCAGGATGCGGAGAAGCACCTGAATAGCCTGATGCGCTGGACGCCGGTAGAGCTGTCCGGAGTGAAAGAGGAGGGGGATGTTCATGTCGTCTTCGAGCAGGGCGTGCGCCGGTTCAGGCTCCAGTGGGTCAGGCAGCGGATTGGCTTCCTGGAGACCAAGCAGGCCGAAGAAGAGGTTCTCGGCCCGGTGGAACAGGAGGAACTGGCGAACCTGCGCAAGGAACGCGCCGAACTTGCACGGGCTCCAGGCGGATAGTTTTTAGAACCGCCGCTTGAACCCGACCGTGATCGCCCAGTACTCGATGTTGTCCATCTTGACCCGGTCCACGAAAGGCGTGACCCCGTCTACATGTACCGGTTCGTGGCTACGGATCTGGTCGTATGCCGCACGGTCGCTGAAATCGTCGAACTGGGCCCAGCGTGCCTTGATGCCGACGAAAGTCTGATCGGTCAGGGCGTAGTCCACGCCGGCCAGCAACTGAAACCCGAACAGCGTGTCGGACAGTTCCGTGTCCATGGAGCTCAGGGTGCCGGCGGCGCTCTCCCGCCATTCGAGCCACGAATCCTCATCCCAGCCGTATGCGCGTTGCGCCGCCGGGACGTCTGGGGCTACCTCCAGATAACCCTCGTCCACGGTCTTTCGCAGGAGCCGGCGCTTGTACTGCATCTTGGTCCGTGCCCATCCGGCACCGATGCCGACGTATGGCGTCCATCGGGATTCCAAGGCAAAGTCGTAGAACAGGTTGGCGAAATATTGCCGGATGCGGAAGTCCGAGATCCATTCGTAGGGCGGGGCGGTCTCGCTCCATTCTCGATCCTTGCTGGCGAGACCCGGGTGGGTCGAGGCGGTGATGATGGGATAGCTGGCCGAGTCGGGTTCGACGTGCATGAATTCCAGTTCGAATCGGAACCGGTCTCGGACGTAGCCCGCGTGCAGGCCAGCGGCCAGGCCGCTGCCCGCGTCGAACCGGGAATTCCATTTCCCTTGGGGGTCCACGATTCCGCAGGCGGGGTCATTGGCGATCGCCCCGGATGGGCGGGTTGCGTCGCTGTACATCTGGACATCGCAACGTGTCGGATTGCTTCGCCCGCTGACGATGGAATCCAGCGTGCGGGAGTCGGCCAGGCCAAGATCCGCGCCGACATAGAAGTCGGCGTGCGCGGCGGCCAGAATGTTCATGCCGAGCATGAAGACGCACAGGCGAAATGGGGTTGCGTGGGGCATTTTTTTGGGTGTTTTCGGGTGGCGGATACCCGCTATTATAGGGCAGGGTGGCGGATTCCTTAAGTTAAAAATCCCTATGAAACAATAACCTATGAGCCTTGCCGAATGCGGTAGAATAGTTTTCCAGAAACCCCGAATAACGAATCATAACTAGGGGTTGATTGTATGGAGGGAGTCCTCGAAATCAGAGACGGGTGCAATACTCCGGAGCAACTGCTCCGGAGCCTCGCGTTCGCCCGCTACCTGAAAATCTACAAGGAAGAGTTCCTCGCGGACCTTCTGCATCGCGATCATAATCTCGACGAAGCTCAGCACAAGGCAGACTTGATCCGCAGCATCACGCTGCGGGATATCAGCACCATCCTGGACTCCAATCACTTCGATCCCGAAGAGTTGGAGCATGCGCGCGCGGTTGTCAAGTTCCTGGACGGCGGCTTCCATCATTTCCGCAACGCGAGTTACTCGCGCCTGGTCCGCCTGCAGAACGAAGTGGTCAGTTCCGGTACGGAGAGTCAGAGCACGATCAAGGACAAGGTCACGGAGAAAGCCGCCGAGTTGAACGACTTGATCCTGGAGACGCGCCGCCGGCTGCTGTCGCAGGTCGGGCTGGGCTACGGAGTGCGCCGTACGCCGGGAATGGACGCCTCGCCGAACGTGACGGCCGGGGAGATTTCCGGACACTACTGCAACATTCCTGCGCCCTATAGCATCCTGTGCCATGTGCCCCTGACCATGGCGGCGGACATCCGCACGGGAGTGGATTACCGCACGCCAGCCAACCGGCGTGCTTATCCGTTCTTTCAACTGGACCACAACCCGCTGCACATCGAGGACTTCGACCCGGAGGTCTGGGTGTCGGTCCCGCTACGGGTCGGGCGCTGGCTGATCATCGCCTACATCCACAAGTCGCGCGGCTGCATCGAGATGGAGCCGGGCCTGCTGAACCTGTTCCCTTTCGCCGACGTCGAGCAGACCTTCCCGGCGACGCGCCCCGACGGCCTGTTCTTCTTCGGAGATCCGAACGGGAAGTTCGGCGAGGATCTTGGCTATTACTGGGACGAGGAGAACCAGCTGCTGATCGGCTTGGTGCCGGAACACGACGAATACAAGTATTTCGGCTACTGCAAGAAGCCCATCCTGACCCTGCACAACGTGCTCGCGATCCGCGCCGGCGATGTTCCGCTGCACTGCGGCTGCACCCGCTATATCGTGGGCTTCGAGGGCGACGAGCCGTACATTTCGGAGATGCTGATCAAGGCGGACGACATGGGCCGGGCCGTGCTGGAACGTGCCAACGGCTCGGCGTTCCGCCGGCCGATCTTCTACGGCACCGAAATCGGCGCCTTCGCTTGCCTGGACGGTTTCAGCGAGCAGGCGAAGCTGGCCATGGAGGGCCGGGAGGTCGGCTACAACAACCACATGGGCTCGAACGCGCGGCAGGTCGTGCCGGTGGCCGAGGAGTCCGAAGTGGCGCTGGGCAGTAACCTGGACGTGCTGCTGTACCTGAACAACTTCGACATCAAGGAAGAAGGCGAGTCCTGTATCGACACGGAGATTCCGGTTCCCGAGGCCATCGAACATTTCCGCAAGGGTGAACGGGTCGCCGCGGGCAGCACCCAGACGCATCGGGGCAAGAAAGAGGCCAGCTACTGGGCCAATCCGTTCCCGACGCTGATGAGCAACGACGGCGATGTGCTGCACCCCGACCTCTACGAACAGTTCAGCGAAACCGAAGCTTCTTTCATGAAGGATATCGAAGCACTGGTGGAGCGCAAGGAAATGTATCTCGGCGTTGCGTACAGCCAGTTGATGGCGGGGGTGTACGAGAAAGTCGAAGACGAAGACGTCACGCGTTGCGGCTTCAACGACCGCGAGGAGATCGAACAGGTTGCGCCGGAGCGCCTGGCGCACGAACTGATCCAGATGGTCAAACAGATTGCAGTGAAGAAACGTGAGCGGCTGAACGGCGATGCCCGGGAAGTCGATGTCACGGTGGCGCTGGTCGGCGACAGCCGCACCGGCAAGTCGGAGACCGGAGAGAAACTGGAAGGCGTCCTTGGATTGACGCTGGTTTGATTCCCCCCTAAACCTGTTTTGCTTGGTTGGGCGGTGCCAGAGGCCGTAAAATATTTACGTATGGTCTGGCGTCTTATTTAGTAATCAAAAGTCCAAAGTCCGTAAAGTAATATCTTTCTCTATTTGGCATTGACTAAAATTGACTCGATTATTTTTTTCGCTGCTTGTGGCGATGACGAAATCTCGGAGATAATTTTGAAGATATTTTTGTATGTTGATATCTCAGATGAATCAATTCCGCGAAAAGCAGATTGTTTCTGCCTCACTTTGATGTGAGAAAATTTGTCTACCAGCAAATTTAATCTCTTAATGTCTTCCGCACACATTTTCTGACATCTCTCTGTTTTCCTAAAATCACAAATTTCAACCATCCTTTCTTTCGCTAACTGTCTAGCAACTTTCGTGGATAAATATCCAGACGACAGGAGATCATAAAACTCTTCTAAATCCTTCAAAAAGGCTTGTGTACGTCGAAAGTGATTACGTACCCCTGACGCAATCCTGCATTGTCTTTCTAGCTTTCGGCATACTGCTCCAAGATGATTTTCAAGATTCCGAACATGTGGGCTTGGCTCAAAATAATCACGTTTACCATTTGGCACTATTCGAGTATCTAATATGTGGATTTCTGCTACACACCAACGATTAAAGCGACTTTCAGAAAAGAGGTGATCAAATATAGTCGCATCGCCTATCTGAATGTTACCTATCCGTGCCCGCAGACATTTTTCTTTAGACTTTTTAGAAAGTGCGCCTAGATATGAAGAATGGGCAACCCAACCAATTGCAGCGAAACCATTATTATCCAGTGTAGGGACCATAATTTTCTCGAAACTTACATATCTATCTTGCTGGTCATTAGGAAGACGCACTACATTGTCATATGGCCGGGTAATTTTTTCTTTTTCTCCGTTCAGATAAATGCTAAGTGTCAGAGGTTTAGGGTACCCTTTAAACAGGTGTGAAAGATCATCTAGATATGGAAAGGTTTCTTTAAATTGAACAGGGCAAATTTCTCCAATGTAGTCTCGAACAATATCTCGATTCAGTATGGACGAGGCCGCATATCTCGATATCCCCTCTACCTGAACCTCAAAAAAGTTTTCAGGGTAGTTGTCTCCTTTCAATTGATCAACGGTCACACACTCAAGAATCGCTTTCCTTATCGATAAATTTTTGTCAATGCTTTTTCGCAATTGCTCGCCATTCCATACTACTCTCATAATGGTAGATTCAGCTCCACAACGTGTGAGGAACGTTACTGAACTGCCAAATGCTAAACCTGATAGGCGCCCAACTCCTCTAAATCCTCTGTTGCATTTGAGGTCCTTTTGGCTCATCGCGAGAGGAATTAACTCTCGCTTAGCTTGTGAGGGCGATAGCCCTGGGCCATTGTCTCTAATTTTTAGACATAACTCGCTTGGGTCAATTTCGATTTCAATTGACCCACTCTCTGGCTTATTTGATGTAGCAATAGCATCAGCTGCATTTTGGATATATTCGCGATAAATCACCAAGGGGTCTGTGTACATACCCCGAGTAACTAGGCCAAGTATATCCCCACCAACGAGCCCTCTGATGTCGTCGTTGCTGAAGGTCATCGGATGCCATCCGTTGTTTTATGCTGACTTGGCGACGGAAGCTATGCCTTCTGGTTCTTGGCACTCTCCGGCGTCTCCTTCTTGATCATATAATCCGGAATCTTCTACGATTTCTTCCTCGTTAGGTAAGATTGGGTCTGTGTTAAGAGAAGAGAATATAGGAAGAATTTTAGAATCAGGGACTTTATCTACTTTTGTCTTGGTGTCCAAAGTATGAAACGAAATTACTTCTCGTACTAAAGCATCAACACCACGTGTGTTTGCGATTCTGTTGTAATACTCTCTACGTGTTTTTTCGCCACCAATAGGTGTGGCCAAGTGTTCCAATAATTCTGCTTCTTGCCCTTTGGTCATTTTTCTCCGAAGTGTTTCATATTCATCACGAATACTGCTACTTGGACCCACTCCATAGTCCCTGTCGTTTTCATAGTATGTGCGGTGGAAGATGAAGCCATGAGGGTAGCTCAATAACCTCATAAATGCGTCTTTGTCTTCACCATATGCACGGTTGAAAAATGCTGCGCTTCCACTTACCACACCATGAGTGGCCTGTAACATGATTTGAAAAGTTCGAAGATAGTAACGATTCCAGTGTTCACCTACATGACTTCTATCTTTAAGAGTCACTGGCTGATATCTCATGGGGAACGACCATATTCGAACTCCAATTTCTTCATTCAACGCAATATTTAATTTCATTCTGGTGTATAGGTCTACAGGCGTGTCCTTGAAGTTGTACAGCATGTAATTCGAAAGCGATGTAATACCATTATCCGCTGCCATACGCACGGATGTTTCGTATACTTTGCGGACGCCAATGTGATCAAAAGCAATGCGCAAGGGGCTAATACAAATAGTAGACATTTCTTTCAGATACATTGGTGATTTAGCTAGTATCCGGGCATCCACTCCCTGATTGAAGTCGACACGACGCTTGGTTTGTTTTCCGTCGCGCTCAAGAGTGGCACCAGGTTTAAATCCGAGATCACGAATTTCCGCTATAACCTCTTTGTAGCGCGCGGAGGCAGTTACGTTGTTGTCCATCAAGATTAGGTCTTTTTTAACACCATGATTTTCAGCGATTCCCGAGACTAGATTAGATAATGGAGGCATTTCCCTTTGGGCTCCTTCCAGTTTTGGCACGCCACAAAAATGACACTTTCGAATACATCCCCTAGACGCGTACCCAAAATATGCGTCATGGACAGGGTAAATATAGTCGGTGTGCTCAAGAATTGTGTAATCAGGAACACGTGTTTCAATAGATTCTCCCACGAGGTCGTCTGCACCAAGATAGCCATCTTCCGACGACAATCGCAATGCGGATGCAGGCGGTCCATCGAGCAGGCCAGCGATGAATCTCACGCCGGTCCATCTAGTTTCTCGAACAAACTCATCATGCATTAGAGACGCAGCAATGCCACCTACAAAAACACGTTCCGGTTGATTTCCTGCTACTTGGATAGCAAAATCAATGGCACGGGCAATTCTTTTCCACTCAAAACTAAAAAGCGTTGTAACGTAAACTCGGTCCCATGCCTGAAGCAAAATCGATGCTGGCTTTCCAAAATCTTTATAGAATTTTACAGAATCTCCCCGGTCTCTATGGTAAGACGCAAGTTTCATCAATCCTAGGGGCGGATATTTATTTCGATAACCTGGTTCTATCAGGAGTATGTTGCTTTTAATCATTTCCGCTATCGGTCTTTTCCGCTTTTTCGACTATTTTTGTGATTCTGTCGACCTTTCGTTTTAGTTGGCGGACAGCTTGTTTAAAAGCATTAAAGTCATTTTTGCCTAGATTGAGCACCTCGGGACTTGAAACGTCATCAAGCAGTTTAGAAGCTTGTAGTACTTTTTCTTTTTCTTGACTGATTTTGGCTCGTTGGTATGCATCTTCTAGGCTAATCTCCCCTTTAACATATTGCTTCAACACTTTTTTCTTATTTAAAACAACTGGGAGTTGTTTTCTCATTACTTGAGCGGTAAACTCGTTTTCGTTTTCATCTTTACCTAACTGTTTTATTTTCTCCAAAATAAAAGACTCTAATTGGGCGTCTTCTTGCAGCCCATTCGCAATTGGTTTTGCTCTAGCCAACACATCGTAATAGCTAAAATGGCTTCGCTCACTGTCGCTGTTGTCCCTCATCATGCGAATTACATTTACGCGAGTTTTAACCGTCGCTGGGGATTCCCCGAACAAGTTTGCAATTTTATCCACTGTCCACCCGGCATCGTGTCGCACGTAGGCAAAGTTGGCCTTTTCGTAGGCTGACCACTTTGTTTTTCCTTTGACATGAATTTGATTTAAGAAAGCGGCCTGTTGGTCTTCGGATAAACGTGCCACTATCTGACATGGTATCAATTCAAAGTCTCCTTCTATATCTTCCCCTTTTGATTGCCGTGTATTCAGCATTCGGTACACTGCTAGCCTAGAATTCCCTTCTATAACCTCCATCGTGTCGTGGCGAACCAATATTGGTTCTATGAGACCTTGGTGCCGTTTAATTTCGGGGTAGAGATTCTTGACGCTCGCCTCTTTCGCAAGCTTGTCAAATATTCGTTGTTGTTGGTCTGTGTCAGGAAGATTATCGAATCCTGGTATCGAGTGTGTACAGGCGTATACTCTTGGGTTGTCCTTTAGGAATTTAAGATCATATATGTCCAAATAGTCGGAACTGACCGCTATCGTTTCTCCCAAAATTTTCATGTCCATCATAATGCTATTTCGTCGTTTCAGTTTCTAGGAGAAAGTATCTGCGCTAATGCTCCAGACAGGTCATAGTCATAGTCTGAAGAAAATTTTTTGCAGGATATGTCGCCTTGTGTCATTTGTGCTGCTTGAAACTTCGCGTTTAGAAGTATATCGACCCACTCGTCTATTGTTGCCTTAGCGATTAAGTTGTGCACAAAACATTCCTCAGTCTGCGATATTCGGTGGATGCGGTCTTGGGCTTGTAGGTAGTCATCAAGGCTAAACCCACGGTCGAAAAATATAGCATGATTGGCTACTGTTAAAGTCAACCCTTCTTTAGCAGCACCAGGTGTGGCCACCAAAATTCGGCAATTCATATCTACTTTGAATTTCCTGATAGATTCGTTCCTGTCCGCGATGGACATTGAGCCATGCACTTTTTGTGGCCCATGTTGCAACAATTTTTCTGCTAGCCACTCAACGTTATCAATAAATCCAGTCCATATGATAATTTTGTTTGACCGCAAGTCGATGTCTGTAATTAATTTAATTAGCGCGTGATATTTTCCAGGCAATTCGTCGTATGCTTCATCTACAAGGATTGGATTTGAAGCGCATTGAACTAAACGCAACAAGCGTTTCAAAACATCTTCCGCGTCGTCAATTGTATGATTGCCCTCGCGCTGCACTTCATAGGCCATTTGTTTCCTGTATGCGGTATAAATGGCCAATTGGCGTGGCGTCATATCTACATAGTGAGTGAGAATAGTTTTGTTTGGTAGCTCTAGACCTGATGTACGTTTTGTTTTACGGATTGAGAAAAGCCTAATACTCTCCATTACATTAGATAATTGCTTTCCATACTTTGATGCTGATGCAGGGTTAGAAGGCAAGTCATAAGAATTTTTAAAATCGGTGAATTCATGTCCTAGTGCCTCCCCAAAGTCAAGGAACTTAATTTGAGACCATATGTCGTAGGGGCGATTAGCTACGGGCGTTCCGGTCATGATTATGCGGCGCGTAAATTTTTCTGCCAAGGTATGCAAACTACGTGCAAGTTGTGACTCTGGGTTTTTGATTTTTTGGCTTTCGTCCAAGACTGCTCCAGTGCGACAAGAATCGAGAAACTTATGCATAAGGTCTAGATTCGTTGAGACAACTTCGTAGTTCATAATGTAAATTAGAACGGGAGAGTTTAAGGCAATGCTATTTGCATGGCGATTTTCTGACAAGACTCTAGGGGTGACGTGTGAGTGAATTGCTAATTCTTCCACCCAATTCTGGACTAGTATTTTTTTGGTGATAACAAAAACGGTATCGACAATATCCTTTTGTAGCCAAAGCAGCATTAAATCAACTGCGATTTTAGTTTTCCCCAGTCCTTGCTCATGGAAAATGGCAGCGTAGGGCATGGACTGTATTGCCCTGACAGCATCTAACTGATACGGATATGCTTCGTGCTTCGCACTCAGCGCGGGTGGCTTTCTTAGTACAAGTCCCATGTTACTTGGTGAGAATCTAAGAGCCAGAGATCAAGGGTGTCGAAAACCATAATATTTGTCTTGAACACTCGTGTTTTTTTACATATAAACCGAAGAACAGTCTTAGCATGATCGGCATTTTGTCCGGTTGCCGCTAAGACCAGCACACCGTTCTCTCTTTTTTCAAGATAGTTAATAAATGACACAATTTGCTCATGGGTGTGTTGGTAGTCAAGATCGTCCGTTTTGGCCTCAGCGATGATAACTGACCCATTGGATTCTCTGCGGACATATATATCCGGGCGAAATCCGTTGATTAGCGGTGGCACTTCATCACCAGGAGCATCCTGAACGTCGGTCAGGACACGTATTTGCGGGTCTAGGCTTTTGAGCTTTTCAGCAACCTGCAAAACCAAGTTTCTATGTAATTCACTCTGAGACATCTTTTAGCAAGCCATCTAAGCTTTCAGACAAGCCTTCAAGAGCCCTAATTTGCTCTATAGTCTCGTTATTCTCTTTGGCTTTGAGTGCGCGCAACTCAGAATATGGTAGGTCAGTAATACGACGATTAAGTGCTACTGCCAAGTGATACATTGATGCGGTCTTTAAAGTGAGTTTCGTGGAGCCCGGCTCAGTCTGCTGCCGTTTTTCGACCACCCGGATTGCATCCTCTATAGAACGAATCTCTCCAGCGAGGAAGACCTCTTTGGCTTCTTCGTCTTGGAGCACCTTCGGCAAGTTTCGTACATCCTCCAACCGATATATCTTTCCATCCCGAATCCATTCCCCGAAGTCTTTCAGGTCGCAACCAGCATCAAATATGGCATCTTTTATTTTTGGCTTTTGCAGTTCAACGAACCCACTAAACCTGTCAATACGAAAACTATCATCCTCAACAACGTCACGATAATATTCATTCATATCATGATAGGCATCAATTTGCCGTTCTATATCCCGTCTATTGCCGCCGCAAAGAGCGATCATTTCCTCGTAATCCATGAATTCTTGATTTCGCAAATGGTGGAGATATCTTGCTTTCTCGTAAGCGGGCCAATCTCTAGGTCCTACCAAATGTGCAGTCACGCGAATTGTTTCAATATCTCGCCGACTTGCGGGGTCAAGCACTACCGATTTAATTTGAGTCCAATCGCCACTCACGTCTCGTTGTAGAAATTCCTTGTATATGGCCAGCCTAGTATTTCCATCAATGCACACGTATCCGCCATCCTTATTTACCGTGACAGTGATGGGGACGACTATGCCACTACTAGCACGGATCGAATCTCTCAGTCGGTCGTAGGAAGGCACACCAGACGACCCACCATTAGCCGAATGAAGAGCAAAGGAGATACGCTGGGCATTTATTTGGTCGCCCCATTTCTCTAAAGCCTTCTTAATTCTTGGATTATCGCGATCATAGGATATATCTTCGACATTGAGCATGACATAGTTTTTGGACATCGCATCACCATAAGAGTTTGTAGACGTTCTGAATTATAAATCGGTGTCATGGTATCAGCATAAAGATGAGCAATTAGAGGCTTGCTGCAGGATCGTATTTTTACTTTTGGTTGCTACATCTGCGCAATCCGCTCGCGCTGTTCCGCGAGCTGCGCATGTGCGGCCTCCAGTTCCGCCAGCCGCTCGCGCTCTTTCTGCACGACCGCTTCCGGGGCTCGTGACACGAATTTCTCGTTGTCCAGCTTGCCGCGGACTGCATCGAGTGCGCCGTCCAGTTTTTTCAGTTCCCGATCCAGCCGGGCCAGTTCGGCCTCGCGGTCGATGAGGTCGGCAAGCGGAATCAGCAGGCGCATGTTTCCGATCAGTGCCGTGGCAGCTTCCGGGGTCGTTTCACCCGGCTCCATCCAGTGGACCGATTCCGGACGCGCGAGGTTCTGAATCCAGGCTTGAGTCGCCTCGAAACGCGCTTGGTCCTGTGTCGTCCAGTTCTCGAGGAGCACGGGGACCGGACGGCCCGGCGCAATATCCATCTCGGCACGAGTCCGGCGGATTCCGCCGATGAATTCCTGCAGCCAGCGCATCGTCCCGGGGGGTTCAGGGTCTTCCTCGATGTCTTCCGCTTCGGGCCAGTCGCGGGTCATCAGGAACGCGTCCCCGTCGTTTCGGCGTTGCGGGAGTTGCCGGTGCAGTTCTTCGGTGATGAACGGCATGAACGGGTGCAGCAGGCGCAGAATCCGGTCCAGTGTCGCGTACAGGGTGCGCAGGGTGGATTGCACGGCCTCTTCCGGCGCGTCGTCGTTCAGGGTCGTCTTCGTGAATTCCAGGTACCAGTCGCAGAAGTCGTGCCACACGAAATCGTACAGGGCCTTCGCGGCCAGGTCGAAGCGGTAGGCGCTCAGGTGCCCGGACACTTCTCGGGTAACCGCCTGCGAGCGGGCCGCAATCCAGCGATCCACCAGGCTGGCCTCGGCCGAAGGCGCCGATTCGTCCAGCCGCCCGGCGTGCATCAGCGCGAAGCGCACCGCGTTCCAGAGCTTGTTGCAGAAATTCCGATAGCCCAGCACGCGCGGCAGTTCGAAACGCACGTCGCGCCCGAACGTCGCCTGCGTGGCAAAGCAGAAGCGCAGCGCGTCGGTTCCGCAGGCCTGGAAGCCGTCCGGGAATTCCTGGCGGGTGATCCGCTCGATCGAGGCGGCCTGCTTCGGATCCATCAGGTCACCGATGCGCTTCTCTACCAGTGCCTCCAGGTCGATGCCGTCGATGACATTGATCGGGTCGATGGTATTGCCCTTGGATTTCGACATCTTCTGCCCGTGCGCATCGCGGACCAGGCCGTGCACGTAGACGTCGCGGAACGGCACGTCCTCCATGAAATGCAATCCCATCATGATCATGCGCGCGACCCAGAAGAAGATGATGTCGAAGCCCGTGACCAGTACGCTGGTCGGGTAGAAGCGCTCCAGCGCCGCATCCTTCCGGGGCCAGCCGAGCGTGGAGAACGGCCACAGCGCAGAGGAGAACCAGGTGTCCAGCACGTCCTCGTCCTGGCGCAGCGGCGCATCGGCCGGAATCTGGTACTTCTCCCGGACCTCCCGCTCGTCGCGCCCCACATGAGGCGTGCCGTCGGCGTCGTACCAGGCGGGGATGCGGTGTCCCCACCACAACTGACGGCTGATGCACCAGTCCTCGATGTTCTCCATCCAGTCGTAGTAGGTCTTGCTCCAGTTCTCCGGCACGAAGCGGATGCGGCCATCACGGACTGCCGCCAGCGCTTTGTCGGCCAGCGGGCCGGTGCGGACGTACCACTGGTCGGTCAGGTAGGGCTCGACCACGGCACCGCTGCGATCGCCGCGGGGGATGGTCAAAGCATGCTCCTCGGTGCGCGCCAGCAGGCCCTGCGCTTCGAGGTCGGCCAGGACCTGTTCGCGCGCCTGCTCCCGGCTCAGGCCCCGGTAGGCCTCGGGCGCGCCCTCGCCGAGGTGTGCGGTATCGGTGAAGAGGTTGATCAGCGGCAGGTCGTGGCGCTGTCCCACCTGGTAGTCGTTGAAGTCGTGTGCCGGAGTGATCTTCACGCAGCCGGAACCGAACTCCGGATCCACGTAGTCGTCCGCCACGATCGGGATGTCGCGGTCGGCCAGCGGCAGGCGAACGGATTTCCCGATCCATTTCTGGTAGCGGGGATCGTCGGGATGCACGGCCACCGCGGTGTCGCCCAGCATGGTTTCCGGGCGCGTGGTGGCGACCACCAGTGCTTCGTCGGAGCCGGCGATGGGGTAGCGCAGGTGCCACAGGTGTCCCTGTTCCTCGGAGGCGATCACCTCGAGGTCCGACAGGGCGGTGCGCAGCACCGGATCCCAGTTGACCAGCCGCTTGCCGCGGTAGATCAGGTCCTGGTCATGCAGTTGCACGAAGACTTCGCGCACCGCTTCGGACAGCCCCTCGTCCATGGTGAACCGTTCGCGGGACCAGTCGACCGAAGCGCCCATCCGGCGCAACTGTCGGGTGATGTGTCCACCGGATTCGCGCTTCCAGGTCCAGACCTCTTCCACGAAGGCGTCCCGGCCCAGTTCCCGGCGCGTCCGACCTTCGCGTTCCAGCTTGCGCTCGACCATCATCTGGGTGGCGATGCCGGCATGGTCGGTTCCCGGCTGCCACAGGGCGGCACGGCCCTGCATCCTCCGCCAGCGGGTCAGGATGTCCATCAGGGTGTCCTGGAACGCGTGGCCCATGTGCAGGGTCCCGGTCACGTTCGGGGGCGGGATCATGATGCAGAAGGGCTCGCCTTCGGCATTCGGCGCAAAGGCGCCGCTGTCTTCCCAGCGTTGCCGCCAGAAGGCTTCGATCCGTTCGGGGTCGTAACTCTTATCCATGTGGCGGGCCGCCCGGTGGGAGCGGGGGCGCGACGCCCTACATCGAGATCTCGTGGAGTTCCGGCTCGACGCCGTTCTCCCGGTACTGGCGGAAGCGCGCACGACCGTGGCTTTTGGTGTCGTCGTCTGGACCCACCACCTCGGCCACGCGGCTAAACGATTCGTACTCGTCCGGCATGTCGTCGGCCAGGTTGATCAGGACGTCCCGTTCCTGCGGCAGCCATTCCTCATGGATGGTGACCCGGACGTGCGGGCTTGGACTTTCGCCTAGGCTATGCGGCAGGAAGCTCTGGTCGCGGAAGGTCCACATCTGGGTATTCAGCGATTCTGCAGCCTGCGGGTCCGGGACCCGGACGTGCACCCGGTGGCCCTGAGCCACGGCCTTCTCCGCGATCTGGCAGGCAATCCGTTCGCGGTGGCCGTTCTTGATGACGTAGAAGTGGACGTTCTGCATAGGTTATTTTTGGGCGTCTCGCATCAGGAAGTGCGTCAGCAACGGTACCGGGCGGCCGGTCGCACCCTTGCTCTTGCCCGTATTCCAGGCGGTCCCGGCAATGTCGAGATGCGCCCACGGCGTGTCGCCGACGAAGCGGGACAGGAAGCAGGCGGCGGTTGTGGCGCCCGCGTAGCGCTCCCCGATATTGGCGATGTCGGCGAAGTTGCTGTCCAGTTCGCACTGGTAGTCGTCCCACAGCGGCAGCGGCCAGACCCGGTCCCAGCTTTCGCGGCCGGCGGCGACCAGCGCGCGTTCCACTTGGGCCTGATAGGTAAACAGCCCGGACGCGTGCTTGCCTAGCGCGTGCAGGCAGGCGCCGGTCAGGGTGGCAATGTCGATGATCAGGCGCGGCTTGAATCCGAGGGCGTAGTCGAGGGCGTCGCACAGGATCAGGCGGCCCTCGGCGTCGGTATTCAGGATCTCCACGGTCTGGCCGGAGGCAGTGGTGACCACGTCGCCGGGCCGGGTGGCTTTCCCGCCCGGCATGTTCTCGGTCGCCGGGATGATGCCGACCAGATGCTGCGGCAGATTCAGTGCCGCCGCCGCCTTGAGCGTGCCGAGCACGCTGCCGGCACCGCACATGTCGAATTTCATTTCGTCCATCGCGGAGCTGGGTTTGATGGAAATCCCGCCGGTGTCGAACGTGACGCCTTTGCCGACCAGGGCGATCGGGGCCTTCATTCGGGCCCGGCCGCGGTATTCGATGACGATCAGCTGCGGCTCTTCCGCGCTGCCCTGCGCCACGGCGAGGAATGCGCCCATGTTGCGTTTTTCCAGTTCGCGGCGGCCGAACGACTTGACCGTGAAACGCGAGTCCTCGCGAACCAGCGAACGGGCCTCGCGGGCCAGGTAGCCCGGCGTGCAGAGGTTGGGCGGCAGGTCGCCGAGTTGCCGGGTCCAGATCATTCCGGAGGCGATCGCCACGCCTTGATCCACCGCCTTGCGGACCTTGGCCCGGTTCGCCGTGGAAGCGAGGACCGAGACGGACTCCAGGGGGGTGGCCGGAGGCTTGGCGGAGGGTTTGGTCTCCTGGAAGACGTAGGCCGCGTTTTCCAGCGTCAGCGCGGTCTGGCGCGCATTCCACTGCGCGTTCCTGCCGGCGACCCGGACTTCGCTACTGGCGAGCGCTGCCGTCGCCGTTGAGTCCTTGTGCAAAGTCCGCGCGACTTGTTGCAGCGTTTTCAGGAAATCGTTTTCCCCGGTCTTGCCGGCCTCCCCGAAGCCGGCCAGCAGCAGGCGCGCGGCCTTCAGCCCGGCAGGGCGATACAATGCGTGGAGTGCTTCGGCCTTGCCTGCGGCATCCTGCTGGGACAGGAGGTCGCTGACCGCCCCGCCCGTGGCCCGATCCACGGCTTGGGCACTGGGGGTCATCTGACCGTTTTCGTAGACACCGACCACAAGGCAGTCGCAAACGATTTCCGCGGGTGAGGCGGTGACAACGGAATACTTCATGGAAAGAGCCTAGAGGTCACGTGTGAAGAAGCCAAATTCTATCAAATTGCGCCTCCCCGCCTCTTTGAAAAGCTGCTTGAGTCAAGGCCTGTCCGACCTGGATCGCTACCTGTCGTTGCTGGATCGCCGCATCGTCGAGCTTGATCTGCGGTGGAGTCGAAAGGTATCGCGCGGCATGGCCGGACTGCTGCTGCTGGTGTCGCACCTCAGGCAGATTGGCAGGGAGATGCGGGCTACGTTGATGTCGAGCCTGTCCAATCTGGATCGCTGCCTGTCGTCGCTGGACCGCCGCATCGCCGAACTTGATCTTCGGTGGAGTCGCAAGGTGTCGCGCGGCATGGCCGGACTTGATTTCAGCTTGGCCGACGTATCCAAATTGCGCCTTTCGATCTTGGATCGCTACCTGACACGTGAACTCTTGCGTGCCGCATTCGCGGTCACCATTGTCCTGCTGCTGCTGATCGCCAGCAAGCTCTTCATGCAGCAGCTCGGATACCTGATGGAAGGCAAGTTCTCCACCGGCATCGTCTACGAGCTGCTGGCCAACAAGCTTCTCACGTACTTTGTCCATATGCTGCCGTTCCTGATGCTTCTGTCGTCGGTGCTGGCACTCGGCCGCATGCACCGGGATGCCGAGATGACGGCCCTGCATTCCTGCGGCTACTCCGATGCCCGCCTGCTGCTTCCCATGTCGATGGTCGGCATCCCTCTGGCCCTCGCGTTGGGGGTGATGAGCCTATACGTCACGCCCCGGTTGTCGCTTGAAGCGGAGCTGGCTCATCATCAGGCCCGTCTGGAGGCAGGGCTGGATGTGATGCAGGAAGGGCGTTTCATGCAGACCCGGAACGGACGCTGGGCGCTGTATGCGAGCCGAACGGACGGGCAGGTTGCGGAAGATGTGTTTTTCGCCAGTTACGAGACGGAATCGCAACAGGTCCATATCGAAACCGCGGCCCGGGCGACCCGGACCCTGGACAAGGAAGAGGGCGTCTATGTGCTGGACTTCGAGGACGGCCGGTGGCACAGCGGCTGGCCGGGCGACGCGGACTTCCAGACCATGAAATTCGACCGGCACCTGCTGCGGGTCAACATGGCGCCGCCTCCCGGCGTCTGGACGCAGACCAAGTACATGATGCCCGGGCAGTTGTGGGAAGACGGCTCCGCGGCGGCTCGGGCGGAGTTGCAATGGCGATGGTCCCTGCCGATCTCGCTGCTTCTGATGTTGGCGCTGGCCATTCCGCTTTCGCGCAGTTCGGTGCGCGAGGGGAAATACGCCCGCACCGCCTACGCCATCGCGATCTATCTGGTCTACGCGCAGTTCCAACTGCTGGCGACTAGCCAGGTGCGCGGCGGCAACTGGCCTGCCTGGGCAGGCGTCTGGTGGGTGCATGTGCTGATGGCCCTCGGCGTCGTGTTGCTGTATCACCGGGCGCGGCGGAGCCGGGCATGAGCATTCTGACCCGCCACCTGATCTGGCGCGTGCTGGTCGGAATCAGCCTGGTGGCGCTGGTCGTGGTGACGATCCTCACCTTGGTGGATCTGATCGACGAGGCGCGGCGGGTGCGCCCGGGAGGCTATTCGTTCACGGACGCCCTGTGGGTCATCGTGTTGACCACGCCGCAGCGAGTCTACGAAGTGCTGCCGGTCTCGGTGTTCATCGGTAGCCTGCTGAGCTTGGGCCAACTGGTTGCAGACAACGAAATGACAGCGCTGCGCGCATCCGGGATGGGCGCCTGGTGGTTATCCGGGAGATTGCTGGCGGTGGGCCTGGTCCTGGCGCTGGCGACCATCTTCATCGGCGAGAAGATTGCTCCGGCGGGCGTGGAAGCGGCATGGGACATCCGGCAGCAGCCGAAAGAAAAGGCGCTGGGCGGAGAAGGGCAGGGGCTGTGGGTCCGCAAGGGCGACCATTACCTTCATGTACTGCGGAGTGCTCACCGTGACCGCCTGTCCGACGTGCTGGCATATCGATTGGACGCCCACGGCGCCCTGAAACACAGCCTGCATGCCAAGAGTGCCCAGTTCACGGACGGACGCTGGGTCTTGCACGAGGTTCGGGAAAGCGTAATCCATCCGGACGGCAGCGTCACCCGCGAGCAGTATGCGGAGAGAACCGACGTGGCCCTGCCGGATGTCGGCGTGCTGGACACGATGCTGATGCCTGCCAACGAGATGCCGATCACGCGTCTGGATCGCTATCTAGACTACTTCGACGGCGAAGAACTCGACCTGCGCCCCTACCGGTTTGCCTGGTGGCAGCGTCTCGCCACGCCCTTGGCCTGCGTGGTGGTTCTCCCGCTGACGATTTCGTTCGCCTTCACCCAGTCCCGTGGCGGGGGGCTCGGGCAACGCATCTTCATCGGGGTGATCAGCGGGATCGGCATCTACCTGTTCAACCGGGTGGGCGGGCATCTCGGGATGCTGGCGGATTTGCCGCCCTGGCTGGCGGCGTTCCTGCCGCTGGTACTGCTTTTCCTGCTTGGTTTGGCGCTGTTGCTGACACAGCAGACAAAGGCGCGTCAGGTCCTCGGCAGCAAGCTCAAGGCAGGTTGATCCACTCCTGGATCATTCCATCGAGACCAGACGGGTGGAACTCCACCGGTCATGCCAGCAAAGCCGAGTCGAGCTGAACAGGCTCCACAGGAACCCCAAGCCCAGACAGGCCCAGGACAGTACGGCTCCCAAAGCCCGGATGACGGCGGTGCCCCAGCCGATTCTCCGGCCGTCCGGGGTCTCGATGCGCACCCGCCAGGCCCGCATGCCTAGCGTAGCTCCGCGGGCACGCCAGCAGAGCACGAAGTAGGCCAGGCCGACGATCGACAGGTAAGCCTGGTACAGCCAGCGCTCCGGGGAACCAGGTACGGACAGGTCCAGTGCTGCAAAGGGAAGACTGGCGGCCCACCAGATGGCGATCAGCGCCAGGAGATCGTAGATGATGCAGCCGAACCGCCGCCAAAGGCCCACGATTTTTGTAGACGGCATGGTGCGCGAGTGTAGCAGAATTTCCATGCACAGTCCCCAAAGCGGCTTTCCACCGAACTGTGGGAAGCCGCCTTATAACCGGCCCCTCCATGCCGCAAGTGCTTTGGAAGCGGATTGGATTGAATATCCACGTCCGTCGTCGTGATGGCTGCAGCGGGATGACGCGGCCAGACTGGTGCACATGGAAGGCAGAACGCCACAGGGTGGCCAGCCGCGACTTTGTCCTCAAAACGGGCCGATGGCGAGCAGTCTCTCGGCATTCTTGTGAGCGATCTTCTCCTTGGTCGCCCGGGGCAGATCGACGGCCCGGAACCAGTCGGCTCCCGCCTTGGCGCTCGCCATGGGATAATCGACGGAGAACATGATCCGGTCCTCGCCCATGGTCGACAGGGCCAGGGTCAGCAGTTCGTCGCGGAAAAACGCGCTGGTCGTAATCCACAGGTTGTCGCGGAAGTATTGCTGCACGGGCTTGTGCAACCGGTCCTTCGCGATGCGGGCCAGGTCCTCCCCGACGCGCCAGTAGTAGAAGGGAAGCCCTTCGCCCATGTGGCCGATAACGATCTGCAACTTGGGAAACCGGTCGAAGACGCCGCTGACGATCATGCGCAGACACTGGAGCGCGACTTCCTGATGCCATCCATAGCCTGGGCGCCGAGAATCCGGCTCGCCAATGTGTCGCCCAGCCCGTCGTAGTAGACCTCCAAGGCTTGGGGCGAAGGCTAGTTCGGGTGGATGTAGAGGGGTACGCCAAGCGCTTCGGCCCGGGCGAGCACCGGCTCAAAGTCGACGTGGTCGAGAAACTTCCCGTCGATTGCGCCGTAGCTCATGCAGCCGACGAAGCCATGCTCGCGGACCGAACGTTCGAGTTCGTCGGCCGCCGCCTCCGGCTGGCTCAGCGGCAGCGTGGCGAAGGCGCGGAAACGGTCCGGATAGGCCGCGATGACTTCGTCGGCGACCCAGGCATTGAGCTTGCGGGCGTAGGCCACGCCTTCGGCTCCGGGCAGGGTCTGGGCGCCGGGCGTCACGGCCGACAGCACCTGAATGTCGACACCCGCCTCGTCCATGTCCGCGATCCGGCCGGAGCCCAGGTCGAGGAGCTCGGGTCTGCGCTTGCCCCCCGAGAAGAGCCGCTTGTCCCCGGCGGCCTTCAGCCGCTGAATCTCGCGTGTCGTGAAATGCTCTTCCAGTGTGATCAGGAACAGCTTCCTGTCCTTGGCGCCCGCGCCCGGAGAGGCGGTGCCGAACAATCCCGTCGCCGTCGCGGCGACGCCGAGGCCCGCGACGCGGCCCAGGAACGCGCGCCTCGTCATAGTGGGGCTGCCGATGCGCTCGGCTGGCGATGATGGGTTTCCCGGCCCCGCAGGCGGGCGGGCCTGCTCCGGTCGCGCCGGCGGCGCGCGGAAAGCGAACCTTCTCATCGGTCGCCGAAGGTCATGCGATGGATGATGTCGTGGCCGTCGAACCAGCGATGCTTGAAGGCTGCCGCGATGTGGCCGGCAGTGACCGCCAGCATGGTGTAGGCGAGCCACATGTGCAGATCCTCGGACAGATCCTGGAGGTCCTCGCCGGTCTCGGGGAACACTTGCGGCATCTCGACGCCGAACCACTGCACGGTGTGGCCGCCGAAATTGGTTTCCGCCCAGCCGAGCGCGATGACCAGGGCGGGAAGCGCATAGAGCGCGGCATGGCCGAGATGCGCGGCGGTGCGTTCCGTTCCCCGAATCGAGTCCGGCAGCGGCGGGGGCCGTTTCGCCAACCTGACGGCGATGCGCAGGACGAGCAGGGCGAGCAGCGTGACGCCGATCGAGATGTGCAGGTCGAACAGAAGTTCCTCCAGCGGAGAGTCGTCCTCGACCAGCGTCGTCATCGCGTAGCCGCATCCCCACATGAAGACGAAGCCTGCGGCCATGATCCAATGGATCAGGCGCGCCGCCAAATGGTACTTTTCGTGGGTCATCGGCATGGTTCTCCTTTGTGGGGTGGCGGTGTCGCAGTCTGGTCCGCGTGCGCCGACGTTCGGCAGGCCAGTCTTCCGGCCCGCACGAGGGCGGGTGCCCGCGGGGTTTGACCGCCGAAGCGGGATTTGGTTCTCCATGCGCCAGCTTGAGGGTAACGCACTTCCCGCCGGGAGAGTGCCACAAGGAGCGAATCACATGTCGGCACCATCCGCACGCCCTCCGCCCATGAGATCAAGGCTTTACACAAGGCTTTACTCCTTGGCGCACCGACCCCGACCTACTATAGAATATCTTGAGGCGTTTCACGAATTGTAATGGAATCATGTCCGATGCCGATGTAATCGACGCATTTCTCGACAGTAGCTGGGCGGAACAGGGACTCGCGCGCTCCACGATGCAGGCGTATTGCTCTGACCTTTCAGGATTTTCTCGCTGGCTGAGGGTTCAGGGAAACGACCTGTGTACCGCGGGTGGCGAGGACATCCAGATGTACTTGGCCTCCCGGCTCCAGAAAGGCACGCGGGCCAGCAGCGTGGCGCGTATCCTGTCGGCGATCCGGCTGTTCTACCGCTATGCAAAACGGCATGCCCTGCGTGGCGACGATCCCTGCGCGCAGGTCATCACCCCGAAACCATCCCGGTATCTGCCTACCGTACTGAGCGAGCAGGAAACCGAGACCTTGCTGAACACGCCGGATGTGAGCACCCCGAAGGGACTGCGGGATCGCGCCATGCTGGAACTGCTCTACGCCTGCGGACTTCGGGTCAGCGAACTGGTTTCCCTCAAACAGGGTCAGATCAACATGAAGACCGGAGTCTTGCGCCTGGTTGGGAAGGGCATGAAGGAGCGGCTGGTGCCGTTCGGCGAGTGCGCGACCGACTGGCTGGAGCGCTACCTCAGGGAGTCCCGTCCGCTGCTGCTGGAGGGACGCCCGCAGACCGAAGATCTGTTTGTGACCCGCCAGGGCCGCGCGATGAGCCGCCAGGCTTTCTGGCAGATGCTACGCCGGATGACCCAGAAGGCCGGCATCACCAAGCCGCTGACCCCGCACACGCTGAGGCACACGTTCGCGACGCACCTGCTGAACCACGGGGCGGACTTGCGGGTCGTGCAGATGCTGCTCGGCCACAGCGACCTGGCTACCACTCAAATCTATACCCATGTGGCACATGACAAACTCAAGAACATGCACCGGGTTCACCACCCTCGTGGTTAAGCGAACCCTATTCTTTGGCGCGCTTCTGCTCGCGACCGCGGCTCCCGCGGAGATGAGCGAAACGCAACTCCATGAACGTCTGATGGCATTGAACCCGGATCGCGCTCCGGATCGGGTCCGTCCTGCGCCGGTGCCGGGCCTGTACGAGGTTCTGTACGGGGCGCAGGTCTTCTACATTACGGACGACGGCAAGCACCTGATCTCGGGGGGCGAGCTGATCGACCTGGACAACCGGATCAGTTTGACGGAAGTCTCCCGGGCAGCGGCTCGGGCGGAGTTACTGGAAGCCTACGGCACGGACAAGATGTTGGTTTTCCCGGCGGGTGCGTCGCGCCGCCATGCGATCGTCGTGGTGACGGACATCGACTGCCCGTATTGTCAGAAATTCCATGAGCATATCGAAGAACTCAATGCCGCCGGCGTTGAAGTCCGCTACTTGCTGTATCCGCGGGCCGGCATGGAAAGCGGCAGTTACCAGAAATCCGTCAGCGTCTGGTGCTCAACGGACCGCCAAGATGCGCTGACCCGCGCCAAGCGCCTAGAGCCGGTCCCGCCGAAAACCTGCGCCAACCCGGTCGCCGAGCATATCGACCTGGTCGATCGGATCAATATCCGGTCGACACCCTCCATCTTCCTGCCGGACGGCACGCTGGTCCGTGGATACCGCCCGCCGGCGGAGCTTCTGGCCCTGCTGGGCGACTGATTCCGGGATTTACGTGCCGGGCATGTCGTGCAGCTGGCGGCTGCGCGTGAACAGCAGGGAACAGCGAACCGGCCGGCCGGGATAGACGAGGCGGACAAAGCGGGCATATTCGTTCATCTGCTCGGTGTAGTGCCCGGCGATTTCTTCGAGTTCCTCCGGGTCTTCCGTGGTGTGGGACTTGAAGTCGATGACCCAGGCCTGGTCCGGAGTGACCAACAGCCGGTCGATGATGCCAAACCCTTCGCCTGCTTCGGTTCTGCAAAGGATCGGGACTTCCGTGTAGACGCGGGTCTGGGGACCGGGCCGGAACACCGGATCCAGTTCCGGGTCGCCGACCACCCGACGGGCCTCGTCCAGCCAGTCCTGAAAGTCGGGGTCCTGCAGGTTGCGGTTCTGGCCGTGAGCCAGGCGCTCGATCTTGGCCGGATCGGGTTCTCCGGCCTCCAGCATTTCGATCAGGGCATGGATAAGACTGCCGCGCTCCAGTGCATACCGCCGCGCCAGGACTCCCCTCATGTCCCCGGAATCCATCGGTTCGTCCAATGCGTCGGTCGCGCTTGGCGCCACGACGTTCGGGAGTTCGATGGGCGTGTCCAATCCGGTACAGTCCGGCTCCGGCGCGGCAGAAGGGGAAAGGGGGTCGGCAGGCTGCGGGTCCGGTCCCAGTGCCAGCAAGCCGGACTCTTCTTCGGAGAACTCCGAGGGTAACGCCAGAAGCTTCTGGTGAAGTTCTTCGTGCTGGCAGAGAATCAGCATCTGCCGGGCGCGGGTAAACGCGACATAGGCGCGGTTGAAGTCTTCCGCCTGCCTTTTTTGGCGTACTAGTTCCAGGCATTCCAGCGAACGGGAATCCATGTCTGCCTTGCGGGGCCTGAACAGGAAACGCCGGGGCCGGTCTTCGTCGGCGGGCCAATCGATCAGGACGTCCCCGTGCCGGCCCCGTTCCGTGGGCTTTTCCAGCTCGGCGTACACGACGATGGGTTTCTCCAGGCCCTTGGCTGCGTGCACGGTCAGGATCTGGACGCGGTCTTCCTGGTCGTCCGACTTCAGGCTGACGAGGTCGGGCGCGTCATAGCCCTCGACGCGGCCGCAACGCATCTCCTCGATGAAGTGGACGAAGGCCGCCGTGCTGGGATAGCGCCCGCTGTCGAATTCCAGGGTCAGTTCGATGAAGCGGGTCAGGTTGCTGACCGCCCGCTCGCCGCGCTCGCCCGGCCAGGCACGCTGGTAGCAGCGCAGGGCGTCCGTCTGGAAGTAAATCAGATCCAGAAGGTCGTGGGTGGGGATGTGGCCGACCAGTTTCCGCCACTTTTTTAAGTTTTTGTGCGCCCGCCGCAGCGGGTGTTCCGGGTCTTTCTGTTTGGACAGGATCTCCAGGCGGTCGGTCCAGCGGTCCGACTTCTCGCCGGTACATGCCAGTTCCATCAGTTCTTCGTCCGTCACGCTGTACGGGGGGGAGCGCAGCACCTGCACCAGGTGCAGGTCGTCGGCCGGCCGGATCAGGAACTGCAGCAGGGCCTGCATGTCCCGGACTTCCAGGTGCTGGAGCAGGGTCTGGCGGGACTGGCGGGCGAACGGGATTTCATGGCGGGTCAGCGCATGTTCGATCTGCGGGACGTGGGTGCGCCGGTTCACCAGGATCATGCAGTCGCGGAATTCGGCGGCCCGGGTCCCGGTGTCCCGATCCTCGATGGCGACCCGCTGGTCGATGATCCGCCGGATGCGTTCGGCGATCTTCTCGGCCATCTGCTCGAGGTGGGTGGAACGGACTTCGGGGCGGGGTTCGGTCAGGGGATTGCGCAGCGGCTGGTCCGGGTCGGGGGCGTCTGACTCATCCCGGGCTTCTTTCGCAACGGGCGGGAGCAGCTCGACCCGTCCCCACAATCCTTCCAGATGGGTGTCGTGGGGCGAGAAGTCCGGCAGGGGGAAGATGCCGCCCTCGCCGAAGGCGGAGTTGACGAAGTCGATGATGACCTTGGACGAGCGCCAGGAAGCGTCCCTGGGGACGGGTTTGTCCGCCTGCAGGTGGGACTGGAGGTAGGTGTCGGCCTCTCTTTGGATCTCCGGGTTGGCGCGCCGCCACTGGTAGATGGACTGCTTGGGGTCGCCGACGATGAAGGCGGAGCCGGACCCGTCCCCGGACTCGTGCAGGGCCTCAAGGAAAATCTTCAGCGTTTGCCAGGACAGGGCGTCGGTGTCCTGGAATTCGTCGACCAGGACATGCCGGAAACTCTGCCCGAGCTTGTACTGCACCCACTCGATGCCGCCGTTCATCAACCGGTTCGAGAACCACAGCAGGTCGTCGTAGTCCATATACCCTTGAGCCTGCTTGAGGCGCTGGTAGTTGTCGGCCAGTTGGCCGACGATGGCGTACCAGTGGCTGTTAATTTCGCAGGATTTCCGACGCAGGAGCCCGTCGAGGGTCTTGCGGATTTGCGGGGGCCATCGGGAAAGGAAACGATTGATTTCTTCGACCCCGCTCTCGCCCAGACGGTCTTGCGCCGCCTTGCTCGTGGGGGGGAGCGACGACCGGACGTCCTGCTTCTCGGAGTCGTACAGGGCATCGTTCAGTTGCTGGGCCTGCTCGAGGCTTCCGGCTTCCTCATTTTCCAGCGCGCGACACAATTTGACGGCGGCCTTAGCCTGATGGGATTTCTCCGAGGCGCCGCTTTTCTCGAGCAGGTCCGCCAAGTGCCGAAGCTCCGGTTCGGCGTCGGGATCCTGAGTCGGATCCGAAGCCTCGTCCAGGCGAAAAACTTCATCCCGCAGGTGCGCGCGCAATTGTTCAAGGGTGAATTCGCCTTCGCCCTCGCCCTCGCCCACGAAAGCGCGCCACTCCAGGATATGCCCCCGGAATCCTTTCAGGATGCGGCGCAACTCCGACAGGCTCGGAATCTCTGCCACGACCGCGTTCATGGACTCCGACAATTCACTGCCGGGATTGCGGCGGGCTTCCTCGAAGAGCTGGTCCTCCGCCTCCTCATGCAAATGCGCGGACTGCTCCCTTTGCGGGATCGTGAAGCCGGCCGGGATGCCGGCCTCCAGGGGGAAGCGCCGCAGCAGCTCCTGGAAGAAGGAATGGAACGTCGCGATGCGGATGCCTTGGTCCGCGAACTGCACCGTTTCGAATAGCGCGCGGGCCCGATCAAGATGTCTCTCGGGTGTGTCGACGCCGATCTTCTCCAGGTCTTCGGCCAGCGCCGGGTCGTCGAGGGTCAGCCATTTCTCCAGCCACTCGGTCAGGCGTTGCTGGATCTCGGCCGCCGCCTTGCGGGTAAAGGTGATGGCCAGGATGGAATCGGGCTCGGCACCTGCCAGCAGCAGACGCAGGATGCGCGCCACCAGCAGCCAGGTCTTGCCGGTTCCTGCCGAGGCGAAGACGGCGACGCTTTTTTTCGGATCAGCGGGGGCCAGTGAATCAATCATATGAACCGGGAAAGGTTTTGGAGAGGCTGGGATGGTGCGATGGTCGGACTTGGATTTTTTAATAAACCACTATTAGGCATATGTATATAATTCCCATTGTTTATCGAAGCCAGCCAGTGTAAATCATAAAAGTTTATACCAGTAATTTCCATTAGGAACAAGGCATGTATGACGTGTTGATCATTGGTGCAGGAACCGCAGGTATTGCAGCGGCCAAACAATTGGAAAAATTGAATGCCGAATATTTGCTGATAGAAGAGGGAGATGGAGGTACGACGTGTGCAAAGACGGGATGTATGCCATCTAAAGGGCTAATTGAAATAGCAAAGAAGGTTAATAATCTTCAGTCTTTAACTAAAGAGAATCTTATCCAACAAAATCAATTCAAAATTGATACTGCTTCTGTGCTGAAAAAAGTACGCACACTTAGAGATCATTTTGTCGAGAGAGCCATTAAAGGGAGTGAAAAATTTCCTCGGATCAAAGGGACTGCAAAATTTATTAATACTAATACGATTGAAGTCAATGGGGAAAAAATATCGGCCAACAATATAATTATTGCAAACGGTTCAAGGCCAAGAATACCGGATGTATTTGAAGAGGTGAAATCCAAAATATTAACTACTGACAATATTTTTGAACAAGAAAAGCTACCCGATAGCATAGCTGTTGTCGGACTGGGTGTTATCGGGGTAGAGCTTGCTCAAGCTCTTGCAAGATTGGGAGTAAAAGTACAAGTATATGAAGAATATAGAACAATAGCAGGAATACAAGATGAAAAAGTTTTTCATCATGCACTTTCTCTTCAACAGCAGTACTACCCGATTCACTTTAATACCAAGATTTCAAAAGTAACAGAGCAAGCAGGGAAGTTCTTGATTGAGTGGAAAAATGGTCGATTAGAAGTTGACCAAATATTGTTGTGCGCTGGAAGAGAATCCAATATTGATCAATTGAACTTGGGAAAACTAGGCCTAGATACTACGGACACAGCAAACACGTTATATGACCCCTGCACGTTGCAGATAAATGATTTCCCAATTTATGTGGCTGGTGATGTTAGTTCCCAAAAAATGGTGGTGCATGAAGCCGCAGAAGAAGCAAGAGTTGCGGTACACAATGCGATGCATACTAAAAAGAAAAAACTTGCAAAGCCTGCTTTAAATATAGTTTTTACTGACCCACCCATAGCAAGAGTAGGCCAGTCATTAAATGAACTCGACCAGGACAAGTGTGTTATTGGTGAATTCGATTTTTCTCTGCAAGGGCGTGCGACTTTAAAAGGGGAAAATCATGGCGTTGTACGGGTTTATGTGAATTCAAGAAACGATCATATTCTCGGTGCAGAAATGATAGCCCCAGGTGCGGAAAATTTTGCACATTTGTTAATGATGGCCATTCAAAATGAAATTCCATTACACAAGCTATTACAGCTGCCTATCTATCATCCGGTTTTGGAAGAAGGATTACGCCAAGCATTAGTTAATGCAAAAAGCAAATCAGCAGTTGCATAAGCTTTTCTGCACACCCTTTTTCGTCCGGTCCAGCAAACGAATTCTAAGCCTGGCTTCCGATATGCAGCGAACCTGACCGGGACTATCTTTTGAAATTTAAAGGCATAAAATACAGCCTAGTACTTAAGTAGTACTCAAGAATCCAGAGATAGACCCAAGAGAGGTATCATTATGAAAATTAGAGATCAAGAGGTACTTATACCTACCAGTATTGTAGGTAATTATCCCAACCCACGTTGGTGGGATACGTTGTGGGCGACCAATTTTTCGGGAGACCAGGCACCACCGGATGCGAAAGAGCGAGAAGCACTGGAAGACGCAATAGCCACTATGGCGCACGATCAAGAAATGGCAGGGCTGGATATTATTTCGGATGGCCGGGTACAAGGCGATAATTATGTTGATCAAATCGTGTACTACTACCTTAAGCGTCTCGGCTACAGCATGCATGGGGAATACCTGGCTACACCACTTTATAGTGACTTACACTCCGCGACCTGCCATCAAGAAATCAAACGCTACGGCCCCATCATGATTCAACAGGCCAGGGCATTGAAACGGGCTACTGACAAGCCGATTAAAGTGCAATACACGGGGGTTCAAGCTTTGGCCCAATGTACCAATGATTATTATTACAAGTCCAGTTATGATCGAGCGATGGCAATTGCCGTAGCACTGAACGAAGAACTCCTTGAATTAGACGAGATGGGCGTAGACTTCATTCAATTGGACGAGTTTACATGGCCTTACCTTTTTGAAGATTGGGCGATAGAGGCCTACAACCGATGTGTGGAAGGTGTCAAAAACGCCAAGATTGTCACACATGTCTGCTGGGGAAACTACAAAGGGACTTACGGGTATTACATGGAAGAAGGAGCAGAGGATTTCGATATCACCAAGCGAGCAGGTGAAAATCCAGCGAATCGAGCGGAATCCATCGTACCGAAATGTTATGAGGCGAACCTGGATGTCATTAACATAGAAAACTGTGGCAGATGTGAGGGCGAACTGGATGTTCTGAAAACACATCCGCTGCCGGATAACTTGTACTTTTGGGCAGGGGTCATCGACATCAAGAGCACGATTGTTGAAACTGCTGACCAGGTAGCTGATCGTATCCGGGGCCTGCTCAAGTATGTTCCTGCCGACCGCCTTGGGGTTACAACCGATTGTGGTCTTATTCACTTTTGGCGCTACATCGCCTATGAAAAAATGCGTGCTCTTGTTGAAGGAACAAAAATCGTGCGTGAAGAATTGCAAAAGGAATCAAAGAAAGCCGCATGATGCACTGATCGAAAATAAAGTTAATGGAGATTCTGTATCCATGTCAGTTCTAACCTTATGGTGTCCGGATTGTGAACGGGAGTTCAAAGGCATGGTTATGACTGGTGCGAAAGTTCCTGATGTGTGGGTTTGCGCGGTCTGTAAAAATGATCGCGCAAATCCCATACACGAAGATCATCATTCACATCCCTGGGCGAAAGATCCATGCGATCATGATGCTCATAGGACCTGCCCTTGCTGCGTAGTGTAATTGTGTGTTGACTCTCCACTCGACCGCAGAGAACAAATTTACCAGCATTGAAGCACTAGCTTCACAAGTTGAATCCGGAGATTGTGTAGCAGTCGGAGGTGGCTTGTCATCACGTGAGCCGATGGCTCTGATCCGTTCAATCATCCGCAATCGTGTTAACGGTTTGACAGTGGTCGGTTCTGCACACGGAATTGACATCGATTTGCTGTGCGGTGCAAATGCGGTTTCTGCGTCGCAAGAAAGTTATGTAGGGTTTGAACAAGATTTTGGCATGGCGCAAAACTATCGACGAGGATGTGAAAGTGGTGAAATAGAAATTCAGGACAATTGCTGCTATACGCTTGTTCAACAACTTCGTGCCTCGATACAAGGCTTACCATTTATGCCCATTCAATCAGTAAGAGGTACCGATTTTGAAAAAAATCATCCAAGCTATAAAACGATACAGAGTCCTTATTCGGGAGAGGACATATTAGTTGTTCCACCTCTGACACCGGATGTGGCAATTATTCATGCCCAATATGCCGACTTGCATGGCAATTTGAGGATTGAAGGTCCTCCAGTCGTTGACTTGCTGTTTGCGCAGGCATCAAGAACAGTACTGGCAACAGTGGAAAAGATCGTAACAAATGAAGAATTGAAGCGCCTCGGTGGTGCAAATCTTCCGTACTTTTATGTGTCCTACATTGCGGAAGCACCCATGGGCGCTCATCCGACCGCTTGCTATCCATTTTATGCCTATGATCGTGAACATACCGAGTTATACATGTCTGCTGCGAAAGAAGGTTCAACAGCGTTCAAAAAAAAATATTTGAAAGATTTCGTGTATGAATGTGAAAGTCATGAAGAATACCTGCATCGCATTGGCGGAGAAGATACACGTGTAAGACTATCTAGCTGGAAGGAGTCAGCTGATGCCTGGATGGAGTTATACAAGGGAAGTACATAAATATGGGCAAGAATTGCACGCTGGGCGAGCTACTTATCGATCAACTGGCGCGAACTGTTGAAGATGACACATTAGTGTTCCATGGATTTGGATCACCATTAGTTCAGATTGCATTGCATGTTGCCAAAAGGGTATACACCCCTAATTTGGTGCTGGTAGCTGGTGCTACCTATGGAGTCAATCCAGATCCTCCTTTCATATCTCCCACGACTAACGACTGGGTACATGACCGAAACTCTGAATGCCACCTAAGCATTGGTGAGTTATTCGATTTGTCTGCAAGTGGGCGCTTGGGGAGAATGTTTTTATCAGGCCTGCAAATCGATCGTTGGGGCAATACCAATGTCACTCAGCTGGGCCGTAAAACCTTAAAGCTGAAACTGCCGGGGGGTGGCGGCGCTTGTAACCTGTCCTGTAATGCAAAAAATATAACATTGTGGACTGCCGCGCATCGTTCAGAGCCAGTAAAAGGAAAACGCCGCTATCGGATCGTCTCGCAGTGTGACTATGTCACCGGTTTTGGTCATAAGAACGCTGATGGGATTACTCGCAGGCAACTTGGGTACCGGGGCAACGGTCCACAGTGTCTCGTTACGGATTTAGGCGTTTTTGATTTCGACCAGGACGGGCATTTGCAATTGAATGCTCTCTATCCGCACACCACTGTAGACGATGTTCTGGAAAATACTGAATTTGAACCAAGAATGAAGAAAGAGGTTAAAACAGTTTCGCTTCCTTCTTTAGAAGTGCTTTCGATCATCCGAAAACTTGATCCACTTCGTATTCATGAAAAGGAATTATTACCCGGGGACCGCTCATTGACATTGGAAGAGCCTAATAATGCAGCAATCTGTTGAACAATCCCAAACGAGCATGAAACAAGTGGGTCTTCACGGAAGTGTGTGGAATCCCTGAGGCTCCCGAGTCTGAATTTGCTACAGTAACTTCTCATGTACGAATTCCGCTCATCCCGCTATCGTCTGTACCCGAACCGGTCCCAGGCGGAACAGTTCCGGCAGTTGTGCGGCGCCTCGCGCTACGTCTACAACACGCTGCTCGGCGAACAGATTCAGGGCTACGAGCGCTACCGGGCCGGCGACGGGGAGAAGCCCGACGCCTCGGCCTACGGCCTGGGCCGGCAGTTCATCCGGTTGCGCCACCGGGACGGGCACGACTGGCTTGAGCCTCTGTCCTGCCAGGTGGTGCGGGCCTCGGGGGCGTTCCGCCTGGGCGCGGCGTTTGGGCATTTCTTCCGGCGGGTGAAGGAAGCCGAAGCCGAGCCGGGCTTTCCGCGCTTCAAGGCCAAGGGCCTCAGCCGGGAGTCGTTCATCATTCCGGAGGCGGTGCGGCTGGAGAGGAAGCGCCTGCGGGTGCCGAAGGTGGGCTGGGTGCGGCTGAACCGCAAGGCGGAGCGCTTTGCGTGCCGCGCCTGCGGGCATCGGGACCATGCGGACGGCAATGCCGCGCGAAACATCCTGGGCTTGGGATTGAACAAGCTCTTGGCCGGAGGCGCTCCGGTGACGGGACGGGGAGGGGACAACGAAACGGGGGGGCTGCTGTGTGAATGGCGGCATCTAGTGGAGACCGCCCATGATCCGTCAAGACATTTGCCCTGGAATCTTCCGAGGCTTGATCCCGGATGATCCACACAAAAGTCCGGAGCGCCAAACAAGTAGGTTTCTCGGCTAGGTATCGAGACAAAAACAATATTGTTCCAATTCCTTATCGCAAAACCAGTGTTCAGAAATACGCTGGAGAGATGTCCGAGAAAGCGGTGCAGTCATACTTGTTGGGGAAAGAAGCGTATCGGCGTACAGAATTTATTGTGCTCAAGGGGGGCAACCAGGAAAATGCAGTCGTTGCCATTCAAAAGTCTGATGATCAATCGCTATTTTCAGACATAATTCATGTTGAAATTCTAGGCCTTCCAGAAAACTGCATTTACGTTCAAGACAGCAGTGTTGACTGCGCGAATCGATCTGCCTTGGCTGAAGTTGCTTTTCGCAATCAAGTAAAAAAAGATGGAATATGCATTGTTGAAGGCAAGTATGACCATATCAACTTCATATGTCGTCCTGACCCGCTTGTGCTTCAGGTACTGGAAGTCGAACCACCTTCTCCACCAAAATTATATGACCTGGTAGTACAGGCATTAAGTTATGCTGATTTGCCTCCCATTCTTGTTGAGTTCAAAGCCATTGATGTAAGAGAGCTATGTAACAGTGTAGATCCTGAATGTTACTTGCTGCCTTGTAGATCAGGTGGGATGGATCAACTACAAAAGCCTGTATATTTCTTGGACGAGCGTCCCGAGCAACGCAAAAACTGGGTTTTAATAGGATGTGAAAGAAGTCTTCAATTTCATCGACACTATTATGGAGATGAGCCACCCCGGGTTGAGATGTGTCCACGCAAGCTTCGACAAGAATCTGAAGTGCCTACACTATTGAAGTGTTGTCTCCTTGAATTCGAGATTGAAAGAGATGGGGACCTGATGGTTGTTCCCTGGGGTGCCGATCTCACTATGGTAGAACAAGCTTTGCGGGAAATTTCGAGTGAGGTTGAGTATGTCTAAGTCTGCTTGGGATGGGATTCAAGTCATAAGTGAATTCATGAAAGAGCGTGTAGAGCGGCCCAAAAACGTTGGGATGACGATGGTTATCGATACGTGTATGGGGCCGAAGATGTTGCAGGATCTGCTTCTAGTTTCGAATGAGTATATTGAGCACTGGAAGTGTAGCTATGGAGTATCTGCCGTGATGCCTGCAAACATACTCCGTCAAAAGCTTGAGACATTAAATCAATACGACATCAATACATTTCCTGGAGGTACGCTGCTAGAGGCTGCGATTATTCAGAAAAGTTGTCAATCGTACATGCTGCGTGCCAAAGAGATTGGATTCCGTTCAGTCGAAATTTCAGATGGAACGATCACACTGCCCATTAAGCGCAGGCGTAACGCAATCTTGTGTGCGCTAGACAATGGATTGATTCCAATTACAGAGGTAGGTAAAAAGGACCCCACAAAGCAACCAAGCCCTGAAGAACTCGCAGACCTGATTCTGCAAGATTTATATTTTGGTGCTGAGTATGTAATCTTGGATGCAAGAGAATCCGGGCGCGAAATCGGCATATTTGACCAAAATGGAGATTTGAAGCTCGAATTATTTGAGAAAATCTTATCGTTAGTTGGGCAAAAAAAAGAAAAGGTCATTTGGGAAGCCCCCCTAAGAAAACAACAGGCCACCCTGATCAAACAAATGGGTCCAAATGTAAACCTTGGGAATATAAGCCCCATGGACGTCTTGTCGTTAGAGTCATTACGCTTGGGACTTCAATATGAATCCTTAAGAGAAGTTGCCGACGAGTCTACCCAGCGTGGAATGTGGGACCCTGATTCAGTAGAAAACTCTGATACAACCAAAATACCACAAGAGTCTGCAAAGAAATGAGTGACAGATTTTCAGACTCCGATGCCGTTTTGTGTACCAATGGCCGTTTATCACAGCCTCCCGAAGATATATTAGTTACCAGTGCTTTTAAGAGTGAGCTTCAAGAACAGCTCTGCTTGTCAGAAGAAATGAATCGGGTGGATATTGCACATGTAATAGGATTGGTTGAGGCCAAGGTTATCAAGAAAAAAGTAGGCGCCGACCTGTTGAATGCATTGCAAAAATTACAGGAGAACCCAACGGATTTCCAACCTGACCCTAAATTCGGTGATTTATTTACAAATCGAGAAAATTGGTTGGAACAGCACTCAAGCGCAGTAGGCTGGTTATGTGCAGGCAGAGCGCGTAGAGAAAGCACTACGGTCGCTTATCATCTAACAATAAAAAAGGTTTTGCTTGACCTTGCTGATGAAATAACAGCCTTGATGCGGGTAATGATGATACAGGTGTCGGCGCATAAGGCATCAGTTATGCCGGATTACACGTATATGCAGCCGGGACAGCCAACGACATTCGGGCATTATTTACATTCATTTGTATTCATGCTGATGCGTGATCTTGCGCGCATTGAATCACTTTATGGAAGGGTCAATTGCTGTCCAGCAGGGTGCGGAGGCATAAACGGGTCAACTCTTCAGATTGACAGGGAAAAGCTGTCAAGCTTATTAGGCTTTGCGAGGCCTGTCATGCATGCAAGAGATGCAATGTGGCAAGCTGATATTTCCATCGAGATCGCGTCAGTTTCAACTTCAATTTTAGTTACGCTGGACCGCTTTTGCGAAGATCTACTGTATTTCGTGACGGAAGAATTCAACTACATTGAGTTGCAAGATTCTTGTTCACGAGCAAGTAAGATTATGCCGCAGAAAAAAAATCCTTATGCCTTAGCGTATATTCGAGCGCTGGCAAATAAGGTTATTGGTATGCAGAATATGGTGGTTGTGTCGCAGCGCACACCAACTGGACAGATTGATAATCGCCTGTTCTTGTACGGAGAAATTCCATTCGTGCTTAAGAAAAGCATCGAAGGAATTGGCTTGTTAAAAAATGTGGTGGAGGGATTGCAGTTCAAAACTTCAAATGCAGTAAACAGAATAAGGGAAAGCTACGCGATGGCCGCGGAACTAGCTGAACAAATTTCAGTTGAAAATAATTTGGATTATAGAACCGCCCATAAGATTGTTGGAAAAATTGTCCGAAATTTTATACACCTTAAAAAACATTTATTCGAGTTGACGGAACTAGAATTAAATGAAGCTGCAAGCGATGTAGTAGGTCGCCCAATTTCATGCTCCAGGCAGATCCTCGAGATACTGAATTCTCCGCATGTTGCAATTGAGAAAAAGTCCGGGTTAGGAGGCACGTCTAAAGAAAGGATCAAGGAGATGATCGAATACAGTAAACAAGAGATTAATTATTATAAAAAATGGACAGACAATGAACGGGAAAAAATAAAACAAGCAGAAAATGCATTGTCACAACACATGGATACCATCATCAATCAAGCCCAATGACTTCATTATTCATAGAATCCTCTATATACCAGAATTCCTGGAGTACGGAATCCTTGCGAAAAATTTTTGATGAGAAATCAAGAATCAGAACTTGGCTGGAAATATTGGCGGTTCTAGCAGAAGTCCAGTCAAAATTTGGGTTAATACCAAAATCAGCTGGAAATTCAATTAAGGAATTCTGCAGTCAAGTTGAGATCGATAGCGAATTACTTAATGACATCAAAGAAGGATTTGAACAAAGTGGCCATTCCATGCAGGGCTTTATCAATGCTTTGGCAAAGCGTGGAGACGAAGATGTAAGAAACTGGTTGTATTTTGGCGCAACTGTACAAGATGTAACAGATACCTGGTTTTCGATCGCTTTGAGGGATGTCAGGGAACAGTTTTTGTTGGATATAAATACGATATGTTCTATCACCAAAAATCTCATGAGCGAGCATCGCGACACGATCATGCCAGGGCGTACGCATGGACAACACGGGCTGCCTATAACATTTGGATTTAAGGTCGCGGGTTGGGCGTGTGAACTGGATCGTCATCGAACTCGGTTATCGCAATTGGGTAACCGAATGGACGAGGGGCAGTTATGTGGAGGCGTTGGATCACTTTCATCGTTAGGCCGCCACGGTCTAGAAATTCAAAAGGAATTTTGTAATCGCCTCGGATTACGTGACCCCATTATCTCCTGGATTTCAAGTCGGGATGTATTTGCAGAATGGGGCCAGTTATTAGTGCTGATAACTGGAACTGCAGATCGTATCGGTCATGAAATTTATAATTTGCAAAGAACAGAAATTGCAGAACTCATTGAGAGTACGCCTATAGAAACCGTAGGCAGTATTACGATGCCGCATAAACAAAACCCGGAAATATCCGAACATCTGGGAACGCTTGCCAGAGTCGTTCGCCATAATGCTGCAATTCTTCTTGAGGGCTTAGTCACTGATCATGAACGAGATGGTCGATCTTGGAAAAGTGAATGGCATGTCCTGCCGCTCATAACTTTAGTATCGGGAAAATCTCTAGAATTACTGAAATTAATATTGTCAAACCTGGAAGTACAAACACTGAAAATGAAAGAGAACTTAGAAATCAGTGGCGAACAGATATTTTCAGAAGGTGTAATGCTGGCGTTGGCAAAAAAACTGGGGAAAAACCAGGCTCAAAAAATAGTCTACAAGGAAGCAATGAATGCGCGTAAGAAAGGAATTTCATTCAGAGAGGCTGTTTTGAATAACTCTCAAATTTCATCCCATCTAAGTGCTGAAGATATCGATGAGATTTTTAAACATGAAAATCGTCTTGGTTTATGTACAGCGATGGTGGATAGAGTGCTAAACAAAATATGAGTACTCAAACACTCGTATCTGATGACTTGCCGAAAATCAGCCGATGTGAGTTCGCACAATTTCCCACTCCTTTGCAGCGGTTTAAAAAACTGGAAAAAAATTTCAATGATATTGAGCTATGGGTTAAGCGCGATGACCTAATCGAATTTGGTTATGGGGGGAATAAAATCAGGGCACTTGAATACATAGCGGCAGACGCATTAAAGAGGGGGTCGAAAACGTTAATTACGGGTGCAGGTGTGCAATCCAATCATGTACGTGCAACGGCAGCAGTGGCAGCTTATTTAAATCTGAAGTGTATCGCTATCTACTGGGGCAGCCCCCCAAAAGAAATTACAGGCAATTATTACCTGACCAAATTGTTGGGAGCAGAAACCAGATTTACACACGATACTGATCGAAGCTCGGTGGATACGATGATCCGACTTGTTGAGCAAGAACTGATGCATGGTGATGCCTTTCCTTATTCAATCCCGCGAGGAGGAGCATGTGCACTAGGGGTCATCGCTCACATGTTTGCGGCGAAGGAATTATTTGAGCAGTGCCAGAGCAAAGAAATAAATGTCGATCTTGTAACGCTTGCAGTGGGTTCTGGGGGGACTCTAGCTGGTTGGGTACTTGCACGAATCTTGTATGACCATCCTTGGCGAATCGAAGGCTTTACTGTGAGTCGGCCTGCCAAGGAGTTAAAGGAAATTGTTCATAATTTAGTACAACAAGCCGCCATAGTATTGAATGTTTCAGTGAACATAAATTTGGCGGAGATAGTAATCCGTGAGGGCTACATTGGTGATGGATACGGGATACCAAGTATTGAAGGGAATGAAACAATTAAAGATGTTGCAATCAAGCAAGGTGTTTTTTTTGATCCGACGTATACAGGAAAAGCATTTGCCGGACTTTCAGATTTGATAAATAATGGTTTCTACAAGGACGTTCAAACAGCCGTGTTTTTACATACAGGAGGAGAGCCCGTTTTGTTTAGTTAGATATAGGATCAACAAATGACAGAAGTTAAAACTACAACTATTCCTGATTTGCAAACAAGTGCAATGTCGACGGATAGCGATGAGCGCGAAATTTTAAAATTGGTGGAGAATGCCAGATTTGCACAATTGCAAGTAAATTCCTATACGC
The DNA here is from genome assembly GCA_002238765.1 of Nitrospira sp. bin75. GTDB lineage: Bacteria > Nitrospirota > Nitrospiria > Nitrospirales > UBA8639 > Bin75. The sequence continues at coordinate 49,498 of MPMZ01000015.1, forward strand.
AAGAACAAGTAGATGAATTAGTGACATCAATTGCCTGGAGCGTCATCAAAAATAGAGAAGAATTGGCGCGCATGGCTGTTGATGAGGGTGAGTTTGGAAATTACGTTGATAAAGTAACAAAGATTTACAATCGCGTAATAGGAACATTGGCGGAGATGCGTTCAATCAAGACTGTTGGCGTAGTTGAAGAGGACCCTGAGACCGGAATTACAAAGCTCGCTAAACCCGTGGGTGTAATTGGCGCACTTATTCCGGCAACAGGCCCTGATGCAACGCCGCCCGTCAAGGCATTAGGCGCGATTAAAGCAAGAAACGCGTTGATCATAGCGCCACACCCAAGGACAAAAAGAAGTTCAGCTAGAGTAGTCGAATGCATACGAGAAGGTTGTACTCGCGTTGGTGCTCCTGAAGACCTGGCACAAGTGATAACCAGCCCTTCAATTCAAAAAACAAAAGTGCTAATGGAAAATGTAGATCTCATCGTGGCAACGGGGGGCATGAATATGGTGAAAGCCGCATACAGCTCGGGGAAACCTGCATATGGAGTAGGTGTAGGGAATGCGGTACATATAGTGGATGAAACCGCAGACCTCAACGATGCCGCGGATATGATTGCAAAGGCAAAGACATTTGATTTTGCAACAAGCTGCTTGGCGGATAACGCCATAGTAGTTCATCAAGATATCTACAAAGTACTAGTAAACAAGTTGATAGAACTGGGTGGTTATTTATGTAATAAAGCAGAGAAAAGTAGCCTTGAAAAGATTATGTGGCCAAAAGATGCCCATATCCCATCTCCTGAAATCATCGCGAAATCTGCAGAGTCAATTGCAAAGAGGGCACAAATTGATATTCAGCCTGGCAAAAGCTTTCTGTTAGTAGAAGAAACCGGAATTGGAGAAGGCCATCCGTTCTCTGGAGAAAAACTGTCCGTTGTTTTAGCCGTCTATCAATATTCGGGTAAAATTGAAAATGCGGTAGATGTCGTAAATAGAATTACGAATTATCAGGGCTTGGGACATACATGCGGAATACATTCACAATCTGAAGAAAACATCAACTATGTCGCCTTAAATACAAAAACAGCAAGAGTCATCGTGAATCAAAATCTTAATGAAGGAGCAGGCAGTCCCAGAAACGGATTGCCTTATACATTGTCACTTTCCTGTGGGACATGGGGAGGGAATATCACAACCGAAAATGTCAATGTTAGAAACTTTATGAATGTAACCTGGGTTTCCCGTCCAGTACGTCCTCGTGCGTTGAACGAAGAGGAGCTGTTTGAAAATTATTGGGACAAATATGGCAAGTAAGAGTCAGTGATTGAGATTTTATCGGCTATACATGGGTGCATCACATGAAACATTATGAGCTAGGGACTGTAGAAGACCTAAAAAATTCTACCCGATTAAAACGAGAGAGTTTTGATGAAAATTCTTTAAAAAGAAAACACCCTTCACCGATCGAACCGGTACAAAATGTTATGGATTTGGCCGATGATATTAACAGCAAGAAATATGATGCCGTAATTGTTGGAAGTGGCCCGGGAGGATCAGCTGTTGCAAGAGAACTGGCAAGGGCAGGGAAAAAAGTAGTCGTACTGGAGTATGGGAAAGATCATCGAGGTAAATGGTATTACGGAACTGTCGCAGGACCTTTTATCTACACCGAAAAGCGGGGCTTTTTAAAATCTAAGGAAGGGGTCACAATTGTCCGCCCGATGCTTACTGGGGGGGCAACCAACATGTTTGCAAGTGCTGCTTCAGGCCCTCCATCTTGGTGGTTTGATAAAACGGGTGTAGATATAGAGTCTGAAGTTAACGAAACCATTGATGAGCTTCGGATTGAGGCGTTACCTGAAGAACTCACTGGCGCTGCATCACAACGTATTGGAGAAGCAGGCAGAGATCTAGGCATGGACTGGGTGCCCCAAATAAAATTCATTCATCCAAAGCGGTGTTACTCTGAATTAGATTGCGGTGATAAATGCATGTTTGGTTGTCGATGTGGAGGTAAGTGGACTGCAAATGAATATTTGGATCAAGCTATTGAGGCCGGTGCGGAAGTTATTACCGAGTGTAACGTTCATAATGTTGAGATTGAAGATGGCGTGGCAACCGGAGTATATGCTGAAGTACACGGGAAAAAATTCAGACTGAATGGCCAGGTCGTTATTGTTTGTGCTGGAGGAATTGGCACACCTAGAATTTTACAAAATTCAGGCATTCATAATGCTGGAGATGCACTGGGTGTAGATACTACATTTGTTGTATATGGTGTCGTCAAGGAGAAAGGAAATACTGGTGATCCACCTATGACGATCAGCTATTGTGACGATGAGAATGGTTTGATGTATTCGACACTCACTCAGCCATTTGGGCTATTTGCGCTTACTCAATATTACAAAGGTTGGAGGCATTTAAAGAAAGTGCCCAAGTTTCCGCGCATGCTAGGAATTATGGTTAAGATAAAAGAAGGTCTTAAAGGCTATGTGGCACCGGATGGACAGATCAGTATGCCTTTGTTGCATGATGATTTCCTCCGGGCAAACATTGGGTTCAGTACCAGCAAAAGTATTCTTATGAAGGCGGGATGTGATCCCAATACTATTTTTTGGAACCCCCCAAGAGGAACACATCCATGTGCAACAGTACGTATAGGTGAGCACTTGGATTCCGATCTGAAAACTTATGCATTTGATAACTTATATGTCTCGGATGCGAGCACTTTCCCATTACCCCTGGTACGTCCTCCGACACTTACAATTATTGGGCAAAGCAAGAGGTTGGCAAAGCATCTTATTGGAACCAAACTCAAAGACACTCAAATTCAGAAAGAGGAAAGTATGGCATTGGCACAATAGAAAATGCATGCAATTTTTTGTGCATTAAATTAACAAAAAGAACATTGGAAGAACTAGAATTAATCAGCTTAAAACTATGTCCCTTTGTACAAAGGGCGGTGATAGTTTTAAATCATAAAAACATAAACTATAAAATCACGAATGTGGACCTGGAGAATCCACCAGGCTGGTTTAACAAAATCTCACCATTAAAAAAAGTTCCGCTTCTAAAGATAGGTGAAAAAGATATCCTGTTTGAATCAGCGGTTATCTGTGAGTACATAGATGATGTTACACCGATCAAGTTACGGCCAGAAAACCCGCTCCAGTTGGCATACAATCGTGCATGGATTGAATTTGGATCTACATGCATTATCGATCAGTATCTGCTGCTTTTAAAACAAACCGAAAAAGAGTTTAAAGAGCAAGCTGATCAAATCATTAGTAAACTACATTTAGTAGAGAATGCTTTGAATAATCAGCCATTTTTTAATGGCGAACAATTCTCGCTTGTAGATGCCGCATATGCTCCATTACTGATACGCTATGAAGTCATAAATAATATTGTTCCAATATTTAATTCTCAGAACTTTAAAAAGCTTTCAAGCTGGTCAGATACGATTGGATCAAGCGCTGTACAAGAATCAATAGAATCAGATTTCCTCACCCAGTATAAAGACAAAATTAAAAGTTTCGACGGATACTTGTCATCCCACATTCGCTAGAGATTAGCTAGAAAAACTCTACTCTAAAAAACTTTCTTTTGTGAATTTACTTGCATCCAGGTCTGCAGTTTATGCTGCATTGATATTGGCCATAGGAATGGGTTTTGGACGTTTTTGTTTTACAGGCATTTTCCCTGTAATGGTTGATGAAGGATCGTTGACACTAGATGGGGGCGCCTATGTGGCATCTGCAAACTACGCAGGATATTTGCTTGGTGCATTGTTAGCTATTAATACGCACCCTAATGACTCGTTCAAGCTGTGTCTTTATTCGATATTAGGTACCGCATTGACCATTGCGTTTTTGGCTGTGTCCCAAAACGTGTGGTTTTTGATTGTCATGCGTGGCCTTTCAGGGGTATTCAGCGCCACTGCAATGGTTGGCGCCTCATCATGGTTATTGCAGTACAAAGGGGATCATCGTGCTTCGCCAATTTTATACGCAGGTATTGGGTTTGGAATTTTTATTTCGGCAGAATTCATCGCTATAGGCCAGCACTTTGGATTTGGTAGTGCGAAATTATGGTTCTTGCTAGGCGGAGCGGGTTTGCTAATTGGGATACCTTGTATTTTGCTGATGAAACTGGATTCAGTGGGAAAGACCGTAGACCAAATCTATACAGGCATTCACATTGCAGAAGTATTTGACAAGTGGAAACTAGTTTTAATTTCACTAGTGTCCGGTTAACTTTCGGCCTACAGAGCAAAGAGCCAAGTATTTCAAAGGATTATAGCAAGATTGAAGTGTCCCTGATTTGACGCGCCCCTGCCACAATGTGCCTTTCTCCAACTGCACA
>MPMZ01000096.1 GCA_002238765.1 Nitrospira sp. bin75
GGGGGTACGGGCGCGTCCGGTGGGCCAGCAGCGTGATCCGTAACGTGGAGCGGCCGGGCCTCACGTCGACGATGGCGCAATCCACGCCATCCATCGAGGTCCCCGACATCAACCCAAGGCATTTCATGAATGGCGTTTTCTAACCGACTGACCGAATTTTCCTTCAAACACCCGCGGGACAGGTTCAGACACACACCGTCTGTGCATCAAATCATACCGCAGTTGGGGGGGTGAATGGTAGCAATACCGGAGCAATGGGCGTTTATGGACCCGTAAACGGACATTTATGGGCGTGGGAAAGATGATGAAATGGTTCCTGCGAGTTACTCCGATCAAGTAGGGCAAGCGCTTCGCTTGGCGATTTCGCTGGTGTGCTTCTGAATTCACTACCCTGTGGCGAAGGCAACCCTTCTGTGATCTCGGACGACAGGTAAGGCGCAATCAAAACACATTCAACACCGTTGACGACGCATTCGAGCGCGGACCGAACTCCTGACGCACGAACCCTTGACTACTTACTTTCGATGGCTTTCCGAGTACTGATACACAGCAAGGGTTTGTTTGATAATAGGAAGTCTCTTGAGCCATACTCATGGCGGACCACGATCCGACATGCGCATCTCGCACGGGACGCCGTGTAGATGTCCACACTATTTATCGATGACGGAATCGATTGCGATCTACACGTTGGAATTTAGCTAAAGTTCTTGCTTACGCCTAAAGCTTTACTTGAGAAAGATTGCATCTGTTCGCACTAACCGTCAGACCCCTCCGCGGAAAGGGGAAAAAGCAATCTCTATCCAAATCACCAAGAAGACAATTCCGTTACGAGGTCTTAACGTCAGCATAGAAGACGTGCGGCGCATAGTCGAACGCCTTTTGCCTCACGTCAATGACGAAGGACATCGAGAAGTCGACCTGCTTCTCAAAAAAGGGCCTGACAACCGCGAACGCCGTGAACTGCTAGAAGGTCAGCGTAAAGAGGCCTTCCTGATTACCGTTACAATTTTTGGACGAGATGGTGAAAGCTTGTTCGGCTACGGAACAGAGCCGTTTAATTCACCGAATATCCCGGAACCGATTGAATCCATATACATCAGCAATTCTGCCTCCTACCAAACAGTCACAGGTCGTCCTCTTGTGAATAATTTTTCAATAGACCTAGATTTCTCGACACCCCCATTAGTTGACAGCAATAATCCAGTTTCAAGTCCGACACTGAACCATAGCAACTTCACTGTTCAGGGGGATCGAAGTGCTTGGATCGCCTCAATTCATCAAGCTGTAATGGATATTCTTGGAAAAAATCGAATAACAGAAAGTTTATGCATGCAGCCTTCGTTTATGACATTGGATTATTTCTCTTTGGCCTTCCGGCAGCAATTTATTTGTGTTGGCGACTCTCTAAATTTATCGAAGCCAATGTCGGTGTTATTAGTCCATTTATTTCTTCGGCGACGTATATCTACATAGTTTTCTTGGTGTTGATTGGTTACAGGGTTTTGTTCGGTTATACGAAGTGGGCCTTTCCTATTGTCGAACTGACCAGCAATGAGAGTCGATCAAAACGTCATCGAACATTTTGGGTTGCAATACTTGTTAGCCTTTTGGCAAGCGCAATGTACGATCTGCTACGGTAATGGGAGTTGATAATCCTTGATGTTCTTATGAAGATATATCATCTAGGGCGCAAGTCGAAAAGACCAGAGGCGCCACTTTAGAGCTGTCTCTTTGACGGAGAAGACTCTGGTGCAATTGCCAAAAAAAATGCCACAGATCCTCACCATACCTCTCCTGAAAACTGAAGCTTCAGTCTTTGCTGGAGCCGAGTCGTCTCACGACGACCCTGCGCTTTTCGGTATTACAGACGGCAAAGCCGTCGGAACTTACCTTGAACAGAAATTTCAGAAATATTTACACGCCAAATATACTTATGTCGAAGGATCTTCCGCCAAGGGAATAGATTTTCCAGAACTCGAAGTCGACATGAAAGTTACCAGTGTTCGGCAGCCGCAATCGTCGTGCCCTTTCAAGTCCGCTCGACAGAAAATTTACGGACTTGGTTACAATCTTCTGGTATTTGTCTACGGGAAGACTGATGATGAGACTAGACGAACGAGTCGCCTCAATATCATGCACACGATTTTCGTAGATCGTTCGCGTACCGGCGATTTCCAGACCACGTCTGGATTGCGTCGGATTATCGAAAACGACGGCAATATTGACGATGTATTAGCATTCTTTTCCGAGCGGATGCTTCCACTCGACGACATACAAGCGCGATCACTAGCGGAAGAGGTGCTCGTGAACCCTCCGGAGATGGGCTATCTGACGATCTCCAATGCCCTGCAATGGCGACTGCAATACGGCCGTGTCATCCAACAGGCAGGAACAGTGAACGGCGTTGAAAACCTATGAACAAACAGAAGGAATTTGGTGACTTCCAGACTCCGAGCGATTTAGCGGCGCAAGTGGTCGCCTTGGTTGCCGAAGTGTTTGGTTTGCCCGATCTTGTCGTTGAGCCAACGTCCGGGCTTGGCGCATTTCTTAGTGCCTCTCATGGTAAATGGGGTAGGACTTGCAGTTACGAAGGTTACGAAATCAATCACGACTATGTTCATTCAACAAGCCGGAGTTTGTCGGATTTGGGGATCAGACTTTATCAGCAAGACTTTTTTTCCGCTGACTGGCGTCAAATTCTCAGGAAAGAGAATTCGCCACGAATTTTGATTGTAGGCAACCCTCCTTGGGTCACCAATGCCCAGCAGGGCCTCCTAGGCAGTAACAATTTGCCGAAGAAAACAAACTTCCAACGTCTCCGGGGTTTTGACGCTAAAACCGGAAAATCGAATTTCGACATAGCCGAATGGATGCTCATTCGCTTGATCGAAGCACTGCCTAAATCAGGCGCAATTGCCATGCTGTGTAAAACGATGACGGCCAGGAAAGTCTTACGCCATTTTTGGAAGACTGAGGGCGGGCTTGAGTCGTCCAAGGTATTTCGCATTGATGCAAAAGCGAATTTTGACGTTGCGGTTGACGCTTGCCTGTTTTTTGCAACCGGAAAGCGCACGGAAGATCGCATGGCCACAATCTATTCCAGTCTTAACTTGGCTTCCAGGGTCACGGAGTTTGGATGGGTCGACGGAAATCTCGTTTCGGATGTGGAGGCCTATACGAAGTTTCGAGAACTGGATGGTGGGTCCCCTTACGCTTGGCGATCAGGTATTAAGCATGATGCTTCCAATGTCATGGAGTTTTTACGATGCAATGGACGTTTTGTAAACGGGCTGGATGAGGAAGTAGAACTTGAGGAAGAGTTCGTCTATCCCCTTCTGAAGTCTTCAGATTTAGGTAACCGTAGAGCGACGCCGCGCAAGGTCGTTTTAGTCACACAACGCCATACTGGCGATGACACCAGTTTGATCAGGGATGTAGCTCCTAAGACGTGGAAATACCTTGAGGATCACTCTGATAAACTGGATTCACGGAAGAGTTCAATCTATCAGAATCGCCCGCAATTTAGCATGTTTGGAATCGGCGAGTATTCTTTTGCCCCTTGGAAGGTTGCCATATCTGGGCTCTACAAATCTTTTACCTTTGTTGTTGTCCCCCCGGAAAACGGCCACCCTGTCATGGTCGATGATACGTGCTATTCGATACCTTGCAAGTCTGAGAAAGAAGCGCGGTTACTCTGTGATCTACTCAATGCAAAGCCCGCACAAAGCTTCCTTTCGTCCCTTGTATTTGAGGATTCCAAGCGTCCAATCACGGTTGATGTCTTGCGCCGACTTTCTTTGGTCAACGTTGCCAAGATGGTGGGCCGAATGGACGAATTGACAGAATGCTTGTTATCCGAGTCCGAGTCGCAAGATGGTGTGCCACAGCAGCTCAGCCTCGTTATTGAGGAAGAAAGTAAATATCAAACAAGGCAGCGCCCATCAGAGGTGGTCTCTGAAATTGCGACAGGAGGATAAATGTTATTTCTGCTCACGATCCACATAGGCGGCAAGATACCTTAGCGTGACAATGCCTTTGTCGAACGGCTCTGGCTGACGTCAAATACCAGGAAACCTCCCAGCGTGCATCCCGAAGCGTCTCAAGAACTCATAACAGTCTTGGTACTCTAATCGGCGACGGTCGTGATCCCCGTGCGCTCGGCAATGACCGACGGATCGCCGATCTGCAACGAGGACCGGACCGACCCGGCCCCGGGCATCGATACCAGCCGGGGGCTGTGCCACACGGTTTGTCC
>MPMZ01000097.1 GCA_002238765.1 Nitrospira sp. bin75
CGCCTGAATCCGGGAATGGGGCGAATAGGCTTGATTCGGAAACGGTGGCGGCAGTTTCGGTTTATCCGTTTCCACCGTAATGTGAACGCGTACGTCGCACTGCTGCTGAAGTTGCCGCAACAGAGAGAGATCGTCCACCACCAACGGCGTATGCGATTGAATGACCAACAGATCCGGGGGTCGATCGACCATGGCTTGCAGCAAGACCCGCGTACACCGCAGGGTCCGTTCCTGTGGGGGATACGGCTCGGTCACGCTGGACATGAAAATCCTGATGGGCTTGGGGTCGCCGCCGGCCTTCAGCCGGTCATATTGCGCACAATAGGCTTGCACGGCTCCTTCCTTGACGTCGAGGAACCGCCCCCACCTCCGCCCCCGCACGTGATAGGGGTTCCACTGCGCATAGCAGTACACCCCGCACAGCGTGTTGCCGAGCGCACAGCCCCGATACAGATTAATCGTATGGGTATACCCTTGACCCAAGAATCCACCGGTGGGATTGAGAATCGTTTTGCACGGAATGGTGGTGGGTTCCATGGGGGCGTCCACGAGGATTGATCAACACGTCTTTCACGTATACTCTAGCAGAATGGAGGTTGAATGAACCACCAATGAAACGATTGTCCGTGATCGCGATGCTCTTGGGGGTCTTGGCTCTCTCCTCGCCGCCGGCGCAGGCCGCGGAACACTGCCCGGAAAACCTGTCCCATCTCGGTGAAGAAATGGACGCGCTACTCAAGGGGGTGCACGTCAAGGAATTCACACGCACGATGCGCTCTGTCCTGCAGGCGTCCATCCCCGAGGCTATCGAGCGGGCCGACGGGATCAAGGCGCAAATGGCCTTTCTTCGGAAAGAAATTCAACACCAGGTCCGGGTGGAAAAGAGTGCCGACTTCATTGCCCGCGACGTCTCGAAAAATTTGGACGGGCCCCTGAAGCCTTGTCAGCGAAGGGAAAAAGGCGGGTATTGCAACACCGTGGAGCGGTACTATATGGCCAAGGCCACCAACCTGGCGAATCGGGCGTTCCTCGACGCACTGGAATGTTACCAGCGCCAGGGCTACCACTGAAACCCCGGCGCGCGGGCTATGACTTTGCTAGAGGATTTTCCTGATCCAAGGCGGCAATGCCGGTCAGCGCAACGGGCGGACGGTCGGGGAATTCCGCCACCAAGCTCAATTTTCCGCCCATCGCCTCCACGTAGCCACTCAGCGTGGATAACAGCAGATCGCTACGTTTTTCAAGACGCGATACGTTTTCCTGTTTGATCCCGAGTGCCTTTGCCACACGCACCTGCGTCTGTTTCCGCGCCTTGCGCAGGTCTTGTAGAGACATCTCTTCGGCAATCAGCGCCTTCGCCCGCTTCTCCACTTGCTTCCGACGCGCCGTGGGGAGTCTGTTCATTCTTTCCGCGAGAGTCGTCATCCTGACTTCCTTTCGTCTTTCAGCCGGTCGAGATGCGTCTCAAACCGTGCATCCGCCTTCTCGATCAGCCGTCTGTAAAAACGTCTTTCGTTGACGCCCGATTTGTCGCCGGCCACAAGCAGGATGGCCTTCCGCCGGGGATCAAAAGCAAAGGCGACTCGCCATACTCCGTTATCGTCCTGGAAACGAAGTTCCTTCATGTTGGCGTGACGCGACCCATTCAGGGTATCCACCCACTGGCGGGCCAAAGCCGGACCGAATGCCTCCAGAAGCTTAGCCTGTGCAAGGAGTTCATCCTGCACCGCAGTGGGCAGCGTATCGAATTCCGGGTCGAAGGCCAGGTCGAAACGAACTTCCCACGCCATGACCTAATTATGATCTAAACAGCATATGCTGTCAAGGGCATTCAAGCAGTCGTGACGGCAGGTCCGTCCTGGAAGCGAGGGCGTCTTCTGCACTTCGGGAAAGCGTGTCACGTTCTAGGGCGCGTCGCCAAGTGGAGCCAAGGCCGAAGCTTGCTTTGGCTTCCACTCGCGCGCAAGCCGTTGCGCCTCCGCAATCTGGGCCGGAGTCATTAACGAGGCGACCTCATCCCGGGTCTGTACGGCATCTTCACGCCAATTGTCCGATGCCGAGGACCGGGCGGCAGCGAGATTGATCCACTTGTGCGCTTGAACATAGTCCTGCGGCATACCCCGACCATCGGCGTACATGAGCCCAAGCATGAACTGAGCAACGGTTAAGCCCTGCTCCGCGGCCTGGCGATGCCAGCGTACGGCCTCGGCATAATCCTGATGCACGCCTTTACCCTGACCGTGCATTTTCCCGAGAGCGTGCTGAGCACGGGCATTGCCCTGCTCTGCGGCCCGACTAAACCAGCGCACCGCCTCGGCATAGTCTTGTGCCACGCCCTTACCCTCATCGTATATGACCCCGAGCCTGTACTGAGCAAAGTCGTTGCCCCGCTCGGCTACCCAACGAACCCAGCGTGCTGCCTCAATATCGTCCCGCGGCACGGCAATCTCCAAAAGGTACATGAACCCGAGTTCGGCTTGAGCCAAGTCATGGCCCTGCTCGGCCGCCTGGCGAAACCAGCGTACAGCCTCAGTATTGTCCTGTCGTACGCCTCTGCCATCAGCATACATGCGCCCGACCAAGGCCTGAGCATCAGCATGGCCCTGTGCAGCAAGGTCGAGGAACGACTCGAAGGCAACGGCAAAGTCACTCCGCCTATACGCAGCCGAGGCTTCCTCAAATGTCTGCGCCTCCGTGGCCTGTGCGCCGAGTAGCGCAAGCACCAACAGCGCCGATGCGAACATGCCTTGCAACTCAATGCGGTGCTTATAGTGACCTTTTTGCCTTTTCCCCATTATCGCATACTCTCTCATCTTGCAGGACATGATTAGCCGATCAATGAATGGCAAAAAAATCTTTTCCTTTTCCGCCAGCATACGGAACGGCTAAGCCTGCCTTCAAGAACAGGATTCTAAGAAACGTCGGTTTGGCGAATCTGTTCATAGAGATCAGGCAAACGGATGATGCCTCGTTGATCGATTGATCGGTTCAGCATAGACTCGATGGCTGAAACAGAAAAGCTGTCTATAGTTTTGTGCCAATTGGCAGTGACTTCATAGCAGAGCGAAAACATCAAATAAAGGAGGTTGAGGTGTCTCTCATAGAGAAAATCGCAGAAAGTAAAAATCTCTTGCAATGGATAGACGCCGAGACTGCTGGTCTTACATTTAGAATCGACGAAACGGAGCGATCTAAGGTCGCAATGGGATGCTTCTTTGTGTCCAGACAACATTGCGCAGCAGTGGTACTACTCGTAGAACACAAGCAGTACGCCTCCGCCAACGCCTTTCGTCGTCTAATCCTTGAAGCGCTTATTCGAGGGGAATGGTTTTTTCGTTGTGCCACGGAGGAAGAACTGAAAAAATTTAAGGGATTTAAGGAGTTTAAAAAAGATAAGAAAGACAAGCTAGATTTGTCACTTTGGAAGCTCGTTCGGGCCATTGAAAAAAGACTTGGGGACAGAGGCGGCATTCGATTCGAGATCATAAATGACCAATTGCAGATGATGCACGATTTCGTCCATACAGGCTATCATCAACTTGAGAAACAATTTTCAGGTGACGATATTGAACCAACCTATACAGAAGACGAGATGGGGGAATTACTCATTTCTACATATAATTTTGCTTTGATTTCGACGGGTTTAATGGCAGAGGTTGCCGGTAATACTGAACTCAGGGACAAGACGGCCGAGAGAATACATGGTAGAGATTAGTAGATCTTTGAGAGATTTTAAAAGGCACATGCCTTATGATGCTTTCTTTCAGACCACACATGTGCTAGGCCGCGGTAGGATAACGACACGCGCGTCTATTCTCCCATGTCGTAATAAATTTTATTTCCGCGACCAAGGCCTTCCTGATTTCGATCGCCGGCATATCTTTCCTCCTTCACCCGGAAAAGATGGCAAAAACGGCTCCCGGTTAGTTTACTCACACGGGGGCTGACCATGCCCGAGATGGAATCGTGCGAAATTGCATGAATCTTGCATTTTGTACAATTTCGTACAGTTTTGTACAATATGTACATATTGTACAAAAACAACAAATTATTACAAAATGTAACATTTTCCTGGAGTCCCTTCTCACCCCAGCCCGTTTCCTCAACGGGGAGAGGGGTTCGGATAAGGCGAGTGGCACCGCTCAGATGCCGTGACTGCGAATGACAAAGGCCCTGCGTCCCCCCTCAAGAGGGCAAAGAGGGAACCTGCTGCGGCTGGGGCTTG
>MPMZ01000098.1 GCA_002238765.1 Nitrospira sp. bin75
AGCCGCCTCTCCGTCCCGCCCCCATACGCCTCCTCAAATCGTGCCATGCGTGTCTCCTGTAACCATGCTGTCCGTCTCATTCGATGCCTCCTCCTGCATCCAATGAAAACCGGACAGATTATGTGCTCTCTACACAAAATGTGATCGAAGTTGCCTGTCCCAGGATTTTCTGTTAACGTGTTGCAGTGTTACAGTTCTAGCAGGCACATCTTCCTTCAACCAGACTGATCTTTCTTGAGACAACCGTATGGCGTGGGAACCTAGAGATCCATGGGGTCAACAAGGCGGGGCCGACCCTCTTGACGACGTCCTCAATAAAGCCAAGGAACAATGGCAGCGGATGAAGCCGACGCGCGGGATGAAGTCCATCGTCCTGGTCGTGGCGGGCATCCTGGTGCTCTCGCAATCGGTGTTCAAAGTCGAACCCGATGAAGAAGGGCTCGTGAAGCGGTTCGGCGACGTGGTTCGGACCGTTGAACCCGGACCCCACCTCAAAATCCCCTTTATTGAAAGCGTGGTCACGCCGAAGGTTCAAAAACTGCACCGTATCGAAGTCGGATTTCGCACCAATGCCCGGGGACGGGCTCAAATCGTCCCGCAGGAAGCTCTCATGCTGACCGGAGACATGAACATCCTCTCCGTGGAATTCATCGTCCAATACAAAATCAGCCAGGCCAAAGACTACCTGTTCAACGTGGCGAATATCGAAGAAACCATCCGGAAATCGGCCGAGGCCGCGATGCGGGAAGTTGTCGGCAAGAATAAAATCGATGAGGCGTTGACCGTGGGCAAAGCCGCGATCCAGATGTCCACGCAAGAATTACTTCAGACTATCATCGACGAGTATCGGGGCGGCGTCCAGATTGCCACCGTGCAATTGCTCGACGTCAATCCGCCGCAGAAAGTGGCGAAGTTCTTCAAAGACGTGGCCAGTGCCAAGGAGGAACGGGAGCAACTGATCAACCAGGCCCATGGGTATCGGAACGACATCATCCCGAAAGCCAAGGGACAAGCGGCCCAGGACGTCAATCAAGCCAAAGGGTACGCCCAAGCCAGACTCGCGCGAGCGGAAGGTGAAGCCAACCACTTTTTGCAAACGCTTGCGGAATACAAGAAAGCCAAAAACGTCATCGGCAAGCGGCTGTATATCGAAACCATGGAGGAAGTCCTCTCCGGCGTGGACAAGATCATTCTGGATTCCAAAGCCGCGGGGAACGTCTTGCCGTACCTGCCGTTGGACCGGCTGCAGAAACTACCGGGCAGAAAGGCGGAGGCCACCCCCTGATGAAACAAAACCTGTTCATCGGCATCGGCGTCGTCCTGGTCCTGCTGGTCGTATTGGGGGCCTCCCCGTTCTTCATTCTCGATCTGACCCAAACGGCCATCGTGGTCCAACTCGGCAAACCCAAGCGCACCGTGACGGAGCCGGGGCTCAAGTTCAAACTGCCCTTTGTCCAGGAAGTCCGCTACTTTGACAAGCGACTCCTGGATTATGACGTTCCCGCGCGCGAAGTCATTACCCAGGACAAGAAGACCATCCTGATCGACAATTTCGCCAAATGGAAAATCGTCGATCCCCTGGAAGTCTACAAGGCGTTCCAAACGCAACGGGGTGCGCTTCAACGGCTGGACGACATCATTTATTCCGAACTTCGCGTGGAACTGGGTCGGCACGAACTGTCGGAAATTGTCTCCGCGAACCGTTTATTGATCATGTCCGAAGTTGCCATACGCGCCAATCAAAAAGCCTCGAAATACGGCTTGGAAGTCCTGGACGTCCGCATCAAACGCGCGGACCTGCCCGAGCAAAACGCCAAGGCCGTGTTCGATCGAATGCAAGCCGAGCGGGAACGGATCGCCAAACAATACAAGGCTGAAGGCGCGGAAGAAGCACAGAAAATTCGATCGGAAGCCGAAAAGGATCGACAAATTCTCATAGCCGAGGCCTACAAGACCTCCCAGGAAATTCGAGGTGAAGGGGACGCTAAAGCCTACAAGATTTACGCCAATGCGTATAACCAGGATCCTAAATTTTTTGAATTCGTTCGTTCCATGGAAGCCTACCGGAAAGTCTTCTCCAAAGACACGACCATGGTGCTGAGCCCCGACTCCGAATTTTTGAAATTCCTCAAGAAACGCTGAAGCGAACACGCTTAATTGCGGATTTTGATTTTCCCTAATCCGCAATCCAAAATTCCTAAATCCGCAATTCCTGTCATGGCCAATCAAGTCCATCTTGATCTGTTACTCCAAGGCTTGGAAATCTGGAATAAATTTCGACGGACACAGCCAACCGAGCAACCCGACCTCCGGGAAGCCGATCTCTCGGGGTATGATTTCACGAGAATGGATTTCACCAAGTGCGACCTGACCGGCGCGGATTTGTCCGACGCCTATTTGCTTCAGGCCACTTTGGAAGAAGCCGATCTGACCGGCGCCAATCTCACGGAAGCGGACGTCATCGAAGCCAACCTGCTCAAGGCGACCCTGACCAACGCGACGCTCGTGATGGCGGACCTCAGTGGGACGGGACTGATCCGTGCGGACCTCGCAGGCGCGGATCTCACCAAGGCCAACCTGACTCGCGCCTCACTGCCGTGGGGAAACTTACAAGGGTGCCAGTTGGTGCAGACCAACCTGAAGATGGCTGACTTGAGGGAAGCCGATCTCACGGGAGCGGACTTGTCCGAAGCCAACCTGCAAGACGCCTCCCTGACCGGGACCGTCTTTCAACGAGCCAATCTGCAGGGCGCAAAGAACGTCTCCATGGCGTACCTCGGAAAGGCCAAGACGCTGTTCCAAGCCAACCTCGATCCTCAGATTCACGAAGAAGTCAAGAAGATCTACCCGCATCTGCTGAAAAACATTGCTGATTTTTGATTGTGGATTGCTGATTTTTTTAAATTCAAAATCCAAAATTCCTTAATCCACATTTCCTTAAATCCACAATCAGCAATCCACAATGCTGTTCAATCAGCAATGCTTTTCAATTTTTTTAATGAGTACCAGACGGCCAAGGAGATGCTCCGGCGGCTTCAGGGGAAGTTCGATCAAATCGACTCGCGAGCCGACCCCCTGAACGAGACGAAGGCCATCGGATGTCTGCACGAACCCTTTGGCTCGCAGGGCGTGGCGTGATTGAATCCGGCGGATCAGCGTCCCGGGGTCGATCCCCGACTCAATGACGCATTCTTCCGCTTCAAACGCTTCATGGGTATGCGGTTCAGGTGTCGATGGCGTGCCGGCCCGCGTGAAACGATTCCCCGGATCAGGGGGAAACAGAACCGGCGTACTCACGCGGGCGTGAACGGCAGGGACGATCGGAGTTCCAGGGGCCAAGTGCTGCACCCGTCCATAAACCTGCTCATGTTGGTCCGAACCAACGAGATCCAGTTTGTTCAGGATCAACAAATCGGCCGATGACACCTGCTGGTCAAAGGTCCCTTCCAGGTCACGACCTTCCGCGACCTGTTCGGCATTCACTACCACCGCCGAGAGACATTCACCGACCCACTCGGACACCGGCTCGCGCCAAAAATTGAGAAGCGTGTCAAATGGTAAGGCCACACCGGACGTTTCCACGACGACCCGGTCAGGACGCACCTCT
Source organism: Nitrospira sp. bin75 (assembly GCA_002238765.1). Lineage (GTDB taxonomy): Bacteria > Nitrospirota > Nitrospiria > Nitrospirales > UBA8639 > Bin75. The sequence goes on from MPMZ01000098.1 coordinate 3,608, forward strand.
TCATGAATCCGTTGAAGCGTCGTCACAAGTTCATCGGACAGTTTGCAACAGACGCACCCGCCTTCCAATTCGACGTAACTTTGGCCGGCCTGGGTTCCCAACAAGGCCTGATCGATTCCCAGGTCACCGAATTCATTCGACACGACCGCGATCCGCACCCCCTGCGCCTGCGCCTCTTCAAGCAGGTGCCGAACAAGCGTGGTCTTACCGGCACCCAAGAATCCGGATACGACCAGGGCCGGCACGCTGTTTCCGGATACGGGCAAATCACCTGCCGGTGCCTTTTGCTCAGGCGATGAAGGGGGATTGTCCTGGGACGTCATAAATTTTGGATTGAAGGGTATTGCGGATTGTTGATTGTGGATTTAAAAAATCAGCAATCAGAAATCC
>MPMZ01000016.1 GCA_002238765.1 Nitrospira sp. bin75
CTCTTCGGAAAAAGTTCTCGTCCTTACAAAGGAGGGGAAGAAGCGGCGTAGCGCGTCAGCCTTTGACTTTTCCGCTCAGGGTCACGATTCTCGGGCCGCCCGGCGCATTGTCGAAAATACGCAGCAACGCCTGGTGCATGCCGGGTGCCGTACCCGTGAAATGGATAGGCAACGCACAGAATTTTCCCGTGGTCAGGGTGGCGCCGGCACAGGATTCCCGGTCAATGGAAAAGGCGCGGGACCCTTCCAGCACAATCTCGTCGATGCTCAAGGAGCCGAGCCCCACGTTGGCGACGGTCAACTGCAGCGTCCGTCGGGCCAACGCATCCACGTCCTCCGAAAACCGGATGGTATCGGAACTCAAGCTGATGGAAGGAATGACCGCCTTCCCGCTCAACAGAATCGACACGTCGTCGGACCCGCTGTTGGCCGTCACAATGTCCGGCAACCCGTCATCGTCAAAATCTTCGATCCCCATGGCGGTGGGCACCTTACCGACGGCATAATGCCCGGCGGGCCGGAACGACCCGTCTCCCCGTCCCAGCAGGATGGAGGTACTGTCCGATGCGCGATTGGTGGAGATCAGGTCACGATAGCCGTCACCATCCAAATCTCTGTAGTCCAACGCCACCGGGCCGAATCCCACTTCCATGTTGGCGGGTTTGGTGTAGCGGCCGGGACTGAGTTGCAGAAGCAGCTTGATACTGTCGGTAAACAAACTGGTGACCATGAGATCCAGATTCCCATCGGCATCCAAATCCGTTTGGGTCACGGCGCTCAGGGTGAAGCCCGCTTGAATGGTTTTCCAGTAAGAAAAGGTCCCCTGTCCCCGGTTCCGAAACACGGACACGTAACCATTCGGCGTCCGCCAACTTGGCTGGCTCCACGTCAACGTGACGTCCGGCAACCTGTCGCCGTCCAGGTCCGCCAGCGAGGCGCCGGTCGGGAACAAGCCGCGCCGGTCCGGCTCTTCGACGTGTTGGGTCAACGCGAACCCGCCCTGCCCGTTGTTCAACAACACCGACCAACTGAACGGAGGATAATGTCCGAATCGCCCGCTGTTGACCACGACCATGTCCACATCGTCATCCTCGTCCACGTCACCGAGCGTGAGAAACGTCGGGCCTTTCCCCGTGGGATACGGCACGGGATCGTCGAAAAACCCGTTCCCCTTGCCGAACAGGACGACGACGCGGTCGGCTCCGGTCTCGGCCACGGCTAAATCCGCTTTCCCATCCAGGTTCAGGTCCCCCGTCGTCAGAAACATCGGACTCGTTCCCACGCCGAACGAATAGCTTGACCGGAACGTGCCGTTCCCATTACCCAACAACACCGAGACGTCGTCCGAGTCACTGTTCACCGTCACGATATCCAGGTGCCCGTCCCCATCGAAATCACCGACCGTGAGCCCTTCCGGGTGCGCCCCGACAGGGGCCGACAAGACCGGGGTAAAGACGAGGTTCTGGGCCGGGACGGGACCGGCGGCGACCAGCACCACCGCACCGCCGAGCATCCATGACGTGAACACGCGCCTGTGGTATCCGAGCATGACGTCCGCTTCAAGACTCCCGTTCACTCCGGCAAAGACCGCCCATCCGTCGCAAATGTTTTTTTCAAAGCAATCTCCACTTCATCCGTCGCCGCCATTCCCCGATTGCGCACGTGCACGGACCAGGAAGGATGGGCTCGCAAGGCAGCCATCACGGTCTTGAGCAAATCGGGTTTGATCCGGGTCTCCCAATCATGCACCCAGGCGTACTCATCGTCGTCACCGTCATAGTCTTCCGGGAACCCGGCAACGAGATTAAACCGAAGGGTAAACGTTTTTTCTTCTTCGAACATTTCCGGTTCGCCCTGTATATGTTGACTCAATCGTCGTGCGTGACTTCCCCTCCTTTGTAAGGAGGGGCGAGGGGAGGTAGAGGCTTTGACCGGGACGGCAACACCAAGTGCTTTCTGGAAGGTTGGCTCTACCCCACCCCCGCTTTCGCAGGGGCATGCCTAGCTCGACCTCCCCTTACAAAGGGGAGGAACAAGAAGGTGTCGCTTTGTTCGAAATGACGATTACTCCTGAATGTCTTTGGCCCGGCGGTCCATATAGCCCGAGCGGACGGCCCCGTACAGATCGATGGTGGACTCTTCAAGCCCCTCGAACGTTTCGAGGTTCACGGCGCGATCATTCAGACGGTCCCCGGCATTGAGACCCAGGTTCGGGCCGAACGGGATAAAATAGTTGACGGGGTTCATGAAAATATTGCCGGCGTATCCCACCGCATCCCGAACCGTCATCGGGGGAAGCAACGGCAGGACCATGTAGGGGCCGGAAGGCATCCCATAGGTCGCGAGGGTCTGACCGGTATCTTCCGCCGGCGGGGCTTCAATGCCGAACATGTGCGTGGCCACGTCAAAGAGCCCCCCCACGCCAAGGGTCGAATTCAGAAGGAACCGTTGCATTTCCGTTCCGGCCCGATCGAGTTTCCCCTGGAAGATGCTGTTGAGAAACCGTGAGGCGAACCCCAGATTATCAAACGCATTAACCAGAGAATTCTGAACGTCGGGCGGCACGACGCCGGAGTAAACCCGGGCCACCGGCTTCAGTGCATAGCGGTCGATATTATAGTTGAGGGTAAAAGCCCCCGCATTGAACGGCTCCCAGGGGTCCTGTACCGGTTCGCTCTCGGTCGCAAACGGATCCTCGAACGTGCTCTCGACGACGGTTTCATCCATGACGGGGATTTGTTCATCGTCTTCCCTGTCCAGGTTCCCGGGGTCCTCTTGCGAACGACCCGGTTCAACGGCCGGCTCGGGTGAGAAATACGGCGGGGAAATGAGAACCTCGGAAGAACGAGGTATGTCAGGTAGAGCCGGCTGGGAGACTTGAGAGCTCATGGGCGCGGCCAGAAGGGCCGACGGAAGTCCCAGACCGAAACAAACCCCAAGGACCGTCAGGGTCAAGTGATCCCGCATACGATTCTTCTTCATCATGAGATTTGTCAGTGTTCAGTTATTCGCTGAGAATTCATGCTCGTCCCCTCTGGCCCCCAATTCCCTTCCTTTGTAAGGAGGGGTAGGGGAGGTAGAGGCATTTGCAGTCACCCGACGCTCCGACTCTACCCCACCTGGCCTCCCCTTACAAAGGGGAGGGAAAACTGCGGGCTCTACCCCACCCGCATTCCCTCTTCGGAAATGCGCCCACTTACAAAGGGGAGAAACAGTCGGCAGAGGCATGCTCTACTCGGAACTGCCTAACATGTCATCGATCAACGGACGGTTGATGTCTTCACAACCCGGACACAAGACGTCGAACATCGCCTCGTAGTCTTCCACGTAGTTCCGGTTGTCGGCTAATTTTTCCTCTTGCACGTCCTGGTAACAGGTCTCACACAACATCATGACCCCACGCATCACCGATACGGTTTTTCGACCGTGGCTCCCGGTCATACAGCACCTCTCATCAGGACCCGCCAGGACATCGGGACAGTATCCATCACGTCAGCCTTCTTCACCAATGCACGAAACCTCCAACCTCGGAAGCCATCACGACCAGCCGCGTTGCTGGGCCAGAAAAAAATCTTCCGTCTCAAGATCGATGCCGCAAGCCGGACATTCGTACGGTTGATCCGGTGGAGGAATAGACAATTCCTTCTCCTGGATCTGTCCCTGACAAACGTGATAATAATGTCCCCCGGCATGTTCGGAATCCAATGGATCATTTTCAAATTTGAGAATCATGCGTTGCTCCCTAAAGGTACGATTCAGTTATAACAAGGACGGCAAACGGTGTGCAATCCTCGGGACGCGTGGAGTTGTCATCCAATTCCCCTCCTTTGCCTGCCCTGAGCGAAGTCGAAGGGTAAAGAGGGGCGAGGGGAGGTAGAGGCTGTGGACAAAACGGCGAACCCCCGTGCTCCGTGGACGTGTGGTTCTACCCCACCCGCATTCCCTCTTCGGAAATGCGCCCACTTACAAAGGGGAGGAACAAGACGGCCCTTTTTGTTTGGTTCCCTTCTTGTGTTCAGTCTCCTGTTGTGTCTGTCGGCGCACCAGGCATGGGCGTTATCTCAAATCCCGCAGCCTCCCGCTGAACCGATCGCTCTCGCGCCCGTCCTCACGCAGGGACTCATCCAACCCGTGTTTATCGGACACGCGGGCGACCACAGCCAACGACTCTTTATCGTGGAACAGCCGGGCAGAATCCGAATCCTTCGGAACGGCACCCTGCAAGCCTCGGCCTTTCTGGACATCTCCGGCCGGGTTAACTTCGGCGGGGAAATGGGGCTGCTGGGATTGGCGTTCCACCCCGGCTTTGCGAAAAACGGCCGATTTTTCGTCAATTATACAAGAAAACCTGATGGGGCCACGATCATCGCGGAATTTCACGTGTCACCAGACCCCGACCGTGCCCTCCACAACGAAAAAACCCTGGTGGTGATTCCCCAACCCTATTCGAATCATAACGGCGGGATGGTGGCCTTCGGGCCTGACGGGTACCTGTACATTGCCACGGGAGACGGCGGAGCAGGCGGTGACCCGGGCAATCGGGGGCAAAATCCGACCACCCTGCTGGGCAAGATGTTACGCATCGACGTCGACCGGGGCGATCCGTATGGCATTCCTCCCGACAACCCCTTTGCCGGCCAGGAAAGCGGACGTGAGATCTTTGCCATGGGCTTTCGGAATCCCTGGAGATTTTCTTTTGACCGGCACACAGGCCGGTTGTGGGCCGCGGACGTGGGACAAAACCGTTGGGAAGAAATCGACGTGGTGGAAGCGGGGAACAACTACGGCTGGCGCGTCATGGAAGGAGCCCACTGTTTTCAACCATCTCAAGGCTGCGCCACGGCCGGCCTGACCCTCCCCGTGGCGGAATACCGGAATCAATCGCCCCACTGTGCCGTGACAGGCGGATACGTGTATCGCGGGACACGCGTGGACGTCTTACGGGGAACCTACGTGTTCGGAGATTACTGCAGCGGCCGGATCATGGGCTTGATCGACGGACAACCGCACGAGCTTCTGGCCTCGGGGTTCAGGATTTCTTCGTTCGGTGAGGATGAAGCAGGCGAACTGTACGTCGTGGATCACGGGGGAGGCATCTACAGGATCACTCCGGCAAGGACGAAACCGTAACTCCGCCGCACCTGCCGTTCCCGCCTGCCTCTTTTTTGTTTAGTTGACGGAATCATGGTATCTTGCTATTCCCCTTGTATCTTGTTGATCCCCCTTCGACGTGTCAGCCGTGAATAAGAAATCCCTCTTTTACGCGATGGCTCTCGCCATCGTCGCGTTCTACCTGATCATGACGGCCGCGTACCGATGGGGAGACGGGACTCCGCCTCAAATCACGCTGGTCGAGCCCTTCACCCATGCCGGGCCCACGACTCCGCTGATCCTCCGCGTCGAAGATGCCGAAACGGGCCTCCAGGAAGTGACCGTCCGCCTTGTCCAGAACCTCGAGAGTTATACTCTGGCGCAAGAACAGTTTTCCGCACAGTCGCCCCTTTCCATCGGAGGCGGTGCCCAAGACACCTTCGACCTTAACATCCTCCCCTTTAGCGACGACACCATCCCCAAACGTCGAGGGCAGGTCAAATTGGTCATTGAGGCCAGGGACTCTTCCTGGCGGGGATTCTTCGAAGGGAATTGGTCGAGGATCGAACAAAACGTTGCCGTGAAATTTACTCCTCCCCGGCTGGAAGTCCTGTCGTCCCCCCTGCCCGTTTCGCAGGGAGGAGCGGGGATCGTGGCGTACCGTGTCTCCGACGACGGCCAACGATACGGAGTTCGAATCGGCGAAACCTTTTTCCCGGGATACCCCAATCCCGACCGGGCCTTCAACGCGTTCTCACTCTTTGCCTTTCCTCACGACCTCCCGGCCTCGACTCCGTTGTTTCTGGTGGCGGACGACGGCCTGGGCAATCACGCGGAACAGCGGCTCGACGTCACCATCATACCCAAGCGATGGCGATCCCGAACCATTACGATTTCCGATCGCTTCATCGAGCAGACCATTCGTCCCATCATAGCCCAAACCCCTGAGCTTGAAGACCTGGACGATCCGCTTCGCAACTTTCTGCAAGTCAATAACGTGTTGCGCAAACGAACGACCGCCCAACTGGCGACCCTGGCCGCGGGCAGCCAACCCGAGTTCCTGTGGAACGGGGCCTTCGTTCAATTATCCAACTCCCAGGTGGAAGCCGCGTTTGCCGATCATCGCGAATACCGCTATGGCGGAAACGTCGTGGACACGCAGTATCATTTGGGGTTCGACCTGGCCGTGACCAAACACTACCCCGTGGAAGCTGCCAATGACGGGAAAATCGTGCTGGCCGAAGATTTCGGCATTTACGGGAATACCATCGTGATCGATCACGGGTACGGGCTCCAGTCGTTGTACGCCCATCTTTCCTCGTTCGTTGCGGAAAAGGGCGACGTGGTCAGCAAGGGGCAAATCATCGGCCGATCAGGCATGACGGGATTGGCCGCGGGCGATCATTTGCATTTCAGCCTGCTGCTGCAAGGCGTCCAGATCAATCCCGTGGAATGGTGGGATGAGCGATGGGTGCAATCCCGCATCACCGATCCCCTTGGCAAGAACGACGCCGCCGCACCGACGGACGTTCCGCAAACGTCAGTTCCTCCAAACCGCATGGGTCCATTACCCCCAAACCGTATGGGTCCCTCACCACCCCCTTGAGGACGGGCTTTCTCCCTCTCCCCTGGAGGGAGAGGGCCGGGGTGAGGGGGCAGGCCGGATTAGCCTAGCGTAAGCCGACATGGGGTGAGGGGGCGTAGCCGTCATCACCCGACATGACACACAAATTTCTAGAAGACGATTGATGGCGAGATCGCAAACACGCACGCCAAGTAAGAGTGCCGCACCCGTCACCACGGTGCCGCTGGATCAAACCACGCGCCAGCGGTACCTGAACTACGCGCTGTCCGTCATTACCGCGCGCGCCTTGCCCGACGTGCGGGACGGACTGAAACCCGTCCAGCGGCGCATTCTGTTTTCCATGTTTCACAACCACCGGTTGTCGCCGGACCGGTCACCCATCAAAAGCGCAAAAGTCGTCGGGTCGGTGATCGGGGAATGGCATCCCCACGGCGACTCCGCGGTCTATGACGCCATGGCGCGCATGGCGCAATGGTGGTCCCTGCGCGCGCCCCTCGTCGACGGCCACGGCAACTTCGGCAGTCTGGACGGCGACCCGCCGGCGGCCTACCGCTACACCGAGACCAAACTCACCCCGGTCGCGGTGGAACTGCTGACCGAACTGAACAAGGACACGGTTGACTTCCAACCCAATTACGACGGCAAGGCCGAAGAGCCACTGGTCCTGCCCGCCCCGTTCCCCAACCTGTTGGTCAACGGGTCCACCGGCATTGCCGTGGGCATGGCCACCAACGTGCCGCCGCACAACCTCGGGGAAGTCGTCAACGGAGCCGTGGCCCTGATCGACAACCGGGCGTGCACGATTGCCGACCTCATGAAGTCGATCAAAGGGCCGGATTTTCCGACCGGAGGGGAAATCCTCAACAGCCGCACCGAGCTTCGGGAGATCTATGAAACCGGCCAGGGATTGGTGCGCCTGCGCGGAGAATTCACGGTGGCCCCGGCCTCGCACGGCAAAACCCAGATCGTCGTCACCTCGATCCCCTTTGCCGTGGACAAGGCCACCATCGTCGAACGCATCGGCGAACTCATCGCCGCCAAAAAAGTGCCGCAACTGGTGGACGTACGCGACGAATCCACGACCGACGTCAACATCGTGTTGGAGTTGCAGAAGGACGCCGATGCCGACCTGGCCATGGCCTACCTGTTCAAGAACACCCCGCTCCAGAACAATTTTTCCGTCAACCTCACGTGCCTGATACCGGCCGCGGGCACCGCGACCGCGCGTCCCCGGTGCCTGCCACTCAAGGACATCCTTGAAAAGTTCATCGACTTTCGCTTTGAAACGGTCACGCGCCGGTTCTCCTATGACCTGAGAATCCTGGAACAACGCATCCATATTCTTGCGGGCTTTCAAATCATTTTCGACGCGTTGGACCGGGTGCTGACCATCATCCGCCAAAGCGACGGCAAAGCGGACTCCGCCGGAAAACTGAAACGCGAGTTCCGGCTCGACGACGCCCAGACCAACGCGATCCTGGAAACGCCGATCTATAAACTGTCCCGCACCGAAATCAAGAAAATGCTGGACGAGCTGGCCGACAAGAAGAAGCAGGCCAAGGACCTCAAGGCCCTCCTCGGCTCGAAGCCGAAGTTATGGAGCGTCGTCAAACAGGAACTCCAGGACCTCGCCAAAACGTACGGCGACAGACGGCGGACCCGGGTCGGACGTCGCCAGGGCGAAGAAGTCGAATTCGACCCCGATGCCTACATCGTCAAAGAAGACGCCGTGATCACCATTTCAACGGACGGCTGGATTCGCCGCGTCGGCATGGTCAAGGACCTCTCCAAGACCCGGCTCCGGGAAGGTGACACCCTGCTGACCGCCCTGGTCGGCAGCACGGTAGACACCATCGTGTGCTTTTCGAATTTCGGCAGCGCATACACCATGCGCATCGGCGACCTGCCGCCGGCCAGGAGCGGCTACGGAGACCCCGCGCAAAAGCTGTTCAAATTCAAAGACGGAGAACGCATCATCACGGCCCTCAGTTCGGACCCTCGGTTGTATCCTTCGCCACCGAACGCAGGACAACCCGCGGCTTCGGCGCTCCCGCTGTTCGACGGAGCAACGGAGGATGGAGCCGATCCCGCCCTCGGGCAAGGGATTGCCGTGTCAACGGCCGGCATGGGGGTGCGGTTTGACCTGGGTCCGTTCAAGGAGCCCTCGACCCGGCTCGGTCGAAAATTCATGAAACTCCGGGACCAAGAAGAAGTCGTCAGCGTCGAAACCCTGGACCCGTCCGCGGCAACACCCGTCCTCGCAGTCGCCTCTCAACGGGGCCGCGTGCTCCTGTGCAACGCCGGCGAAGTCGGCGTCCTCACCGGTCCGGGACGAGGCGTGACCGTCATCAAACTCGACCCCATGGACAGGGTCCTGGCCATGCGTCTGTTGTCCAGGAAGCAGGACCAACTGGTGGTCGTGAAACAGGAAGGTGGCACGTTGTTCCCCATCTCAACGAGAAAGTATCAACCCGTCACCCGCGGAGGAAAAGGGCACGCGCTGTTCAAACGCGGCACCCTGAAAGGCGCCGAAGCCATACCCGTCGAACTCTCAGTCATCGAGACGGAAAATCACAAGAACGGCAATTGAACTCCGCCGGTTTGACAACAACCATAAAGTAGCTACAATAGCCACCATGAAGACCCGTTCAACGAATACCGTTGGCGTGAAAGAATTGAAGGATCGTCTGACCCATTACCTGAGACGAACCAAGCAGGGGGAAGAAGTCATCGTCACGGAACGCGGCAAACCGACTGCTCTCCTCCAACCCATCAAAACTGCCGACGAAGCCGCCTCGATCGAAGCTCGTTTGTCTCGACTGGCCGCCCTGGGCACTATCACCCTTCCCACCCGACGAACCCGTCAAAAGCCGAAACCGATGAAAGTTTCCGGGCCGCCCGTTTCAAAAGCCATTCTCGACGATCGACAGTGATTTATTTCGACACGAGTGCTCTCATCAAGATTTTCATCCTGGAAAAAGGAAGCGAAGACGCTCAGCGCCTTTCCCAGGATCATTTTCCCGCGGCAACCGCCGCGATCGCCTATGCGGAGATCTACTCCGGAATCAATCGAAGAAAGCGGGAGGGACATCTCTCGGCTCATCAATATACGAGATTGAGCCGACGTTTCGAGGAATACTGGACCACGTCTATTCACGTCGAGCTCACTCAGGAGGTACTGGCCGTAGTCAAAGGTCTTCTTGAACGGCACCCGCTCCGCGCCTCCGATGCCATTCATCTGGCTTCAACCCTCATCCTCCAAAAAGGTATCCGGGAACCGTTGCCATTTGCGGCTGCCGATAGCCGCCTACTCGATGCCGCTTCAGCCGAACACCTGACGCCCTGGCGTATAGGATTGTAAAGGTTCAGTCATTCGTTGACAGAGCCTGAGTAGGTGGCGGACGTATTCTTCCCTCCCCTTTGTAAGTGGGCGCATTTCCGAAGAGGAAGCATTCCCCCTTCTTGAAGCCCCCTACCGGATTTGCCATAATTTGCCAGAGTCAGCGGCGGTTTTCGCAAAGGAGAAAAGGGTATGGGTCTGACGAATGCAAAAATCCAACTGCGGAATCCCAGGCTGCCAGAATTGGAAGCGGTGGAGATCGACGCACTCGCCGATACAGGGGCGGTCCACCTGTGCATTCCGCAGCATATCCAACTCCAGTTGCGACTCGAAGAGACCGATACAAAAGAAGTGACCTTGGCGGACGGAAACCGGAAACTCGTTCCATACGTCGGCCCGATCGAGCTACGCTACAAAAACCGGATCGGTTTCAGCGGCGCGCTGGTCATGGGAGATACGCCCTTACTGGGAGCAATTCCAATGGAAGACATGGACTTGGTCGTCGTACCGAAAACAAGACAAGTCATCGTCAATCCGCTCACCCCAAACATAGCATCGTCCATCGCCAAGTAATGGCGACGCAGGAGAAGGAAGGGGTCGGGGTCTTTGACACTGCTTATCATTGAGATATGCGAGAGAGTAAGCCTTCCTCTCCTTCCCTGACGTTAAGGGATAGAAAGTGCCGCACTCAGATCCGCGTGCTCAAAGGCTGATGCCATGCGAGCAATTTCGGCTCGCGTCAGACTGAGGTGCGCAGCCTCTTCACGCCACGTTGCCACTGACCGCCCGACTTCGGATGCGATCACGTGCGCCTTTTCTTCATCCAGTTCAAAGTAGCCCACCACGCTCATCGCCAGATCCAGCGAAGCCGAACTGTCATCGAGAGCAATGGCTGTTGTCAGAACACGTGGCTTGATATCCGTGGGGACCGGATTGAGATCATAGGCCGGCGACAACCGCCAGCCGTCCGGTCCGGCATAGAGGAAAGCGTGATTGCGCAGGTGGTCATCCGTGTTGGAAATCAGAATATTGAAGACAAGACGTCGCCACAGCTCATGCATATCGTGTTTCGGGCTGGCGCCATATCGGCGAAGAGCGTCGACACATTCCAGATAGCTGCGCGACTCGTTATCGCTTGCGCCAAGCATGGCCATGGCCGAAAGAAACGGAATACGCTGACCTTGTACACGGTCGAACCGGCGCAGCAACAGCACCGGCTTGTTCACGACCTGTTCAATTCGCCAGTCAGGCACGCGGATACCGGCCTTCGCTGCAAGGCGAAGCGCAACCGCCTCCCACAGAACCGTATTGATCTCATCATCCTTGTGTGGAAACTTGGCAAAGGCGAGATGCCCATCCCGGTCCCGAACAGACGCCTTGGGACGCGCACCACCCAATGATGAGCCGGGCGCCAGCAGCAGGCGCAGATCCTCATCGCTATCCGTGTCACCAACGACGTGCTCCGCCGCCGACAGCAATTCTGGCAGAGCGACCAGGGGTGGGATGGCGGCTTCATGTTCGGCAAGAAACGGTCTCCCCTCCTGCACGGCAAAGCGCAGGGCGCCTTGTCGTGCTGCATCATCAACCATGAGCAGATAGTCAATTTCCATCAAGGTGCGCGGCGTCTCGCTCGCTTGCGCTGCCCGTCGCCGTTCTGCCCGGCGCATCAGAGCCCGCCCCCAGCGGTCGGGAGCAGAGTCGCCGATGGTACCGAAAAGGGATGTACCCGAAGGAGTGTGAAAGGGACCAGGACCAAGCGGCAGCGCCGGTTCCAGGGAAAAACGATCGACATACTCAAGCCAGTCCGGATGATATTCGAACGTGGCATTTTCCCTGCCTTTGCGCACGCGCGCCCATAGCCGCCCGGCCAGATGCGGCGTACCGGCAATATCCACATAGACAAGCACTTCTGTCTCCATCACGCGTGACTCTTCTGCCCGGACCGGGACGACGGACGCCCGGATTTCTTCTGAAGCCGCTTGCGGATACGTTGCGGCAAGCGCTCTTCTTCAAGCTCCAGACCAACCGTATCCGTTTTGACCTCCACCAGATCACCCAACCGCTCAGCCATGCCCAGGACAAAGAGCACATTGGCATAGTTACTCATCGAAACACCGAGGTCGCCCTTTTCGACCTTGTTCAGGGTTGTCCGACTTATAGAGGCCCGTTCGGCCATGACAGCCGTTGAAATGCGTCGCCTGAGCCGGGCATCACGGATATCCTGTCCAAGCTTGCGCACCGCCCGCCCGACCGGAATCGGCACCATCAAGCCAAATCTTGTCTTTCTCATATTTCGTCCATTTATATGGTCACTATAATTATTATCGACTATAATCATGGACATTAATTCAATATTCCTCAAGTGTCAACGGCGTGAAACAATAAGTATTACAGTAAGGGGGGCAGATCTTTAAGTGATGATGATTGCGAAAGGTCGGGTAGACCGGGTGAGCCCTTCGACTACGCTCAGGACAGGCGTAGCGTAACCCGACAGCGGGGCTGGAAACCTGAGCGTCCCCTTTTCAGCCTTTGGGGTGCAGGTAGCAAGCCTGCATGAGAAATTACTTTGTCAGCAACGGCTCACGGCTCCGTTCTCTGGATTCCCGTAAGACGATCAAAATCCTTATCGTAACTGACAATCTCCGCTACGCCACGTTGCTCCATGTGCGCCACGGCCAGGGCGTCTTCAAAATCGAGAAAGGGAGAGGATGCGTAAAGATCCAAGGCACGGAGGCACGCGCGCTTCTGTGGAAGCTTGAGACCTCGCAAGATCAGGATAGGCAAAAGCCGGTCTCTGACTTCACCGTGGCTCAATTGATAGGGGGCACGAGGGGACGACAGCACGCAGGTAACTTCCGCGACGATGGCTTCGCAAGTAAAGAGTTCCTCCTCTCCTTGCTTGACCCGCTGGAAGAGTCGATAGCAGGCATCAGCCTTCGATTCGTCATCTCTGGTCAAATACCGGAGAATGACGTTCGTATCCAGAAACCTCATGCGTTGTGCAACGCGCGTACAGTCTTCTCGGCCTTGGCTTCCTTGGCAGCCCGGGAGATTTCTTCGAAGTTCTCAGGCTTTTCAACGGGCTTGACAGACCCATAGGCCGATTCCAGACTGAAGGGAGCCGGCGCCAAGCGTACCCCGCCATCTTCAATGGTGAAGGCGACTTTGTCTCTGGGCTTCACGCCCAACACTCGCCGCACTTCGGCGGGGATGGTCACTTGGCTCCGTTGGGTAATCGTGGTTACGATCTCTTTCATGGACTCCTTCAATGTTTTTTCGATTGAACAATGAAACTATAATTAATCATTGATTCGCCGTCAAGTTCATACATTGCCAATTTGATATGCTTGCTAAACTGAAGAAACCAGTTGATTCTGCCGAAAGCGCTCCTGACCGATTTCGAAGGTGCGGAGTATTGATTCATCCAGGCTTCCTGACCTATTGAATAAGTCGCAATTATGGTGTATTTTTGGGGAATTATCCATTTAACTTGACAGGATAATCCGATTGTGATAGGCTTCTTTCATACCGTGGATCGCATGGCGGCCTTGTTCGGCGGCATGCCTGGAAAGACGATGACCTACAAGGGGTTGGTCGCCGATTGACAGGAAGTACTAAGTCTGCTATACAAAAATGGCCCGATCCTCGGCGAAAGGATCAGGCCATTAACACCAAATAGAAAGGATTGTAATTTGATAGGCCGTTAGGCAGGACCCCCGTTTAAGTTCAACCCGCTGTTGGTAGCAGCGAATCAAGAAAGGACGCTTACAATGAAAAGTCTTATCAGTTTCGTTCGCTCAAGTCAAGCCCCCATCCAGATCATTTTCGGTGGCCGCGTGCCAAGCGGGCACGAACAACTGCAACAGTTGATTCGTCACGCTGAACGGCAATCCTTTCGGGTGTGGGCGTTCAATCGCTGGCAACGGGTGAAGGCCCGGCTCGGCTTGTGCCGCGTTTAATGCTTCATCATATCGGCCAAGAGTCCGAGCACCCATAGCAGGGCAAGAGAAATCGGGATGGCCTTCCAGCCCAGCGCCCGCAAGAGTACCCAACAGAAATAGAGCAGGGGAAGCGCCACCGTCACGACAAGAAGCCCTAGAGGGCCTGTCGCAAGGAAAATCAGCACAACCCATACCAAGGCCAGGGCCGCAAAGATTCCGGTCCACATAGGGCATTCTCCGCGTAAAAATGGGTGATATTCCGACAGGGATAGGGTCGGGCCTGCCCGTCCATTCAGGCAAGAGACTCCCTGCGTATTTACCGTGTCAATGGATCGCGCCGCGTCTGGTAGCTATCCAGGGCAGCGCGATCAGGCTCTTGTATTTCACAGGCGACCCGACAAGGGGTAGCCTGAATGGACGGTCGGAAGGAATCTAACAGAAGCGGAAAGTTACGTCAAGTTAAATGGATAATTCCCTATTTTTGCATCAAATGCGAGAAGTTTAGATACATTTGTGATACATAATTGACCACAAATAGAGGTAAAATGATGCCAAGACGCAGCATTTCCATCACAGACACGCACGACGAATGGCTCAAAGCCCAGGTTGCCAGCGGGCAATATCGCTCAGAAAGTGAAGTCATCAGCGATCTGATCCGGGAGCAACAACAACGCGACGCCGGCGTCGAAGCCATTCGCCTCGCCATGGCCGAAGACGAGCAATGCGCTCCCGGCACCCCAACACCGGACGACATCAGAACCGCCGTGCAGGGGCGGTTACGAAAAAGCGGCTCGCCGCCAATGCCTTTGTAGAGAACAACGATCGGTGCTCAGGATGGCAGTTGTTGCAGGTCGGGTGAGTTGAAGGCCTAACCCGACATCTAACTGGGCCCTCTCCTTCCAGATCTCCTTTCAGGGCGGTGTAACGCGTTCGATCCGGCAAACGCAATGACGTCAGGAGAGCGCAAAGCCTAGCGACCTGGAATTGCGCACGTGACACGTTCGTATTGAAATAGCTCATGCAATAATGTAATAATTCCTTGTTTCCTTACAAAAGGGATTTTCATGCTCGCCAAATTGACGTCAAAAAACCAGTTGACTCTGCCGAAATCGATCCTGTCCGATTTCGAAGGTACGAATTATTTTGACGTGACCGAAGAAAACGGCCGCATTGTGCTGACACCCGCGCGGATCACTCGCGAGGGCGCCGTGCGTGCCAAGTTGGCCGAATTGGGCCTGTCCGAGACGGACGTGGCGGACGCGGTGGCTTGGGCGCGTCACGCGGAATGAGCCCGCCGCGCATAGTCATCGATACCAACGTACTGCTCTCGTCGCTCCTGTTTCATGCAGGCACGCTCTCCTGGATACGCGCAGCATGGCAGGCCCGCCGCATCTGTCCACTGGTAAGCCGCGAGACGACGAACGAATTGATTCGGGCACTGGGCTATCCGAAGTTCAACCTGATCGACGGCGAGCGGGATGACCTGTTGGCGGATTATCTACCCTGGTGCGAAACCGTTATTGTATCGACTCCGGCCGAGATTCCGCAGTGCCGCGATCCATTCGACCGACCGTTCCTCGAACTGGCACTCGTGGCTCAGGCCGACGCCCTAGTGACCGGGGACAAAGACCTGCTTGCCATGGTGAAGGACTTTCCCGTTCCGATTATCACCGCGCGCGCGTTCCGTAAACACCTGCCTACCGAAGGACGACTTGACTAGGTGCCTGACCTATTGAATAAGTCGCAATTGCGGTGCATATTTGCATCAAATACGAGAAGTTTAGATACATTTATGATACATAATTGACCACAAATAGAGGTAAAATGATGCCAAGACGCAGCATTTCCATCACAGACACGCACGACGAATGGCTCAAAGCCCAGGTTGCCAGCGGGCAGTATCGCTCCGAAAGCGAAGTCATCAGCGACCTGATCCGTGAGCAGCAACAACGCGACGCCGGCGTCGAAGCCATTCGCCTCGCCATGGCCGAAGACGAGCATTGCAGTCCCGGCACCCCAACGCCGGATGACGTCAGAACCGCCGTGCAGGGGCGCCTGCGCAAGAGCGGCTCACCGACGATGTAGGGGGGGTCCGCCCGCCCCTTGCCGAGTAAGAATTTGGTGACTCTACCGCGAAATCCTCGATGATTTCCTCCACTTCAATACGCTCATGGTTCGAACTCCGGATTCATTGGATCAAGACGAATCCTTAGTTGACCTTTAGTCGTTTAACGGTTGTACTTTACCGCTTCGCGTAGTATGTTTATGCCATGCTCCGGTCATGGCGCAACACGGCGAGCCGCAAAATCTGGGAAGGAGCACGACCGAACCGATTTCGCAGTCTGGATATTGATATGGCCATCGATCTGTTGCTGGCGCTGAATGCCGCCGAAACGCTCCGAGACCTGAGTCCACTCAAGAGCGTCGGGTTGCACAAACTCAAGGGAGAGCGAAAAGGTCAATGGGCTATGACCGTGAACGGACCCCAGCGCATTTGCTTCGAGTTTCGCAAAGGCGACGCTTTCAATATCGAGATTGTCGATTACCACAGAGGATAAAACCATGCACCCTATTGCACACCCCGGCAGATTGTTGAAGCGCGAGCTTAAGGCCCGCAAATTGAGCGCCAATCGGTTGGCATTAGCCCTCGGCGTTCCCTCCGGCCGTATCACGGACATCTTAAACGGCCGCCGGTCGATCACCGCCGAGACCGCGGTGCGGCTTGGCCACTATTTCGGCAACCGTCCCCGTTTCTGGCTCGAACTTCAGAGTCAATACGACGTTGCCCTGGTCGAACGCGACCGCGGTACAGAAATAGCCAAGCAGGTACGCCCTGCCGGTGCCAGCAGAGTAACTAGACGCCGGATATCTTAACTGGCCGAAAATTTATGCCGCCGTCAGAACAGGAATATGATGATAGGAAATGGGTTACAGTGTTCTAAGTAGGTACCTTTGCGATTAAGGCATGGGGAAATTATCAACAGCTTATCCACTATCTGCTTGACAAGGAATGCAATTTACACTATATTTTCATCATAATCCGCTAGGCTCGTAGGCGAGCTTTATCCGTATGACCGTAGGCGGTCTTGCCCCCGCGTGGAAACATGCGGGGGCTTTTCTTTATTTGCACAAAGGAATAAAAACGTGACGAAAATAGCTATTCTAATTGATGGT
This sequence comes from Nitrospira sp. bin75, assembly GCA_002238765.1. Lineage (GTDB taxonomy): Bacteria > Nitrospirota > Nitrospiria > Nitrospirales > UBA8639 > Bin75. The sequence continues at coordinate 17,132 of MPMZ01000016.1, forward strand.
GGGTACTTAAGAGAAGTAGCCAAAAAACAAACGTATTATTACGATGAAGAATTTATTGAAAAGATGATTTTTTCTATTCCTCAGCCCGATGAACAACTTTTCAGAGTCTTATACTATGACTGCAATCGCTATCAGGGGAAAGTTATTCTGCCTGTGTCCAGAAAACCACATGAATATAAAGCAAATGATTGGTTAAGTAGGCTGGCAACTAAAAATTTTGTTGCAGTTCGGCAGGGCGTCCTAAAATTTAGAGGCTTTAAACTCACAAAGATGCCGGCACCCAATACCTCCCTTTCTGATGATGATTTTTCGCCAATTTTTGAACAAAAAGGCGTTGATATGCGCCTTGGCATTGATATTGCCAATTTTTCCATTTCAAAATCTGTAGGTCGCATTATTCTTATCTCAGGCGATACAGATTGTGTGCCTGCAATGAAATATGGTCGAATTTCCGGGCTGCAAATTGTTATCATTCGATTACCAAATCAAACACTTTCACCAGAATTATTGCGTCATGCCGATGAATGTCGAGACGTTCAATGGCCTACTAACGCCAAAAAGAAATTTCAAAATCCAAAAACTCCGACCAGCTAACACTCACACCCCTCGCCTCTGCCAGCACCGTCCCTAAGGGGCAATTAATCCAGCGCCCAATCCATCATTTCTGTCTCCCCCTTAATCGTCAAGCAGATAGCAAGAGGGTGTATTGGTTGCATCGGTAAGGATATAATTCCCCCTTGGAACTTACCCAATGACCATTAATTTGGAGTTCGATGATGTCGGATTTTGACGATAAGCCAATTAAGACGACCGAAGAGGACAAATTTGGGTTCAAACCGCTGGCTGAAACGGTAGCGAATGCCATTTCAAACATGACAGCACCCGAAGGCACGGTCATTGCCATCAACGGCCCGTGGGGATCGGGTAAGAGCAGCTTTATTAACCTTGTGCAGCGCCACTTGTGCGACAAGACTGAGGATGGTGATTTAAAGATCGTCGATTTCAAATGCTGGTGGTTCCGTGGGCAGGAAGCCCTTACCATTGCTTTCTTTCATGAACTTTACTCTGCAATGAAGCCGAACATCAGTCAACAGGCAAAGAAGATCATTCCCAAACTTGTCCCACAACTTCTCATAGGAGCGAGCCCGGTTGTAGATTCAGTGGCGGGTATGCCTGGCAGTATCCTAACCGCTTTCAAAATCATTACTTTAATTGCCAAACATATCAAACAGGATGAAACCGCAGAAAAACTCCACAAGCAACTTTCCGATGCGTTAAATCAGGGCTCAAAGCGCTATTTAGTCGTAATCGACGACATAGACCGTTTGTCGCAGGACGAAGCAATGCTCATTTTTCAGTTGGTCAAAGCGGTCGGCGGGCTACCAAAAGTTATATATCTGCTCGCCTATGATCGACAACTTGCAAAGGAAATCGTCGCAACGCGTTATCCTTCTGAGGGATCACACTATCTCGAAAAAATTGTCCAGGCATCTTTCGATTTACCTGAGCCAGGTAGGATGTCACTTAAAAGAGAATTTTTGAGGCGCCTGTACAACGTGATTGAAGAAAAAGAGTTTCGAAATGTTGTCTATTTCGACAATCTCTACGCCGGAATCATCGCGCCCGAAATCAAAACGCCGCGTATTCTAATCAGGATATTGAATTCATTGAAAATCACTTGGCCGGCAATCAAGGGGGAAGTTCACCCCACGGAGTTTCTTTGTCTGGAAACTTGGCGGATCCAACGTCCGAATTTGTACGCCGCGTTACGATCAAACAAGATTCTGTTAACCGGCAGCATAGACGATGTCGACTTTTCAATGAGACAGTGGCTTGAAGAAAAGCCGTCGCCTCAGCGCTATACCAAGATATTTCTTGAAACTGAGCCCTCATCGGAACATGAAAGATTGCGCCATGGGTTGATGGGACTGTTCCCTGAGCTAGAGCGCGCTTGGGGCGATGCAAACCAGATAGTTATTCCTCCTGATATGGACTTACAGCGCCGTGTCTGCTCCCCTAGGCATTTCGACACTTATTTTCGATTTTCCTTATCCCAGCATCAAATACGTAGGCACGAGATTGAACCGCTCATTCAAAAGGCAGGTGACTTTGACTATATTCGAGGTTCGTTTCTGGCTGCCAATGAGATCAGCCAGCCGGACGGCTTATCTAGGGCGACTCACCTTCTTTATGAACTTGCAATTCGCACGGACGATATACCGGATGACCTTATCGGCGACTTGCTCAAGGCTATCTACTCAATAGCAGATAGCCTCTTAGAAAAAGAAGGGAACAACATGTGGTGGGGAACTGTGAGGCAACTGGACCGGATTACAGATGAGTTGACGCTGAGACGCCTCCCGTTGGAAACCCGGTCTGAAGTATTGCTTAACGCTTGTGGGCAAGCGTCACTCGGATATTTATCACGTATTGCCAATGGAGCCTATGATCAACATTTCCCAACGAAGGGTAACCGCTCTAAACCTCAAACAGAATGCCTAATGACAGAGGCTCACGCAGTTGAAATTAATGACATAGCCCTTGCCCGCATCCGTGAGGCCAAAACCAACGGTTCGTTGATAAACTGCCCCTTACTGGATCGGGTATTGTTTTTGTGGAGAAGGGTTGATGAAGAAGAGGTCGCGACGTGGATAAGTGAAGTGACAGACGATAATATAGCAGTCGCTCGTCTGGCGAAGGCATTCATCAGCCTAGTGTCGAAAGACCGCCTCCTAGATCACACGATGCCGCTGGAAACCGCCTTGAGAAAGAAATTAGGACATGCCGTTGATTTAGAGCAATTTAGAATTCGCGCGAACCGAGCGATGAGCAAGGGGAACTTGCAAGCCGAGGAGCACGAAATTTTGAGAAGCTTGCTTGAAGCATGGCAAAAACAAGAGCACTGTAAGAATAACACTGAAGACGTATAGTAACCCATGCCGACATTGAACTGGCTAACACGTGACGATGACCTTCGCGTGGCTTCGCACGTGTCGTGACCGTTGCTGGACGGCATCAGGGGCAGTGGGAAAGATTGAAGGAAGAGACACCCCCTCACCCCAACCCTCTCCCGCAAGGGGCGAGGGTGTTGGAGAACGAAAGGGCGCACATGACCACGAAATACGACGCGAGTGAGATTCTGGTGCTGGAAGGGATTGACCCGGTTCGGCGGAGGCCGGCGATGTATATCGGGGGGACGGACAAGACCGGGCTTCATCATCTCGTGTGGGAAATTCTGGATAATGCCATCGACGAGGTCATGAACGGGTATGCCACGACGATCACGGTAGAACTCGACAGGAACGGCGGCGGCATCCGCGTCATTGACAACGGACGCGGCATTCCGGTGGACCAGCACAAGAAGTATAAAAAGTCGGCGCTGGAAATCATCATGACCACGCTGCACGCCGGCGGGAAATTCGAAACAGGCAGTTACATCCACTCGGGCGGCTTGCACGGGGTCGGCGCCTCGGTGGTCAATGCCCTGTCCGATCACCTGGAAGTCACCGTCAAACGGCACGGGCACGAATGGCAGCAACGCTACCGGGCCGGCAAACCCCAGGGGCCGGTCACCAAGGGCAACGCGGTACGAGGCACGGGCACGTCGGTGTATTTTCGTCCGGACCCGTCCATATTCGGCAAGCAGACCACCTTCGACTCCACCCTGTTGCACCACACCCTCGAGGCCAAATCCTATCTGCACAAAGGTCTCAAGATCACTTTCAAGGACGGCCCCTCGCAACAGACGCACGACTTCGTCCATGAACAGGGCATTGAAGAATACCTCACCAAGCTCGTCAGGGACCGCGGCCACAAACCCACCGCGGACTTCGTGTTCTATTGCGAACGCCGCTTAGGCGACAACGGCAAGCCCGCGACAACCGGCGACGGCTTCGCCATGGAAGTCGCCCTGCAATGGACGGACGAACCCGCGGAATTCGTCCGGAGTTACGTGAACGGCGTGGCCACGCCGAACGGCGGCACGCATGAATCAGGCTTGCGAAACGGCATCGTGAAAACCGTGCGAAATTATATGGAGACACACAACCTCACGCCGAAAGGACTCAGCGTTCAGGCTGAAGACATCCGCGAAGGCATGGCCTGCGTCCTGAGCGTGCTCATCCTGAACCCGCAATTTCAGGGGCAGACCAAGGAACGGCTCAACAATCCCGAGGTGCAGGGACTCGTGGACAACGCCCTGCGCCCATCCCTGGAAAACTTTCTGCACGAAAATCAAAGCATCGCCGAAACCCTGGTCGGCCGCATGATCCTCGCGGCGCGCGCGCGGGAAGCCTCCCGTGAGGCGTCGAAGGCCGTCATCCGAAAATCCGCGGTGAGCCATCGCCTCAACCTGCCGGGCAAACTGGCGGACTGCCAAAGCACGAACCCCGAACTCAGCGAGTTGTTCGTGGTGGAGGGGGACTCTGCCGGAGGCACCGCGAAGCAGGGCCGCGACCTGAAAACCCAGGCGATCTTCCCCATCCGGGGCAAGGTGCTGAACACCGAGGAACTCACCCTGGGCAAGGTGGTCGAGAACAAGGAACTGGCGGACCTGGTCAAAGTTTTAGGCTGCGGGATCGGGCGTGACTTCGATCTCAAGAAATTACGCTACCGCAAAGTCATTCTGCTCATGGACGCGGACGTGGACGGCTACCATATCAGCACGTTGCTGCTCACCTTCTTCTTCCGGCACGTCCCGGACCTGATCAAACACGGGCACGTCTACATTGCCCAACCGCCGTTGTACCGCATCGACGTGGGCAAGGCCGTGCATTGGGCAGGAACGGATGAAGAGAAAGACCGCATCCTGGCCGAAGCCGACGGCAGGACCACGCCGGTCATCAGCCGGTTCAAGGGTCTCGGGGAAATGTTTCCCCAACAACTCAAAGAAACCACACTCGATCCCGCCACGCGCCGGCTCCTCAAAGTCGAGCTGCAGGACGAACTCGGCACCGACCGCACCTTCACTGAACTCATGGGCAAACGCACCGAAGCTCGTTACGAATTTCTCATGGCCAACGCCGCCCTCGCCGACAATCTGGACGTGTAGCAGAACGAAAGAAGGGAGGGCGGACACGCAGGTCCGCCCCTACGGAACCCTGCGGGACGGCACAGCCCGCTTGGTGTTACCTCCCCTTTGTAAGGGGAGGTCGAGCTAGGCATGCCCCCGCGAAAGCGGGGGTGGGGTAGAGCACCTAGCCATGGAGCCCGGACGTTCGCCTTCCTGCCCTCGCCTCTACCTCCCCTCGCCCCTCCCTACAAAGGAGGGGAACAAAACAGGCCTCCCTCTCGATTGGGAAAGAGTCTTATGCAACCTCAAATGACTCCTGCCGTTCACGTTGCGATTGACTGTCAGAGGCCGTGGCACGATAATGCCGGGACAGTCGTAAGGTAAATGAATTGCACTAGCACCCTCCTGACGAAGAAAGCGTGTTTCGATGACGAAGAAATCGTCCGAGCCTTCCGAAGAACAACGCGGCGAACCTGAAGGTCGAAATCGAAAGAGGTTCGACCAGCCGATAGCGATCGTGGGGATGGCATGCCGGTTTCCTGGTGCGCCGGATCTCCAGGCCTTCTGGCGTTTGCTCGAAGCCGGAGTGAACGCGGTGTCGGAAGGCGTACCGGGTTCCGGCGCCGGACGCGTCGGTCAGTTGTTCCCCGATGCGGTTCAGAGCAAAGCCTGCCGGTACGGCGCCTACCTCGACGGGCTCGACCTGTTCGATGCCGCGTTCTTCCGCATTTCGCCCGTCGAGGCGCAACTGCTGGACCCCCAGCAGCGACTGATGCTGGAAACGAGTTGGCTCGCGCTCGAAGATGCGGGGATGGATCCTGAACGGCTGAGGGGCAGTCGCACCGGAGTGTACGCGGGAATCAGCAACAACGAATACCGTCGGCTGATTTTGGCCTCCGTCGATTCGGACGACCCTGCCGCCAGCCTGTATACGGTCACCGGCACGTCCTATAACACGGCCATCGGCCGGGTGGCCTTCGCGCTGGGTCTGGAGGGCGCGGCAATGGCCGTGGACACCGCCTGTTCATCCTCACTGGTGGCCATCCACCAGGCGGTGACGGGTCTGCAGCGAGGTGAAACGAACCTTGCGCTTGCCGGAGGGGTCCACACGATCCTGTCCGGCCGGCTCCTGGAACTGCGCGCGAACGCTGGGATGTTGTCGCCGGACGGGAGATGCGCGACGTTCGACGCGGCGGCGAACGGGTACGTGCGGGGCGAAGGCTGCGGCATCGTGGTCCTGAAACGACTGAGCGAGGCGGAAGCGGACGGCGACCGGATCTGGGGGGTGATCCGGAGCACGGCCTTGAACCAGGATGGCGCAAGCCCGGGCCTGACGGTCCCGAACGGGGCGGCGCAGGAGCGATGCATCGTGGAGGCATTAAGCCACGCCGGGGTTCTGCCCTCGGATGTGGACTACGTGGAAGCGCACGGGACCGGCACGATCGTGGGCGACCCAATCGAGTTGCAGGCCATGGGGATGGCGTACGCCAAGGGACGCGACGCGGACCGGCCGCTGCTGATCGGGTCGGTAAAAACCAACTTCGGTCACCTGGAGTCGGCGGCGGGAGTCGCGGGTCTGATCAAGGTGATCCTGGCGATGCAGCGGGGTGTGATTCCGAAGCACCTGCATTTCCAAAGTCCGACTCCGCAAGTGGACTGGACCCGGCTGCCGTTGCAAGTCACTGCGGCACCGACGCCGTGGCCGCGCCATTCCGACCGTCCCCCGCTGGCGGGAGTGAGCGGGTTCGGGTGGTCGGGCACGAATGCGCACGTGCTGGTGGAAGGGTATCCAGCTCCGGACACCGCGGGAGCCGGTGAACAACAGTGGCCCACCGGCGCCGCGCAACCCATGACCGTGGTACTGCCGGAATCAACGGCGGACCTGCCGGTGAAAACGGAAGATCTCTCCGGGCGAACGACGCGGGTCCTGCCCCTGTCGGGGAAATCGGACGGGGCCCTGCGTGACTTGGCAAAGCAATACCTTTCTTGGCTCGACGAACACGAACGTTCATCAAGGGAAGCCGTGGATCCATTGCTTGCGGACATGGCGTGGACCGCCGGCGTTGGACGGAGTCACTTCAGTCACCGCGCGGGCGTCGTGTTCCACGACGCGACATCGCTACGGGATCAGCTCAAGAAATTGGCGGAAGCGGCCGAAGGACAGGGGCCACGGGCAGCGACCACGGTGGCGTTCGCATTCACCGGCCAAGCCAGCCAATGGGTCGGGATGGGAGAGGCACTCTACGCGAGCGAACCGGTGGTGCGGGCGGTGCTGGACCGTTGCGACGAGGTGTTACGCGAAACGCGCGGCGTCTCGTTGCTGGACGTGATGTTCGGACGGGCCGGGGCCTCGGGGATAAACCTGCACGACATGGCGTGGACGCAGCCGGCGATCTATGCGCTGGAGTGCGCGCTCACGTCGCTGTGGGCGAGCGTGGGGATTCGACCGGACGTGGTGATGGGTCACAGTCTGGGTGAATTGGCCGCGGCGCAGGCCGCCGGAGTATTCAGCCTGGAGGACGGGCTGCGGTTTGCCGCGACGCGAGGTGCGCTGATGGCGACTTTGCCGGAAGCAGGCGCGATGGCCGCGGTGTTTGCGCCGGCGTCGCAGGTGGCGGCAGCCGTGCGTGAGCAGAACGCGTTGGCCGGAGGCGCAGGTGTGAGCATTGCGGCGGACAATGGGTCGCATCAGGTGGTCAGCGGCTCGATCGAGGCAGTTGAAGCAATATCGGAGCGCTTTCAGTCCGAAGAACTCCTGGTCAACCGGTTGAACACGACGCTGGGGGCCCACAGCGCCCTGGTAGAGCCGGCGCTGGACGATCTGGAAGCGGCCTTAGATGGTGTGGCAATCCAACCTCCCTCCCTGACCCTGATCAGCAATCTGACGGGCCGTGCGGTTGAACCCGGGGAGATGCTGAACGGGACCTACTGGAGGCGACATGCCCGGGAGCCGGTGGCGTTCGCCTCCGGTGTCAGGACGTTGACGGACCTCGGGGTCGACCTGGTGATGGAGATCGGGCCGCATGCCGTGCTCGGACCGATGCTGTCCCTGAGTTGGCCGGAGTCGGAGCAGACCCCGTCACCGGTCGTGCTGTGGAGTCTGCGTCAACCATCCGACAATGCCCCAGCGGACGACTCCACGTTCGTGAAAGCGGTGGCCGGGGTGTACGCCGCGGGACTCCCGGTCTGTTTTGCAGGGCTGTTCGCGGGAGAAGCGCGTCGCCGGATCTCGCTGCCGGGCTATCCGTTCCAGCGCGAACGCCACTGGATCGAAGTGCCAAAGCGGCGTCGCCAGAGCGCGGGGCATCCCCTGCTGGGCACCCGTCACGAATCCGCTCGCGGCGAGATCGCCTTCGAAACGGAACTGTTTCCATCGGACCCGGCGTGGATGAACGACCACCGGGTGTTCGACCGGGTGATTGCACCGGGGGCGCTCTACGGCGCCCTGGCGGCCACAGCTTCCCTGAACGAAGGGACAGGATCGGTGATGGTCGAGGATTTCCTCATGCAAAGCGCGCTGGTTTTCCCGGAGGACAACTCCGAAAACGGGACCGGTGAACGGGGGCGGACCGTGCAGGTGCTGCTCGATGCTTCCGGGGATGGACCAGCGCGCCGTGTCCAGATCCTCAGCAAAGGAGGCGCCGACGAGGCCTGGACGCTGCACGCGGAAGGCCGGGTCTCGGCCGGGTCCCGCCCGCCGGAAGCCGAAACGAGAGTGAACCTGGAAGGCCTGAAGGCCGATCTGTCGCCCATGGACGTGCCTGCCTTCTACCGCGCCAAGGCCGGAGTCGGGATTGATCTGGGTCCGTCGCTCCGCACATTGGGGAGGGTCTGGTCACGGCCGGGCGAGGCATTGGGCGAAGTGACGTTCCCGGAAGCACTCGGCCGCAACGGACTCGACGTCCACCCGCTCCTGCTGGACGGTTGCTTCCAGGTCATAGGAGCGGCACGCAATCCGGCCGGGGACGAAGACGGAATCACGTATCTGCCATTCGGTTGCGAACGATTGTGGCTGGCCGGACGGCTGCCGGACCGGGTCGTCTGTCACGTGCGCATGCGTGCGGCGAGCCGGGGGCCGGCCGAGGAAACGGGCGAGACACCGGAAGTCCTGGCCGCCGACCTTCGTATCTACGACGCGAGCGGGACGTTGCTCGGTGAGTTCACCGGATACACGGTGAAGCGGGCGACGAGGGCGGCGTTGCTCTCGGCAACCGAAGAAATTAACGAGTTGCTGTACGAAGTCGTGTGGCGGGACCGCGCACTGGCGCCGGGCATGCCGTCCGCGGATTTTCTGACGAGACCGGCAACCATTGCGGCCCGTTTGGGTTTATTCACCGGGTACCTGACGGCTGAAGGCGTCGAAGCCGGCAATCGGGCCGCCTTGTTGGAAGACCTGGAACGGTTGTCGTGGTCCTATGCCCTCATGACCCTGGACAAGCTGGGCTGGGAGCGCACCGCGGGCGAGGTCGTGGACTCCGGGGAATTGCGGCAGCGTTTCAAAGTCGGGGCAGAACACGAGCGCCTGTTCCGGCGGATGATGGAGATGCTGGCCAAGTCCGGTGTGCTGGCGACGACGGACCACGGTTTCGTGGTCAAGGCCGGGACCGGTGACGCGTTACCGGAGGACGCCATCAGCGATCCTGACGAGTTCGCGAGCCGGATGGCTGCGCAATACCCACATGGGGCGAACGAGATCGGGCTGTTCCGGCGGAGTGCGAACGCCCTGTCGGAGGTGCTGCTCGGCCGCATGGACCCGCTGACGCTGCTGTTCAGCAGTGGTGAGCCGACCGCGGCCGACCTGTACAAGAAGGCGCCGGTGGCTCGCGCAGCGAACCGGATGCTGGCGGATGCGATTGCTGCGCTGCTGAGCGAACTGCCGGACGGAAGAAGGCTCAGGGTATTGGAGGTGGGCGCCGGCACCGGGTCGGCGACGGCGGCGGTCCTGCCGGAACTCCCGGACGGGCGGTTCGACTTCACCTATACGGACATCTCCGCCGGTTTCTTTGCGGAAGCGGAGTCCCGTTTCGGCGGCAAGGAGGCGTCAATCGAATACCGAGTGTTGGATATCGAAACAGAACCGTTGGCGCAGGGCTTCGACGCGCACGGGTATGACCTGATCCTTGCATCCAACGTGCTGCACGCCACGCGGTATCTCAACGAGACGCTGGACCACTGCCTGGCGTTGCTCGCGCCGTCGGGACAATTGATGGCGCTCGAGAACCTGAGAGGTCAGGGTTGGCTGGACCTGACGTTCGGACAGTTGGACGGCTGGTGGCGGTTTGCCGACGACTACCGTCCGCACCACGCCCTGGCCAGCCCCGCGGTGTGGCGGCGCGCGCTCGGAGACGCGGGGTTCGGCGACGTCGCGGTCCTGGGAGTGGACGAGTCAGACCCGAACGCGAACCCGGACCGCGGCGTGATCGTGGCACAAGGACCGGCGAAGGTCATCGAGGCTCCCGGCGTGTGGGTCATGGCCGCGGACCGTAGCGGCGTGGCAACGGAACTGGCAACAGAATTGGCCGCGAGGAACCAAACTGTCGTGCTGGCAGGGACGGAAGAAACGGAATACGGGAAGCCAGCCGGTCCCGGTGTGTTCGAGATTACCGTGGAACCGGAACAACGCGAATCCTGGCAATCGTTGTTTGAGAAACTGCCCAGGGACGTGCCGCTCCACGGCGTGGTCCATTTCACGGCGCTGGACGGTCACGGGGCGCAGACCACGACCGCTGACATGGCGAAGGACGTGACGCAAGCCGGGGCCAGCGCCTTGGCCCTGGTGCAGGCCTTGATCGACTCCGACGCGACACCGGCGAAAGGCCTGTGGCTGGTCACGCGCGGGGCGCAGGTAGTGGAGCGGGAACGTGGCGGGGAACTGGCCGGCGCCACGCTATGGGGGTTCGGCAAGGTGGTGGCCCGGGAAGCCGTTCACTTGCAGCCGAGGATGATCGATCTGGACCCCGAAGCGACGGCGACACGGGCCGAGCTTGCCAATGAGTTACTGTATCCCGACCACGAAACCCATATCGCCTATCGGTTAGGACGCCGTCAGGCCGCCCGTCTGATTCGGGCCGGATCAGTGACGGAGCGGCTCATGTTGCCGGAAGAGTCAGGCTGGCTGCTTGAGCCCGATGCCGGCGGGTCGCTCGAAAGAATGCAGGCGGAACCCTTGCCGGCGCGTGCCCTGGAACCGCGTGACGTGCGCGTGGCCATCGGAGCGACCGGGCTCAACTTCTGGGACGTGTTCCGCGCGATCGGCCTGATCGACGTCGGGTTGTTGGGCGGGGAATTCTGCGGCCGGGTTCTCGAAACGGGGGCCGAGGTCTCGACTGTCTCGGTAGGCGACCTCGTGGTCGGGTTGGCGTTCGGCACTTTCGGGTCGGAGACCGTGACACGCGAGGAAATGGTGACGCGCGCACCCGCGGGCGTTCCGGTCACGGAGCTGGCCACGATGCCGACCGCGTTCGTATCGGCCGTACTGTCATTCGATCTCTCGGGGCTGGAAGCCGGTGAACGGGTGCTGATTCATACGGGCGCGGGCGGCGTCGGCTTGGCGGCCATCCAGATGGCGCAGGCCGCGGGTGCCGAGGTCTTCGCCACCGCGAGCGCGCGCAAGCAGGCGTATCTCCGGTCCCTGGGCGTGACGCACCTGTTCGACAGCCGCACGACCGCGTTCGGCAAAGAGATCCTCGACGCCACGGGCGGCGTTGGTGTGGACGTGGCGCTGAACAGCCTGACCGGAGAAGGCTTCATCGACGCGAGCCTGTCCTGCCTGAAGCAGAGCGGCCGGTTCGTGGAGTTGGCCAGGGTGGACATCTACAGTGAGGAGCAGATGGCGACGGCGCGGCCGGACGTGGCCTACCACATCCTGAAACTGGACGTGCTCAAGGAGGATTTCCCCGCGGAGCCCGGAGACGCCCTGAGGCGCGTGATGAAGCGGCTGGAAGCGGGAGAATTGTCACCGATCATCCACAGCCGGTGGCCCCTGACCGAAGCGGGGCCGGCCATGAAGTTCATGCGCGCAGCCCGGCACATCGGCAAAATCGTCCTCGCCACGTCGCCGATCGAGAGCGGCCGGTTGCGGCAAGACCGGACCTACCTCGTGACCGGCGGTCTGGGCGGCATCGGGTGCGTCATGGCCAACTGGCTCGCCGACCGGGAAGCGGGAACGATCGTGCTGAACGGACGGCGCGCACCGGACACCGAGGCCGAAGAAGCGATCGACGCACTCAGGAAACGCGGGGTGACGGTCCGGGTGGAATTGGCGGATGTGACGGACGCGACAGCCATGGACCGCATGCTGGAGCGGATGGACCGGGACCTGCCGCCGCTCGGCGGGGTGATTCATAGCGTGGGCGTGTTGTCGGACGGTGCGATCGGGAATCAAACTTGGGAGAAGTTCGAGACGGTGCTGTGGCCGAAGGTGCTCGGGGCCTGGCACTTGCACCGGGCGACCGAGGACCGGGATCTGGATTTTTTCATCCTGTTCTCCAGCATCGTCGGGGTGATGGGCAATCCGGGCCAAGCGAACCACGCCGCGGCCAATGCATTCCTGGATCAACTCGCCGGTCACCGCCGCGCGCTGGGACTGCCCGGACAGGCCATTGCCTGGGGGGCTTGGTCTGGGCTCGGCGAAGCGGAAGAACAACGGGAGCGGATCGACCGGCAACAGACGGCATTCGGCGGGGGTTGGTTCACCCCGCAGCAGGGACTCAAGGCGTTCGACAGGCTGGTGCGCCAGGACGCGACGACTTCCGTAGTGATGTCCATAGACTGGTCGGTGTTTGCAGAGGCTGTCGCGGACCATCCGCCCCTGCTGGAAGACCTGCTGTCCGCAACCACGGAGGGCAAGACCGATGCCGCGGCCGCGTCGGGCGACCTGCTTTCCCGGCTGCGGCAAACGCCTGCAGGGGCGCGCGAGGAACTGCTGGTGGCCTTCCTGCAACGTGAGGTGCAGGCGGTGCTGAGGCTGCCGTCAACCCCCGCGCCCACCGTGGGGTTCTTCGACCTGGGCATGGACTCGCTGATGGCCGTGGAACTGCGAAACCGGCTGAACCGGGCGTTCGCCGAAGAGTACACGGCACCCAATACCGTCGTGTTCGACTACCCGGACATCGCCACGCTCGCCCGCCATCTGGTCGAGGCACTCGGCGAGATCGGCGGTACGCCCGCGCATCAGGCACAGCAGGCGGCGCCTCCGGCAGTACTGCGCGAGGACGACGGAATTGCGATCATCGGCATGGCCTGCCGGTTCCCCGGCGCTCCGGATCTCCCGGCCTTCTGGCGTCTGCTCGAAGCAGGCGCGAACGCGGTGGCCGACAGACGTACGGGGACCGATGCCTGGAGCGATCTCGCTCGAGACATTCCAACCGGGTACGCCGCTTACTGCCGGGGTGCATTTGTGGAAGAGATCGACAAATTCGACGCAGGCTTCTTCGGGATCAGGCCGATCGAGGCGCGCCTGATGGATCCTCGGCAACGCATGATGCTGGAAACGAGTTGGCAGGCGATCGAGGATGCCGGGATGGATCCGGAACGGTTGAGGGGCAGCCGCACCGGGGTCTACGCCGGGATCGGCGCCAGTGAGTACCGGGACCTGATGGCAATGGGCGATGACGGCGTCAACTATCTGGGCACCGCCGCGAGCATGGCGGTCGGGCGGGTCGCCTTTCATCTGGGTTTGGAGGGGCCGACGATGCCGGTGGAACTGAACTGTGCGTCGTCACTGGTCGCCCTGCATCACGCGGTCGCGGCGTTGCAACGAGGCGAAGTGAACATGGCACTCGTCGGAGGCGTGAGCGCAATCCTGTCGTCCGGGATCATCAGAGAGATGGCGGATTTGGGAATGTTATCGCGGACGGGTGAATGCAAGACCTTCGAGGCCTCTGCGGACGGCTTCGTGCGAGGCGAGGGCTGCGGAATGGTCGTCCTGAAGCGGCTCGGCGAGGCGAAGGCCGGCGGCGACCGGATTTGGGGAGTGATCCGCGGTTCGGCGGTCAATCAAAACGGAGCAAGCGCGGGGCCCACGGTGCCCAATGGTCCGGTGCAGGAGCGGGTCATCGAGGAGGCACTGTCCCGGGCGGGCGTGTCGCCGGCGGACGTGGACTATCTGGAAGCCCATGGGTCCGCATCGGAGTTGGGTGACACGATCGAAGTGCAGTCGGCGGCAGCGGTGTACGGCCAGGGACGTGAAGCGGACCGCCCGCTCTTGATCGGCTCGGTGAAGACGAACATCGGCCACCTGGAGCCGGCTGCAGGGGTTGCGGGCCTGATCAAGGTCATCCTGGCGATGAACCAGAGCGTCATTCCCAGGCACCTGCACTTCCGTGACCCCAACCCCAACATCGAGTGGGACCGGTTACCCGTGCGCGTGACTTCCGAAGCGACGGACTGGCCCGTGCACCCCGACCGGCCGCGGTTTGCGGCGATCAGTGCGTTCGGTATCTCGGGGACGAATGCGCACGTGGTTGTGGAAGGAAACGGGACAGGCGTCGGTGTGGGTTCACGGCATCAGCCCGCCGGTGAGGCGCAGCCCGTGGCCGTTTCCCTGCCAAAGTCCGTAGCGAACCTGCCATTGGCGACAGAAGAACTTACCCCGCGCAAAACGCGGTTCCTGCCGCTGTCGGGAAAGTCAGAGGTCGCCCTGCGGGAACTGGCGAAACACTACCTCTCATGGCTCGACATGCGCGATGTGTCAGCCCAGGACGCTGCTGATCCCCTGCTCGCGGACATGGCATGGACAGCGGGCGTCGGTCGGAGTCACTTTGCTCACCGGGCCGGTGTGGTCTTCCACGACGCCGCGTCTCTGCGGGACGGGCTGAAGAAGCTCGCGGAAGCTGATGAAGGAGTAGAACCACGGGCAACGACCAAAGTGGCGTTCGCGTATACGGGCCAGGCCAGCCAATGGATCGGAATGGGTGAGGCCCTCTACGCGAGCGAGCCGGTGGTGCGGGTGGTCCTGGACCGCTGCGACGCGGTCATGCGGGAAGCGCAGGGCGCCTCGTTGCTGGAGGTGCTGTTCGGTCAAGCGCCGGGGCATCCGAACGACGCGGCGTGGATGCAGCCGGCACTCTATGCGCTGGAATGCGCGCTCACGGCGCTGTGGGCGAGCGTGGGGATTCGGCCCAGCGTGGTGATGGGACACAGCCTCGGAGAGTTGGCCGCGGCGCAGGCGGCCGGAGTGTTCAGCTTGGAGGACGGGTTGCGATTTGCCGCGGCACGGGGTGTGCTGATGGGCGGGTTGCCGGAAATCGGGGCGCAGGCCGCGGCTCTCGACGATCTGCAAGCGGCACTGGAAGGCGTCGCGATTGCACCGCCGTCGCTCACCCTGGTGAATTACGTGACGGGCCGGGTGGTGGTGCCGGGTGAAACGCTTGACGCGACGTACTGGTACCGACAGGCGAGTGAGCCGGGCGCCCCCGACCGTTGCGTGCACACATTGGGGGATATGGGAGTGGAGACTGTCGTGGAGATTGGTCAGCGCACGACACCGGCTTGGACTGCCGGCAATGGCGAGGCGCCGGTCGTTCTGTCGAGTCTCCCGGAACACGACGACACAACAGCGAAGACCGCGGACGGCGCATTTGTGGAGGCGGTTGCGGAGGCGTACGCGGTGGGACTCCCGGTTTCCTTTGCGGGTCTGTTCGCGGGAGAAACCCGTCGCCGGGTGTCCCTCCCCACCTACCCGTTCCAACGCCGTCGCCATTGGATCCAGATACCGAATAGGAAATAAACAACGACAACGTCTTGAGAACTCTTGAGGCATGTCCATCTTTTGTTATCAAGAAAAAACTGTGCTCCCCTCTTATGGACATACTCTTCACAATTGTCGGTGCTCCTTATCTTGCATTTTATATTGCACATCCAGACCATTGAATATAGTATTGGTTGCCTAAAATACCAAGATTGTCATTCATCTCAACAACTGAAAATCTTGCGAGAAAGCTCATCGATGAGAACCACGAAGGAAGACCGTCATGCGCGAGAAGCAGTGGGCCGAAAAATATCCCGGCCTCGGGACCGAGCCGGTTCCCACCGAGCCCTTTATCTCAGAAGAACACTTCCGGCTTGAACGCGACCGTATCTTCCGCCGAACGTGGATCAACGTCGGCCGCGTGGAAGAAATTCCGAATGCAGGTGACTTTTTTGTCCGTGAAATTGCCATCTGTAGCGTCTCCATACTTGTCATTCGAGGTTCGGATGGCATCGTGCGCGGCTTTCACAACGTGTGCTCGCATCGCAGCAACAAGCTTATTCTGGATGAGCGGGGTACGTGCCGAGGTAGTGTGCACTGCAATTTCCACAACTGGATGTACAACGACAAGGGCGCGTTGATCCATGTCCCCGACGAAGAAAATTTCTTCAACTTCGACAAACGGGAACACGGATTGACGCCAGTGAACACGGATGTCTGGGCAGGCTTCATTTTCGTTCATCTGGACCCTGACCCCGCCGAGACGTTGCGAGACTACCTGGGTGGAGTTGCCGACCAACTTGATGGCTGCCCGTTCCATGAGATGAAACTGATGTGGACCTACAAGATTGAAGTGAACGCCAACTGGAAGGTTATTCAGGACGGCCAAAACGAACTCTATCACCTACCGTTCCTGCACCGCCAGATTGTGCGCGACGCCTTCATGCGTAACGATAAGGGGAATTGCCGCTACCAGGCTGTCAATCTATACAACTACCACAGCGTTTATTCGATTGCATACCAGCCGTCTCAGGCGTTAACGCCTCTCCGAATTGCGTTGTCCGCAGATGCTCTCCAAACGCCTATATTCCGAATCCCGCAGATGATCGGCAAGCTGGACCACTACATGGTGTTTCCTAACTTCGTGATTGATCTGGCAGAGATCACCCGCTCGACAGCCTGCTTAAGCTATAATTTTTGGCCACTCGCCGTCGATCGGACAATATGGGAAATACGTATGCATTTCAGGGAACCCGTGAGCATACGCGAACGGCTTCGACAGAAATATTTCAGGCGTCTCACTCTGGATACGCTGCAGGAGGATGTGGCCGCGCAGGAAAACGTATACGAGGGTCTTACCTCCCGCACCAAGACGAATATGATCTTACAGGACAACGAGGTGGCAATACGCTTCTTCCACAAAATTGTGGGGAATTACGTGGGTTCTATAGGGGGCGCGTGAGCGACAGTCTCTTGGAGCAAAAAAGAGTGGGCGGTCATGGCTGAGCTTGAGTTGCCTGAACCATTCGAGGACTTGGCACCATATCTCGACTGGGCACTGGAACCTGAGCGAGCACTAACCGAGAAGAAGGCAGCGGCTTCGATGGATGAGATTCGTGCCTTCTACGACGCGATGATATCGCGGATCGACGAGATACTTGACTATCTGGAGCCTTACTTTGGCAGAGACATGCCTGCCCCAGCGTATCGCCTCTACCTGATGTCGCTAACGTTGGTGGACCTCTCCACGCTCGTAGAGTTCTACAAGCGTCGTGAGTCGATCAAAGCCTGCGACCCGCTACGTTTCATCCCTCAGCAGTGAGCGAAACGAAGCTGTGCGTTATCCGCTTCACAACGCCATCCATGATCATCCAACGCCAGATCTTCTGGGTCCGGATACCGAAGCGGCAACCCGACAATCAACCCGCGCAACGGTCGATGGTTCATGTCGGATTACGCTACGCTCACCCGTATATGGTCTCCTCCCGTATTGCAAGACCTTGTTTGAGCCTGACAGGGACAGGCTTGCTCTCGTCTATCCGGCCTGTTGGCGAAGGGCCACGCCCTTCTGGCCTCGATGAAGTACGCGCGTATCGTCCTTATCGACCTATCGGCGTCAAGCCGCCGTCGGATGAGCCAGGGTAGCGATACGCCGGTCTGACTTGTGGTGTCATCGCTCGTCACAGGGTCGTCGCAATGCACGGTCGGCTCCCGCCTTGTCGCTCTTCTTCCTGAGCCGGCCGTGCCTCAGGCCGCTCGGTACCGCGTCTCCGTGCGGACCACCGCCCCCCCGAGCCGCGCTAACTTGTTCGCCAGCGCCACCGTGGCCTTGTTCGTGCCACGCGTTTCCTTGAGCCGGGTGACCCACCGACTGAACCGATCCTCGCGGTGTGCCGCCCGGCGCAGCACGGCCCGCGCGCCATGGACCAACAGACTCCGCACATAGCGGTCCCCGCGCTTACTGATCCCCAGCAGCACCGTTTTGCCCCCGCTGCTGTGCTGCTTGGGCACCAGCCCCACCACACAGGCCGGCAGGTTCGCCAAGTCCGCCCGCACCTGGCCGCGCCGGAGCACCTTGCGCCTCACCTCGTGCCCCTGGCGATCACAACCCACCACTTGAAACGTGTGCTTGGCCACCTCCAACCCAATCGTCGTCAACTCGTTCATGGTCGTCCCCTTTTGTGCCTGGATGGTTGTCGTGAATCGCTCCATCTTGGCACACCCAACGTCAATGAATTAAGCGGGAGGAGACCATCTCATCGACCTGCGCAAAACTATACTCAGGTCGACAAAGCTAGAGGGAGGAGTCTGGGAAGAGGAGGTCTGTTCAGGAGAGGCGGTAAGCTAGGTCATGACTGCCGACGGCCACGAGGAAAACCGTTTGGTCCTTCTCTAGTTCAAAGACTAACCGTGCCGTCTTATTCAGTCGGACAGAATAAAGAGAGCCATAGCTCGGCAGTTTTTCGAGATTCCTGCCAGGAGTCAGGGTGCCGGTCATGAGTTCGTGGAGCACCTGCCTTAATTGACTGGCTGGCTCAGGACTTAACTTACGTTTCAATCGCTTAAAACGAGGACTGACGCCACGAATGCCCGCGATACGAAGCGTAGGTTGTGGGGCCATTCACTCTTTATCCAATGACGCCATAAATTCGTCGACATCGGTAGAGACTTTGTCATCCGCGTTTGGCTTGTCGGCTAACCCGTCATTGATCAGGATAAGCCACCGAAATTCTTGGAGAAGGTCTATCCAGTTCAGGCTCCATTCGACAACCTTATCATTGTTTGACTGCAAATATGACCGAAAATGTCGTTCGTACTCCTCAAATGTCGAAACAATGATTCCGCTCTCATCAAGTATTTCAGGTCTCGTGACGGACCGCTTCACGTGCATATAGATTTCATAGTAATCCAAAAAGAGATTTTTAATGGAGTCAAGGTCTTTCTTCGTCAACTTCTTTTTGTCGCGGAGGTTAGACGCGACTCGACGATTCACGGCACGAATCTGTTCGACAAAGTCCTGCCTCTTGTCAACGGTCAACGGAGACATGGCCCTCTTGCTCCCAAAGAGTTGGACGGCATGTAGACGAAGGTGTAGACGATGCATCGTCGTTCCTCCCTTTTACAACACTGTCCCCTGAAAAGTCACGAACTCTTTACTCTGTCCGACAGGATACACTATACGCTCGTCATTCGCTCCACTGAAGCTACCCCTAACGGGTCCTTGCCCCATGAAACAGGGATGGTGCGGCTACAAAAAAAGGGGGAATTCTACAACAAGCCGTTCTGATCGAGAAATTCCCGGACCTCCGCCACGCACGCCTTCGGGGCTTCGAGTTGCAGGTAGTGTGTCGTCTCGGGCAGGAAGTCATACTCCACCGTCATCATGTGCCCGAAGTCGACCGTCGGCAGGTAGGCATACGGCAGGGTGGGGTCGGCCCCGACGATTTTGGTCGGGCAGGGCAACATGCCCAAGTCCACCAACGGGGAAAAGCTCCTGACGTAATCCATGATCTGGGCCTCGTATTCACGAGGGCACCGGAGTTCATAATCCTGCCCGTTCGCGGACCGTCGTAGCGTCGTCCTCGCCATGAGTTCCAATACGCCGGGCACGACTCTGGTGAAAGCCGGTAAATAGCTGAGGAGTTCGATAAAGTCCTCTTGCCTTGGGAACCGAGACGCGCGTCGCCGGGTCAGTGCGGCGGCGCGTTCGGCGGCATCATCAAATTGTCTCTGGCTGGCGCCGGGTTTGCATAACGGGGGATCAAACAGGATCTGCGCCGCCAGGCTGTTGCTGTCGGCGGATAAAAAGAGAGAAACCAGGGCCGAAGCGGAATGAAAGACCCCGATTGCGGGTTTGGCCCCGTAGTGCCGGTCAATGGCTTCGAGAATACGTTCCTGGTCGCGGATCAAGGTCGGAACGTTATGCTTTTCGCGGGCGCCGACAGTATTCCAGCCGTGGTTCCTGAGGTCATAGACGATGAGGTCGAAATCGCTGGCGAGCCGTGACCAGAACGGGTAATAGAGGTCGATCGCCAGCCCGTTCCCGTGGCTCAGCACGAGCCGGGGACCGTCGGGATTCCCGTGTCGCCTCAGGGTCGTGACCGTGTCCTCGTCGAGACGGACTTCGCACACCGAACGCGGCTCGGGGATCTCCCACATGGGCTATAAAGTCATAGAAAAATCGGAGCAAGTTGCCGAGCCCTGCACCTCGCCCGCTGAAAAGCGCCGCCGGACGGAACGATGTTCAACCGGTGCGGCTATCGATAAAGTCGATCAATTTCCGTACGGTGTCAGCCTTCGGACAATCTTCGGGTGTAAACGAAATGTTGAACTCCCGGGCGACCACTTTCCCGAACGCAAGAACATCCAGAGAAGACGCGCCGAGTTCAGTGAGGCAGGTATTCAGATCATCCGGCAGATTCAACGGCTGCCCATCGACTTTGAGGTTCTCGTTAATGAGTGTTTTAACCCGTTCTTCTGTTGACGGCATAACGTAGGGCCTCCTGTAGTAAGTAAGTCTGTAGTAAGTAAGTAAGTGAATGAGTGAGTCAGTGAGACTCCGTCCTGAACCCTCTGACGTGTGAATCAGAGGCACCACATTAGCACGCTGTAGAACGAAAATCCAGAGTCACCCTTGTACATGTTCAGTCATTCCCTTCGACAGGCTCAGGACAGGCGTTGACAGAATGAGGAACCGCCCACAAAGTGGAAACCAGAAAGAAGGGCCATCTTTTCCCTCCCCTTTGTAAGTGGGCGCATTTCCGAAGAGGGAATGCAGGTGGGGTAGAGCCGAATAGCCATGGCGCACGATCAACGAACACAACAAGGATTCCAAAGAACTCTGGTTCAGAAACGGCGACTTCGGAGGGACATGACTCCTGCCGAAAAGCTTCTCTGGCCCAAACTCCGTTCCAAACAATGTCACTTAGTCAAGTTTCGCCGGCAACATGCCATCGGTCCGTTTATCGTCGACTTCTTTTGTCCGGGACAGTCACTCGTGGTTGAAATCGATGGCGACGTTCATGCCGAAAAAGCCCAACGAATAAAAGACCGGCAGCGGAAACGGCATTTACGTTCCTTGGGTCTTCAAGTCATTCGCTACACGAATGATGAGGTGCTGAACAATTTGGATGGTGTGCTCGAACATCTGCTTTCAGTGCTATCCTCGGACTCTACCTCCCAACTTTTCCCTCTTCGGAAAAAGTTCCCGTCCTTACAAAAGAGGGGAAGGAAAAAGCCGAAAGTGTCAACGAATGACTGAACACATACAATCCTCGCCCAATCGCCTCGGACGCGGAATCCCAGGCTTTGTCCTGAGGCGTGCGGGGCGGTAGAATCCACCTCCGATGAAACCCCTCGACGTCGTGAAGCACTACCATGAGCAGACCAAGCACGAATTCAACCGGTATGCCCGCGCGTTGGGGTACATGGACTGGGCCAACCAGCCCGATCCCTTCCGGCGCTATGAAGGAGCGCCGTTGTTTGCATTGCCGCTGCTCGGGGCCGACGACGAGCCCGTTTCGCCTGCTTATGAATCGCTCTTTGCCTCGCAACCGGTCCCTGCCCAACCCTTGACCCTGAACAGTCTTTCCCGATTCTTCGAGTACGGGCTCTCCATCACGGCGTGGAAGGAATACGGGGGGAATCGCTGGGCGTTACGCAGCAATCCTTCCAGCGGCAATCTGCATCCGACGGAAGGCTATCTCCTGATCAGAGAAACCGCCGATCTTCCGCTGAAGGCGGGACTCTATCACTATGCCCCCAAAGAACACGGCCTGGAGCACCGGTGGCAGGGTTCGAACGAGGAGATCGAAGCCCTCCTCCAACCCTTTCCCCCGCAATCCTTTTTCGTCGGGCTGAGTTCGATCCATTGGCGGGAAGCGTGGAAGTACGGGGAACGCGCGTTTCGCTACTGCCAGCACGACGTCGGCCATGCCTTGGGCACGCTACGGATTGCGGGAGCCGTTCTCGGGTGGCGGGTCTTTCTGCTCGCCGGGCTCGATGACCGGACAATCGGCGCCCTGCTCGGCTTGAACCGGTTGCATGAATTCGACCGGACCGAACCCGAATTACCCGAACTGCTGTGCGTGGTCTGTCCTAACTCAACTCCTCTACCCCCCCTATCCCCCCCACAAAAGGAATCCCTGCCATCCACGATTGATCAGGCCGTACTCCGGCATTGGGAACAGGGAGACTGGCGCGGCAAGGCGAACCGGTTGAGCCGGGACAACCCCGTTCCCTGGGAAATCATCGATGACGTGACCAAGGCCTCCTGGAAAAGTTCGATGGGGCAACCGGAACTTGGATTGTCCTCCTCCCCTGCCCCGTTCCCGGAACGGACGCCTCCTCCTGATCCCCGGGCAGACACGATCTCCGCGCATCAAATCATTCATCAACGACGAAGCGCGGTGGCGCTCGACGGGAAAACGTCGATTTCCGCACAACAATTTTTCACGATGCTGGAACGCGTCATGCCGCACGCGGATCGACCAGTCGCCCAACGGCCCATGCCGTGGGATTCGCTGCCGTGGGACCCCACCATCCACCTGGCCCTGTTCCTACATCGCGTCGACGGCCTCCTGCCCGGCATGTACATGCTCCTGCGAAACGCCGACCCGGCTCTCAAGGCCACTTTTCAACAAGCCATGCATGAGCAATTCGCCTGGACCGTTCCCGAGGGTTGTCCCGCATCGCTTCCCTTGTACTTGTTGGAAGACGGAAACGCCCAACGGATCGCCACGCAGGTAAGCTGCCACCAGGAGATCGCGGGCGCCGGGACGTTTTCATTGGGGATGATTGCGGAGTTCGAGGCCTCCCTGGAAAAACATGGACCGTGGTTTTACAAACGCCTATTTTGGGAGACGGGGCTTATCGGGCAGGTGCTGTACCTGGAAGCGGAAGCGGCCGGCGTCCGTTCAACCGGCATCGGGTGTTTTTTTGATGATCCCGTGCATCGCGTGCTGGGCTGGTATCCCGACACGCGATTTCAATCCTTGTATCACTTCACCGTCGGCGGCGCCGTAGAGGATCATCGCCTCACCACCCTGCCTCCCTATGGCGAACGGAGCGAGGGGCCGCTCCCTTGAAGTCTGACCATGGAATAGGATAGGGTATTTGTCAGCCACGGCGGCGTCGGCTCATCGCTTTTGCGACGAGCGAAGCCCCTCCCTTCAGACAAAAAATCGCCCAATATAAAGGAGGACACCATGAATCCACTCGACTCGATCCCTGGAACGATAGGCGCAGGATTCGTGCTGACCGTCGTTCTGTATTTTGTGGTGAAAATGCTTGTCTAATTTTCAACGGACTTTACACTGAACTGAACTCAACCCGAAAAGGATATATCATGGAAACCTTATTAGCCTGGGGACATTTTCTGGCGGGCATCACCTGGATCGGTATTTTGTATTATTTCAATTTCATTCAAGTTCCCTTCCTGGGCAAAGTCACACCCGAGACCAAGGCGGAGGCCTTTCAACATCTGGTCCCGAATGCGCTCTGGTGGTTCCGGTGGGGCGCCCTGGCCACGTGGCTGTTCGGTGCCGCACTCCTGATGAACCAGGGCCGGTTCGGCTCGGCTTTCGCCCTGCAGGGACAGGATGCCGTCATCGGGATGGGGGCGTGGCTGGGCACTATCATGCTCTTGAACGTCTGGGGCATTATCTGGCCCAACCAGAAAAAGGTACTGGGGCTGAAGGAAGCCTCGGCCGACGAGAAGAAACAGTCCGCCCGCATGGCTCTCCTGGCGTCACGGACCAACACGTTGCTGTCGATTCCCATGTTGTTTTTCATGGCATCGTCCGGGCACGCGTCCGGTCTGTTTTAAGCGGATCGGTTTGAGATAGGAAACATGGAAGGAGGAGTGTACGTGATGTGGTTGCGTCATAAGACCATTGTTATTTTGTTGCTTATCGCGTCGGCGGCGGTGTTCGCGCCGAGCGCGTGGGCGAACGACACGGAAGGCTTGTTTGTGGGGGTCAGGTTCGGTCATGAGCTTGCCGACGCGACTTATGCCAAGAGCGTCCACTACAACGCCGGTGTTCTCGCCCCGCCTCTGGAGGATGGAAGTGTGATCGCGGGCGAGGATAGCGCCAATGACGGCTTCAACGCGTTCTCGGCGAACCTGGGCTATCGCGCGTTCCTGTCCGACCAGGTGTACCTTTCGGGCGAGGTGGAGGGTGCGGTCTACTCCAATGCCGTGCAAGGCTTTTTCGAAGGCACGTACACGGGTGACACAAACCCCATTCCCTCTCAACACGTCTTTCCCGGAGCATGGAAAGTGGACAAGAACCACAGCCTCGGGTTCAATGCACGATTGGGGTACGTACCCCAGGGATTTGCCTTCTTGGGCGAAGGCCGCTCGGTGTACCTGATTTCCGGGGTAAAGTGGCTGGACGCGACGTTTGAAGCTGCCTTTGATAATCGTGGAGTTGGTGATGACGCCATTCGCGGCGTCACCCGCAAAACGCGCCATGCCGTTCCCTGGCTCATTGGAGGCGGCCTGGAGTTCGGAAGCAGCACGAATCGCTTCGACGTGCGCATCCACTATTCCAATTGGAGCATGGATTACGCCGGCGGTGACGGGGCAACTGAAGCCACCGCCTATGTGCCAAACGATTTTGACGTTGACGAAGTCGGCATCTCCCTGGGATATACCAGATCGTTTAGCCTGGGCATGTAAGGAAAGAGGGCCGGCACGCGCCGGCCCCTACGCGCAATACACTATCGTGATAGCATATTCATTGTTTGAGCCGGTCAGACGTTGCCGGCTCCGGTTCATTTCATCATCACTATTCATACGAAAGAGGATCTTATGAGCAAGAGTCTCAAGGGCACACAAAGCCATGACAATCTGAAAGCCGCGTTTGCCGGCGAATCCCAGGCGAATCGCCGGTACCTGTATTTTGCGCGTCGCGCCGATATCGAAGGATATCCGGACGTCGGTGGGTTGTTCCGCGACACGTCCGAAGCCGAAACCGGCCATGCCTTCGGGCACCTGGATTTTCTGAAGGAAGTCGGCGACCCCGCCACGGGTGAACCCATCGGGAACACCGAATCGAACCTCAAGGCAGCCATTGAAGGTGAAACCTACGAGTACACGCAAATGTACCCGGGCATGGCCAAAACCGCGAGGGACGAAGGCTTTGAAGAATTGGCGGAATGGTTCGAGACCCTGGCCAAGGCGGAACGCTCCCACGCCAACCGTTTCACCAAAGGGCTGGAATCGTTAGGCAACGCGTAAGCCTTGTATGTGTTCACTCCGTTGATAGAATGCCTGAGAGGAGGAGCCCCGCACGGACCTTCTTCTCTCTTCCCTCCCCTTTGTAAGGGGAGGCCAGGAGGGGTAGAGTCCGAACGTCGGGTGACTGCAAATGCCTCTACCTCCCCTACCCCTCCTTACAAAAGAGGGGAATAGATGCCTCTACCTCCCCTTCGCCCCGCCTTACCCTTCGACTTCGCTCAGGGCAGGCAAAGGAGGGGAAGGGAAACGAGAACGTGACGATCTCCGTTGAAGAGCCTGCACCTCATTTCCTCTGACTGGACGCGGGACGATCTCGTCCAAGAGACGAACCGCATATTCGACGTCTGCGACGGCTGTCGTCGCTGTTTCAACCTCTGCCCGTCCTTCAACACGCTGTTGGACCGGATCGACGAATATGAGAGCGACGTCTCCCGCCTGACCGCCCCGGATTACGAGCAGGTCGAGAAGGAATGTTATTACTGTAAGCTCTGTTACAACCACTGCCCGTACACGCCGCCTCATGACTACGGGATCGATTTCCCGCGTCTCATGGCCGCATGGAAAAAGCAACGAGTCAAGGAACAGGGCGCGTCCTTGCGTGATCGCCTGCTGATTCAGACGGACCTGATCGGGAAACTGGGCGGCCTGACGGCCTCGCTGACCAACTGGATGCTCTCGACACCGTGGATACGGACCCTGCTGGAACCGGTCATCGGCCTGCACCGGGACCGGCAGGTGCTCGCCTTCTCCCGGGAAAATTTTCCCGCGTGGTGGCGCACACGCGGCCCGGCGCTGCAACCCGCGGTTGCCAAGCATAAAGTCGTGCTGTTCCCGGGTTGCATGGTGAATTATCAGGCCGTCGATATCGGGAAGGCGACGGTGCAGGTGCTTGTCAGGAACAACGTGGAGGTCGTCGTGCCCCGGGGACAACGCTGTTGCAGCATGCCGTCCTTTGATCTCGGGGATACCGAGACCATGGCGCAGACGGCCACGCACCATTTGCGATTGTTTCTGCCGTATCTCCAACAAGGGTACGACCTCGTCGTTCCCACGCCCAGTTGCAGCCTCATGTTCAAACGGGAATATCCGTACCTGGTGCCGACGCGCGACATGACCTTGTTGGCCGAACGCACGTTCGACGTTTGTGAATATCTGATGCGGCTCAAGAAAGACGGGGCGTTGTCCACGGAGTTCAGGCTGACGCCGAAGCGCATCGCCTACCAGGTGCCCTGTCATTTGCGTGATCAGAATATCGGCTTTAAATCCAAAGAGCTCATGGAACTCACGGGCGCCCGGGTCGAGGTGATTGAAAAATGTTCCGGCCACGACGGCTCCTGGGGCGCCAAGGTGGAATTTTTCGATCGGTCGATGAAGATTGC
The DNA here is from genome assembly GCA_002238765.1 of Nitrospira sp. bin75. Classification (GTDB taxonomy): domain Bacteria; phylum Nitrospirota; class Nitrospiria; order Nitrospirales; family UBA8639; genus Bin75. The sequence continues at coordinate 43,954 of MPMZ01000016.1, forward strand.
GCAGAAGGCCGTCCGCGCCGTTTCCGATTGCAAGCCCGACCTGGTGGCGTCGGACTGTCCTCTTTCGGCGCTGCAACTCGATCAGGCCGGGGCGACGAACCCGGCCAACGGAACCCGGCATCCCATTCAAATCGTTCGCGACGCGTACAACCTGCCCTCATGAATCCGTTGACGCCATCCGATCTTCTCTCCCACGCGGACTACGAAGCGCAACGCGCGACGTTTCGGCAGAAAATTATCGCTCTCAAAAAACGACGCCGGATCGAAGCCGGTCCCCTGGTCACGCTGGTCTTCGAGAATCGACGGACGCTGCTGTTTCAAGTCCAGGAGATGGTTCGCGCCGAACGCATTTTCGAACCGTCGAAAATTCAGGATGAGCTGGACGTGTACAATGCCCTGCTTCCCCGCACGGGCGAACTCAGCGCGACCCTGATGATTGAGATTACGGCTCAGGAGCGCATCAAGGAAATTCTGGATTCCTTCCAACATTTCGACCGGCCGGACACCCTGGCGCTCACCGTCAACGACCAGGCCGTGTTTGCCGACTTTGAAGCCGGTCACAGCAAGGAGGACAAAATCAGTGCGGTGCACTTTGTGCGGTTTGCGGTTCCTCCGTCTTTTCTGACAGCCCTTGCGGAGGATGGGGCCGACGCCGGCATCAGGATTACCCATGAGCACTACAGGGCAGAGGCGAAAGTCCCACCAGCCCTGCGGGAAGAGTGGCTGAAGGACCTGCAGGCCTGATGTTTTTCTGATTTTTCTTTCGATACAAATTGACAACCGCCGGGGTGGTGGTTATGATTACTTGCTAAGAGAAGAACATTCTGGATTGCGGAATCCGGGAAACACGAACATCTCATATATGAGCGGAGGGATTCATGGTTACGATCACCCCAATTGCCGAAGAGAAAATCAAAGAGTTGATTCACGACGAAGAAGAGGACATCGTCGGACTGCGGATCTACGTGAAGGGCGGCGGTTGCAGCGGCTATCAATATGGGATGTCCTTTGAATCCAAAATGGATGACGACGACACGGTGATTGAAAAAGGCGAGGTCAAAGTCATCGTGGATTCGCAAAGCGCTCCCATGTTGAGCGGCGCGGAAGTCGATTACGTCGACAGCCTGCAAGGCTCCGGGTTTGCGATCAAGAACCCGCAAGCGAAGAGCACGTGCGGTTGCGGCAGTTCCTTCAGCACCTGACTTCACCGAATTCGACCTCAACAAGGCCAGGGTTCCAGCCTCTCAGGCGGAACGCCTGGCCTTTTTCTTCAGAGCCGGTTTTCCTTCATTCGAGCATGGCACGATCGACCCTCACGAAACGGATCGAGTTTTCCGCTTCCCATCGGTATTTCAACGCCGAGTGGGACGAGGAGCGCAACAGACAGGTCTTCGGCCCCTGCTTCCAGGAGCATGGGCACAATTATCTGCTTGAAGTGACCCTCGGCGGGCGGGTCGATCCCGTCACGGGCATGATCATCAATCTGTACGACCTGAAACAGATCGTGACGGACGTACTCGAAGAGTTCGACCACAAACACCTCAACTTCGATATGCCCTACTTTGAACGGCTCGTGCCTACCCCTGAGAACCTGGCCCTGGTGCTGTGGCGGAAATTCCGCGAGCGCCCCGAAACCCGGGACATCGCATCGATACGGCTGTGCGAAGGAGAAAACTTGTGGGCCGAACTCCAGCAACCGAACGGCCCGGCATCGCGGGACAATGCGGAACCGGCCGAGGCCCTGCTGACTCGCCGGTATGCCCTGACGGTGCGCCGAAACACCGATGCGTCCCACGAGGAAACCTGGCCCCTTGCCCTGGACGTGACGGTGCGCGGCCCGATTGACCCCGTCACGGGTCGCGTGATGAACATCGCGGCGTTGGATGAGCGGGTCCGGGAGCAGGTCCTCGACCATCTCACGGACACGAACGTGTCCCAACACCCGGACTTGGCTGCCCGGCCGGCTACCCTCTCCACCCTGGCCAAAATCCTCTGGCCCCGCTTACTCGACGTGGCCGATGCGCGCCTCGAACGCCTCCGGCTCACCGACCATCACGGCCTGACCCTGGATTATTCGGAATAGTCGGCGGCGCACCTTGGTTCCTGAAGGAACCGATGAGCCGAGATATCGGTCATGACCGCCAACACAAACAGATGAAATATATGCAGGCAACTTCCACAGACGACATCAATACTTCCATTGACGGCAATTGCCGCCAAATCGCGTTGTCAGGCGAATAACACATACGCTTGATTGCGGACGTGGTTGCTGGCAAACTAGACGTGTGCGAGGTGGAGACCGACCTGCCAGACGGAGGCGATGCTGACGAGACAGTGGTCCTTGCTGACACTAATAGCATAATGGCTGAAGCTTAACTACGGACCGACGTTTCGTAGCGAAAAACAAATCCAGAAAGGCCAAGCGGATATGGGGTACGACAGCCCACTGAGGTATCCAGGAGGGAAGGTATCCCTTGCGCCATTACTTGCCCAAACAATCGAGTTGAACGGTCTCTCTGGGTGTTCGTACTTCGAACCGTATGCCGGTGGAGCAGGTGCCGCGTTGCGACTCCTTCGCGAAGGTGTCGTGACGGAACTGAAGCTGAACGATTTGGATCATCGCATCACCGCCTTCTGGCAAGCCGTGCTGAACGAGCCGCAGCGTTTTGCCGACGCTATCATGTCTGTTCCGTTGAGCATTGAGGAGTGGCGGAGACAACAACACATCTGTCTTTGTGCGGGCAGGAGGAAACCCTTTGAACTTGGCTTCGCCACTTTCTACGTGAATCGCTGTAATCGGTCAGGCGTTCTCCGCGGAGCCGCTCCTATTGGTGGCTATACACAGACAGGGAAATGGACGATTGATGCTCGTTTCAATCGAGAGAACCTCGCGAAACGCATTTTCGACATATCGTATCACCGTAAGCAGATAAACATCACCAACATGGACGCCCTTGCTTTCCTCGTCAAGCATCTCCCCCGTGGACGTGAACGCAAACGTATCTTTGCCTATCTTGACCCCCCTTACTACTCAAACGGCAACCGCCTTTATTTGAACTCCTATAAGGACCAGGATCACAAAAATCTTGCCTGTTATATACAGCGTCAAGGCACACTCAAATGGGTGATGTCCTACGACGATACCCCTTTCATGAGGGAGATTTACTCAACGTGTGTCATCTCACATTTTTCACTCCAATACAGTCTCCAACGCAAACAGCAGGCAAGAGAACTCCTGATTGCACCTTCCCATGTTCGACTTCCTGCCTCTGTTGCGTCAATCGACATGCACGAAGACAAGGCCATGTCGGCTTAGGGAGGAGGATTCAATGGATACCGAAAAGATCACACCAATGAAGGTTGCGGATCTGGCATTCGATCTCAAGAACCCTCGGCTTCCTGAGTTTGGCCTGACTGACAAATCGACAGAAACCGAAGTAATAAAGGTCCTGTGGGAGGCAATGGATGTAAAAGAATTGGTAATGTCCATTGCGGCCAGCGGATTCTTTCGCCATGAACCCCTGATCGTCGCGCAGGAGACTAGAAAGAACGTTGTCATTGAGGGAAACCGACGTCTCGCCGCCGTCAAAGTCCTTCTGGAGCCTGCACTTGTCAAAGACCTGAATGCAGAAGTTCCCCGTATCACGAATAGCGCCAAGAAAGCGCTCCAAGCGCTTCCCACATTGCCTGGCACACGCGAAAGCGCCTGGCGCTATCTCGGCTTCAAGCATGTGAATGGACCGGCTAAATGGAGCAGCTACGCCAAAGCCCGATACATCGCGGACGTGCACAGGAATTTCGGTGTCACACTCGAAGACATCGCCAGGCAGATTGGCGACACCCACAAGACCGTTCAAAGACTCTTCCGTGGACTGATGGTCATTGAGCAAGCGGAGCGGCTGAAGGTATTCCAGCGGGACGACCGTTGGCGAAACCATTTTTCTTTCTCTCATCTTTACACGGGCCTCGACTACGATGGCATCAGCACCTTTATTGGCTTGCGACCGGAAACTGATGAAGAGCAGGAGCCTGTGCCCAATGAGAAGAAAGAAGAACTCCATGAGCTTTGCCTCTGGCTGTACGGCAGCAAACGGGAGCAGACACCGCCGATAATCGAGACACAAAACCCGCATCTTCGGTACCTCGACGCAGTCGTGAGCAACAAGGAGGCCCTCGCCGCTCTTCGAGGCGGCAGTAAACTCACTGATGCCTTCGAGGCGACCCGTGCATCGTCAATTGTTTTTTCGGAGGCCTTAGTCGCCGCAAAGCAACACCTTCAGAAGGCGCGTGGCATGCTTTCCACCGGCTACGACGGTTCCACAGAGTTGCTCAGGATTGCCGGTACGGTGGCGACTCTCGCGGATGACCTCTACGAGGAGATGAACCGCAAGAGCAATCCTGGCAAGAAGAAGCGCATCACGGAGGACGGTTGATGTTTAAGTGGCCGGGGACTCCATCCCCTCGTGCATCCGAGCACGAGCTTGCCGACTATGCCGAGTTGGTTTGCTGGAAGGAAAATCTCATGTCCGTGACCGCCCTATCCAAGCAACTCGGCAGGCTTGACGACAACGACTACTCTGACGGTGTGCCGGAAGAAGAAGAAACAGATAAGGTTGTCGAAGCGGCATACGTGGAGATTGAACGACGCGGAGGGGCCTGCAGAAATGGCTATCCATTTGATATCACGAGACAAGGACACACACTCCGTGCCAACCATGATGCCGAGAACCATAGGCACACCATTTACAAATATCTGCTCCTAGCAACCCGGCTGAACATGAAGGACAACCGGGTTCACGCTGATATTGACGGAACACTCCTTTTCGAAGAACTCGCCGCGGAAGCAGCCCGGGAGTATCTAGGTGCCCGTGCCGAGAGCCTTGTGTTTGGCACTGCGGCTGGAACGGCTGATTTTCCAGGGAAAGTCAATGCTCTTTGCGAAAAAATTCGTGAGGGAAATGGCTTCGTAAACCGTGACGAAGCACCGCCGAATGAAAATGACGACAAGTTGGATATCGTCGTATGGAAACACTTTACCGACGGGCTGGCAGGGAAACTTATTGCTTTTGGCCAGTGCAAGACCGGGACGAACTATAAGGATACTCTCCCTCAGCTTCAGCCCGATTCATTCTGCAGGAAGTGGTTACACTCATCCCCAGTTCTTATCCCTGTGCGCATGTTCTTCGTTGCGGAGGCTATGTCTCGGCTCCATTGGCACAAAACTTCAAGCGACGCTGGTTTGCTGTTCGACCGATGTCGAATTATTGATTTCTGTGATGACATCAGCACGGACATGGTGCAGAAATTGGAGGCTTGGACAAAGGCCGCCGCTGACGCAACAGACTTGCCCTGACGGTGAAGCGAACCGCCGATGCGTCCCACGTGGAAACGTGGCCCCTGTCTCTGGACGTCACACTTCGAGGCCCGATTGACCCCGTCACGGGTCGCGTCACGAATATCATGGCGTTAGACGAGCGGGTCCAGGAACAGGTCCTCAACCACCTGTCGGGCACGAACGTGTCGGAACTCCCGAACTTGTCCGACCGGCCGGATACCCTCCCCACCCTGGCCAAAATCCTCTGGCCCCGCTTACTCGACGTGGCCGATGCACGCCTCGAACGCCTCCGGCTCACCGATCATCACGGCCTGACCCTGGATTATTCGGAATAAGCAGCCGGGCCGGTCGGTCGATAGCGGCGGCAAAAAATTAGCTGTAATCTCGTGGCCAGCGCTGAATCGTGAACGCATGATAGTCTAAGGCATGCGATCTACGACGTTTGCCTTGCCACCATCTACCTATGCCTGTGCCGAATTTTCGTCTTATTGTAATTTAGCGACGAAAGTTAAATAGTGCAGTTTGTTATTGCAAAACAATGAATTAGGTATGACCGCCCACCCCAACCCTACCCTGTATACAAGTCCTTTGGTGTCGAGTGGCTCTGCGACATGGCCGACGCCACGCCAGGACAAGATTGACCACTTTTCTAACAAAACGTAAGGGAATTATCCATTTAACTTGACAGGATAATCCGATTGTGATAGGCTTCTTTCATACCGTGGATCGCATGGCGGCCTTGTTCGGCGGCATGCCTGGAAAGACGATGACCTACAAGGGGTTGGTCGCC
>MPMZ01000099.1 GCA_002238765.1 Nitrospira sp. bin75
CTTGGCGGGCAAACGCCCGACCAAGTCTATTTCAACCAGCCCAAGCCAATCCCGGCGGCGGCATAACCAGAGCGGAGAGCCACTTATCAACAGCCTGCAACCTGTTCAAGGAAACCGAGCCACCTCTTTGGTTCCCATCCGAATGAGAACTTCCACCCGTACGTGTTCCATATTTCGTTTTATAAGTAACATGTCGATCAGTCGTTTGTTGAGCAACAGCTATTTCTTGTAACCGATTACGGTATTCTTGGAAAAGTTGTCGTACAGAGTTTCTTGTCTCTCGTTGTTTGTTTTTCCTCTTTGTCCAATCAATGACTTTATATACTGCCCCGAGCAAAATAAGAAGATGAGAAACAAATTCAAATATCGCCATGACAGATGTATCTGAAAATTAGTGTGATGTCGGGTTACGCCTTCGGCTAACCCGACCTACGGTTTCTGCATCTGACGGTGTTTATTCACGAGATAAGCGGCGAACGACGCGCAGGCACCGAGCATGAATACAGCCTCATCCAAGCCGACATCTGCAGATTCTTGATTGAGAAGGGCATGACGGATGCCCTGTTCGTTGCTTGTGTAACTGTAGAGCTTCTTAAACGCTTCCTTGAGTGCCGGATGTTTCAGCAGCTTAGCCCTTTCAAGAGAATCAAGCACCTGCCCGAGAGTTGCATTCTCTTTCTGGGCGATCACGCACGCGACAGATTCGACGGCATGGATGCTGTCTGCAATAGAATCCGCGTATTGCTGCGCATTGATGTGTTCTACGGCTTGGCGTAGGTGCGTTTTTGCACCTTCCATGCTGCTTTGGTGGATCGTCTCGATGGCCTTCTGTGTCACCTCTCCTTGTTCTCTGCTACTCCGAGGAGAAACCTGGAACGGACGATGTGAAGTGTCCAGCCTGTAAGCGGCGTGTCTCTCGAACGACTCGGCTATACGATTTACGAAATCCTCTGAAGCAGCTTCATCGTTGATCATTATTTTTGCCAAATCCAAGAATTTATTGAATTTTGCTTGAAATAGATGGTTTCTAAACATAGTCATTGCTGTGTCGTAATCAGTAGGAATTTCATCTTCGGATCTTTTTAAAAATGTTCCGAGCACCCGCTCGATAAATCTCTTTGTTCTAACAGAAAAATAAGGTATACGAGCATCAAGGAGTAAGAACTTACGGACAGCATTCCAGATTTCTCGTCGCAAATCTTCCGAAATGTGTTCTAGCCTCATCGGTTCCGGCAAAGGCTCGTACCCGTAGCACTGCGAAAACGTGAGATGCTCGGCGGGCGTATCGCGTTTCTCAGCCATCATTCAGTTTCCTCAAACATCAATTCACGGAAAACAGGTTCGATGGTCTGTGCAGTCCAGGTTTCGGTTGATTGTTTCAGGGAGTTCAGGGTGTGGTCGCCGTTGGCGTAGATGATGTCGAGGGATTCGGTGAATTTGGTGCGGTGGTGGGTGAACCAGGTTTCCATGGCGGCGTTGTCGGTTTCGTTCAGGTTGCGCCAAAGGATCAGGCAGTGCTTTCCCTCGGCATCCGTGCCAGTGACGGCGAGCACACCGTCCATCAGGCGGCGCGATTCGAGGCGCAGGCCGAGCAGGTAGTTGAAGGTTTCGGGCAGATCTACGGGCACTTCCCGTCGCGTGCCGTCGCGTACCACGGATAAGGTATAGGCGAAGGGATCGGCGAAGTTCTTGCCGAGCAGACAGGTGCTCGCGGATGTCTCCACGCCCAACGCATAGCGCAGCCGATAGTCCTCCGCCAGTGCGGGATTGCCTTTCAGCAAATCCTGTTGCGCAGAGTCCGGCGGCGTCACCTCCAGGCTGTCCAGCGTGTCTTCGTAAGATTCGAGACGAATTATCTTTGTAAGCAGACTGACGCCCTCCCGATCAATGGGCTTCCCGGCTTTCCACGCTTTGGAATAAGCGGCCTTTAACACTCTGTGTACGGTCACATCGTCGAAGTAATCTCCCATTTCCGCGAGAATGAACCGACGGTCTCCATCATCCGCTCGATTCAATTCGATTACCGCGTGTGCTGTAGTCCCGGACCCACCAAAGAAGTCCATCACGTGAGCGTTCTCTGATGCTTTTGAAACACGAAGTGAATCGACGGTTGCGTGAACCGACTTAGGAAAAGAAAACTTTTCAGATTCTCCGAACAACCGACAGAGAAGGTTCGTGCCATGTTCTGTTGACGAGTACTCACTTTTGTCCCATACAGTCAGAGGAAGAGTGCCTTGCTCATTCAGTCTGGATTTGCGATAAACTCCCAGTTGCTTGGTTTGGTCTGGCTTGACACAAAATTCTTCAGGCATGGCTCTTGCTGTCTCCAGCCCCCATTTCCAAGTTTTCTCCGAACCATCAGGGGATAAAGGGTACAGAATAGTTTCATGCGAACGTGGAGCTTCATCCAGGTCCCACTGATTCGTTTCGTTGTTCCATGTTGCTTGTGGAAATCGTACGCCGTCTTTCTCTGAGACAAAAATTGGATAGAACAGTTTGGGCCTCGCTTGTCGGTTGGCATTCGCCCCACCGTGTTTTCTAAAATTGACCCACTCGTATGCACCTTGTTCATCGTCGAATTTATATCTCGAAAGCTGTTGGTCCGAATGTGCCAATCTTCCAATGGTCACATCTTCGTTATTACCAATAAACAGGGCATATTCATGTGCACTTGAAAATCCTTTGCCTGTAGACCGTCCAGAGGGGTTGTTCTTTATGGCTACCACTCCAAGCAACGTTTCACGGGAGAACACCCCTTCCAAAAGCGATTTGCAACGATGAAATTCAAAATCGTCGATAGTGATACACATGATTCCGTTATTGACAAGAAATTTCTTCGACGCTGCGAGTCTATTTTCTAAGAACGAAAGCCATGAAGAGCTTTTATATCCGTTTTTATAGAGAATTTCGGAAGCATCAGTGTTATACGGTGGATCAATATAGATACAGTTCACTTGGCCTTGGTATCGTGCCTGCAGCAGGTTCAACGCCTGGAAATTCTCGCCATGTACCAGTAGGCCGTCCATTTGCTCGTCCAGGGGTCCGGCGCCGGAGGCCAGCGCCACATATGCTTATAACTTATTGATTTTATTTAGTTTACGGTTTCTTTATCCCACATTATATCCACCTACTTTTATACGTATTTTTATGTAATTTAACTGAAGGGGAATCCTCTTATGGCGGACACCCCGGGGCATGAACCGAAACGCCGACTCCTCGATTGTCGAACTGTCGCCTTGACGGGAAAGCCTACTGGCCTAGAGATGAAGGCAAGGGAACTTCAATGATCGTCGCTGGCTGAATGTCGGCGATGGCTTCACGGATACGAGGAAGCAGGTTTAGCACTACTGGCACTTGATTTGTTGGAAGAACAATAATGGCGAGAGGGTTGCCGGTCAGGTTTTGTTGATAGCGCAACTGTTGATCTGCGGTGATAAAAATCGTGAAGTGTTGCTCTGCGGCT
>MPMZ01000100.1 GCA_002238765.1 Nitrospira sp. bin75
GCTGCTGGGACAAGGCTTCGTACCGGCGGGCATCCAATTCCACACAAACCGCATCCGGACGTTCCTCTTCGATGACGGCACGAACCAGATCCGCGGACTCCCGGGACACGTGAACCGTCCCGACCAGAATAACCGTTTTGTCTTCAACGGCGAGAACATGGACTTCAGGAGACGTTCTGACGTTCATGAGGTTGGCCTCTCTTGCGTTGAGGTTTGCTGCGTGTGCGAGCAGAGAGGATACGTTGAACAACCCATAAACAAGCCAAAAGGGCCTCTCCTTTCAGTTAGAAATCCTGTTTCACACTTTGGGCATAGATGATAGGGACATGTTTTCCCTTGTGCGTCGGTTCGTTCAAGTATGACCGAGCCATTTCCGCTGTCAATGATTTCCTTGATGAAGCGAGAAGGGCGATCATGTTGCGCAAGCAAAATGATTTTCCGCTTAGCACGCGTCAAGGCGACGTAAAAGAGTCGCCGCTCTTCGGCGAACTCAAACGGCTCCACTCTGGGCATGACCAATTTCAATATCGGATCATCCTCAATTTCACAGGGAAAGCTGTGCCGACCTGAGTTCATTCCCAGCACAATAACGTAATCTGCCTCTAACCCCTTGGATTTATGAATGGTCATGCATTGAATATCAAGTTCACTATAGCTCTCTCGCCACTTGAGCAGTTGTGGTTGCGGTAAGCATAAGCTGTTATAGCGCGCCAGAATATAAACAGACTTTTTCCCCGTGCCGCCGTTCGCTACAATCTCACTTAACTTTACCTCTACAAGCGGCCAAATGTGCTCGTCACGTTGATAGTAGACGACGTGGACAACACCTTCACACAGGGAATCACCGGCACGAATTTCTTTCGGGATCTGACTTGGATTTTTCTGAACAAACCATGAAGCGACGTTGACAATGCCTTGGTTGGACCGAAAATTTTGGGTAAGTTGATCCTCCGCGGCGACATCAAACTCGTCGCGGAAATTTGTCATGATCAAAACGTCTGCGCCTGCAAAGCCATATATCGCCTGCCAGTCATCTCCTACCACAAATAACTTGCAATCCTGATTCTGCTCCAGCATGGCACGTAACATCTCCGCGCGTGACCACGAAATATCCTGAAACTCATCAACTAAAATCAATTTGTAGGGATGCCGCATGCGCCCGTCTCGCAATGCGTCAGATGCCTGGGCCAGCATGTCATCAAAATCCAGTTCATTGTTGTCGCGCAATTTCCTATCGTAGATTTCTCGCAATGGAATAATGACGTTAAGGAACGCCTCCGCTCGAAGTCGTTCAAAACCACTGAGGTCGACAAGACGGGAACGTAGAACTTCTTCTGTTGCTCCCGTGGATTTCCAGTGTGAAAGGAACGTTCGCATCAAAGAGTAGAGAGGTGTCGTATAATCTTCTGATATCCGTTCGATGATTTTTTGGGGTGAAGGTGGTCTTACCTCTTCAAACGCTCCATATCTTTTTAGCCCTGCCGCCAGACGATCGAAGATAGTGCCGTTGCGAAACATCGCCGAAGTTGTCTCAAGCAATTGCGTACCATGCTGCTGATGCATCTGACGTTTCCACTGAACGCCATCAATATAATCTGACGAGAAAAATTCCGGGGGTCTTCCATTTTGATCCAAGGCCAAATGCTCATGGTAAACGTCTATTTGGGGATAGTAAAAATCAGGTCTGTATTGGCCGTGGTCCAAGCTTGCCAAATCGTGCTCATAATCTCTTTCATGTTCGTATTGGATGCCGTTTACATAAAGCCAGTTAGCTATGGCACATTCTTCAAGAGAGCGTACATAACCGCCTTTGATGGTACGAACTTTTACTTCATTTCCTGCCAACCGTGCAGCACGAATTGCAAGCAGATATAGTTCATATTCTTTCCGACTGTGAAAGAAATGCAAAGGTTTCATCTCCCAATGAAAAAGCGAAAGAAAATTCGCCCAGTGAGCGACAAAACTTGGGTTGGCTTTGCAAAGTTCGCTGACAAGTCTTTCTACGACCTGTCCGGGATTTTCACCAAGATTAACTGCCCAATCTGCAACTCTGGGTTTTATGCCCTTCGCCTCGCTGATAAATTGCAGACCGAGAGCATGGAAAGTTTCCACCTTAATCTCATGACCGTTCAAATCACCAAGCCGCTCGTTAATTCTTTGTCTCAATTCATTCGCGGCGTTTTTGTTGAAAGCGAGTGTAACGATTTGTGATGGGGCACAGAAATTTTTCTTCAGAGCATAGCCGATTTTTCCGACGATAGCAGAGGTCTTACCACAGCCTGCGGAGGCAATCAGCAAATGATGATCTTCCATAACAATTGCCGCTCGTCGCTGTTCATTTGTGAGAGGGTTTTTCTCTACACGTTCAAAGAAATCCGCCTGATGTATTCGTTCCTGTTTTATAAATTCTTCGTTATGTTCGTGCAGTTTGGTACGCTTACCGAGTAAATCTTCGATTTGAACGAACAAACGCGATAAATCAGAAGTCACAACGTTTTGATCAAACAGAGGATGTTGCAAGGCGTGGTCCACTTGGTGGGTGGCAGGATACTCTTTGCACCAGCGACCCACGTCGCGGTTGGCTAAATATTGTTTCTGTCTGTAAAACTTATCCAACCTTCTCGTTATTTCTTTTTCGTCTACTTCAATGAGCAGACGTTGACAGACCCGTCTCGCAATCGCGTTACGCAACTTCGAGGCAGCGAAGCTTGATAAGCCAGGCAGAAATACTGCCTTGTCACCATCGGTGCGGACAATGAGTTTCTTCCACCATAGCAGATGGGTACTGATATTAGCGTCTTTGACTGAGACAAAAGAGACTTTCCATTGTCTCCCATCGCGTTTAATGATAAAGGCATCTTTCAACGACAACCGCCAGCGTGCTTTGGGTACAATCAGGCGCGCGAGAAATCCTGGTTGGTACGTCAACGAACTTTGTTGGCCTCTATACAAGGCTACGCAGCTCCCTGTAGAAAAAATGTTTCTTGTAAGAAAAGGATAACCTTATGCAGCCCTTATTGCATGCCACAATTTTCCATTCACTTTTCTCTCATAGAAATCCCGTGATGAAGACACAACAACTCCAGATGTCCAGTTACCGATTAAGCTATTGACATGCGGCACGACGAGCCCACCATGAACAGGGAGACGTTCTCAACTGTGTCTTTTGTCAGTATTAGTATTCTGAAGAAGTCGCGTTAATGAAAGGCGTGATGGCCCACCTGAAGAGAAAAGGCTTTCCGATCGTTGAGTATGATGATCGCTCATTTATTGTCGAACTCCAAAACAGCAAACACCTGCAGTCTCGTGATTCCTTTACCACAAAACAGGCCCTGTTTGACTATATCGGCAGCGCGCAACGGGGTTGACCCAATACAAACGGCTTCGACGGCCGGCCGGACTTACAAATCCAACATGTACGTGACATTGTCTCCCCCGAACGCT